>VGEV01000006.1 GCA_016869175.1 Alphaproteobacteria bacterium
GGGGCCGTGGCGCTCCTTCGAGGCCGTCGAGTACGCTACCCTCGAATGGGTCGACTGGTTCAACAACCGGCGTATCCTGGAGCCCATCGGCAACATCCCGCCGGCCGAAGCCGAGGAACGCTACTACGCCATGGCAGACCAACCTGCCATGGCCGCATGACTCAAACGACAATGCCTCCGGGAAACCCGGCGCGGTTCAACCTGCATGGGGTTCTCTTTTGCTTCGAGTCTCAGCAACCCGAGCTTCGGAGAACCCCTTCCCTTACTCAACCGGTCTCACTTCTGTGCGAACCCGGACATCCGCCGCGACCTCCGCCAACTCGCCACCCAACGCCCGCCAAGCGGCCAGCCCGCCAGCCAGCCGATGCACCTTCACGCCGTGGCGGCGCAGCCTTGCTGCCGCATCGATGCTGACCTGAAAGCCATAGACGCAGTAGACAGCGACCGGCCGCGCGGGAGCCTGCGCCGTCGCCCACTCGCCCAGCGCCTCCGGCGGACACCATCGCGCGCCGACGATGCCGAGCAGCGCCTTGGCACGGTCGCCCGGCAATCGCACGTCCAGCAGCACGAAGGCGCTGGGACTGGCGCGCAAGGCCTCGGCGGTGAGCAGGTCATCGGGCGGCTGGTCAGGCGCCGTCGGCGGAGCCTGCCCGAGGAGCGCGGCCGCGTAGAGCCGTTCCAGGCGGGGCCAATCGAGATTGCCGAGCGCGGCTTCGATATAGCCGTTGGCGTCGGCGCCGAAATCGAGGTGATAGGCGTGCTCGTACATGTCGAGCGCCAGGATCGGCCGCGCACCAGCCAACGCATGCAGGTGGTCGGGTGCCCATTGGTTGACAAGACGCCCCGCACGGCTGTCGTGCAGCAGCAACGCCCAGCCCGAGCCGCCCGCGAGCGCCCGCGCCAAGGCGACGAACTGCCCCCGCCAAGCCGCGAACGAGCCGAAATCGCGCGCGATCGCCGCCGCCAGCGGGCCCTCGGGCGACGCACCGTTGCCGCCGAGCGCCGCGAAATAGTGTTCGTGCAGCAGCATGGAATTCTGCGCCGCCAGCCGCTCCCGCAGCATGCCGGCCAGGCGGAAACCGGCGCCGGTCGCGGGCTCGAACTCCGCCAGCGCGGCCTCGATGGCGCCAAGCCGCCGCGCGGCACCGCCGTAATTGTTGACGTAATGACTGTCGATCAGCCGCTCCGACAGGCCTTGCAGCCGCGAGGGTTTGATCGGGAGCGCGGTGATGGATGGCTGCATGCCGGCCTCCTAGTTGGCGTGTCGGGGACAATGGCATGGGATAAAGATAGATACAATTGTATCTTTTGAATAGACACCAATCAAAACGTCTGTTACAGATTCTAGCCATGGACGACGATGCCAGCGCCTGGCTCTTGCTGATCCACCAGATCCCGCCCAAGCCCGACTACCTGCGGGTCAAGATCTGGCGACGGCTGCAGGTACTGGGCGCGGTGGCGGTGAAGAACTCGGTGTATGTGCTGCCGCCGGGCGCCGAGACGCTCGAGGATTTTCAGTGGCTCGCCCGGGAAATCCGCGACGGCGGCGGCGAGGCCCTGGTGTGCGAAGCCAGGCTGCTGGACGGCCTGGACGAGGGCGAGGCGCGGCAGCTGTTCGTTGCGGCGCGCGATGCCGACTATGCGCAGCTCGCGGGCGACGCCCGCGAATTGCTGCAGGCGGCCGGCCAGATGGCCAACGACGAGTTGCGCGCGCGCCTTACGCGCCTCGCCAAGCGGCGCGAACGGATCGGCGCCATCGATTTCTTTGCCGCACCGGGCGCCGAGGCCGTGGACGGTCTGCTGGCGGCCCTGGGCAACGCGGTTGCGCAACCACCGGAGGAAGTCGTGCCAATGCTCGCATCCGAACGGCCTTCGCTGGCCCCGGCCGGCACCATGTGGGTCACTCGCCGCGACGTGCGGGTCGACCGCATCGCCAGCGCCTGGCTGATCCGCCGCTTCATCGACCCCGAAGCCCGCTTCAAGTTCGTTGTCGCGCGCGGCTATAGGCCGAAGCGCCACGAATGCCGGTTCGACATGTTCGAAGCCGAGTTCACCCACGAAGGCGACCGATGCACCTTCGAAGTGCTGCTCGGGCGGACCGGCATGGAGGACGCGGCGCTCTCCGGCATTGCCGAGATCGTGCACGACCTCGACCTGAAGGACGGCAAGTTCGGCCGCGACGAGGCCGCCGGCCTCGAACGGCTGATCGATGGCTTGTGCCTGACCAACGACGACGACGAAGCCCGGCTCGCCCAAGGCAACGCGCTGTTCGACGGGCTCTACGCCGCCCTGCGCAACAACCGCGGCCGGGAACAACGCAAGAAGGAGGCAAGACCATGAAGTGGATCACCCGCGAGCGCCCGAAGATCGACCGCATCGCCTGCCCCTGGCTGATCCAGCGCTTCATCGACAAGGCGCCCGAGTTCCTGTTCGTGCCGCCGCCCGAGGTGCTGCCGGTGGCCGAACGTATCGGCGCCATCCCCTATGACATTCCGGGCGTCGAGCTGAGCCATGTCGGCGAATTGTGCAGCTTCGATGCCTTCCTGACGAAATACCGGCTGGACGACCCGGCGCTGGCGCAGCTCGCCGTGATCGTGCGCGGCGCCGACACCGGCCACCCGGAACTGGCGCCGCAGGCGCCGGGCCTGCTGGCGCTGTCGCTCGGCCTGTCGCACGTCTACCCGGACGACCACGAGATGCTGACGCACGGCCTGGTCATGTACGACGCGCTTTACGCATGGTGTCGCGCAGCGAAAGCGGAAACGCACGGCTGGCCGCCCAGCGCATGAGCGCGCCGCACATCTCGCTGGCCACGGCCACGCGGACCTGGCTGCGCATCGGCTTGCTCAGCTTCGGCGGGCCGGCAGCGCAGATCGCCACCATGCATCGCATCCTGGTGGAGGAGAAGCGATGGATCGGCGAGACGCGGTTCCTGCACGCGCTCAATTACTGCATGCTGCTGCCCGGCCCGGAAGCGCAGCAATTGGCCACCTATATCGGCTGGCTGATGCATCGGGCGGCGGGCGGCTTCATCGCCGGCACGCTGTTCATCCTGCCGGGCTTCCTGTGCATGCTGGCGTTGAGCGCGATCTACGTCGCCTTCGGCCGGGTGCCCTTCGTCGCGGCGCTGTTTTTCGGGCTGAAGTCGGCGGTCCTGGCGATCGTGGTCGAGGCCGTGATCCGCATCGGTCGGCGGGCGTTGAAGAGCGGTACCGCGGTGGCGCTGGCGGCACTTGCCTTCATCGCCATCTTTTTCCTGGACCTGCCGTTTCCGCTGATCGTCGGCGCGGCGATCGCGATCGGACTGGTCGGTCATCGCCTCGCGCCGGAGCAGTTCAAGGCGGGCGGCCACGGCAAGGCGGGCGACGGCCGGCCGGGCCTGTTCGACGACGTGTGCGACCCGGTGGCGCCCAGCCTGGCGCGCGCCTTGCGTATCCTCGGCCTGTTCGCCCTGCTCTGGTTCGGCCCCATCGCGCTGATCGCCTGGACGGCCGGGTGGGACAACCTGTTCGTCGCCATGGCGGTCTTCTTCAGCAAGATGGCTGTCGTCACTTTCGGCGGCGCCTACGCGGTGCTGGCCTATGTGGCGCAACAGGCTGTCAAGAGCCATGGCTGGCTGGCCGCGCCGGAGATGCTGGACGGCCTGGCGCTGGCCGAAACAACGCCCGGGCCGCTCATTCTGGTGCTGCAGTTCGTCGGCTTCCTGGCGGCGGCACGGGCGGGCGGCCTGGCCGAGCCGCTGCTCGGCGGCCTGCTGGGCGCGACCTTGACCGTATGGGTCACCTTCGTGCCGTGCTTCCTGTGGATCTTTCTCGGCGCCCCCTATGTCGAGCGGCTGCGGCAACAGCCGGCCCTGGCGAGCGCCCTGGCGGCGGTGACCGCGGCGGTGGTGGGCGTCATCCTCAACCTGGCGATCTGGTTCGCCCTGCACGCGCTGTCCCACCGCCTGGACGAGACTTGGCTCGGCCCGGTTCGCCTGCTGCTTCCACAGCTCGCCAGCGTCGATCCGGCGGCGCTCGCCATTGCCGCGATTGCCTTCGTGCTGGTGTTTCGCCTGCGCTGGGGCATGGCAGCGACGCTGGCGATCTGTGCCGGCCTGGGCGCCGCGGTCCGGCTGGCGCTCTGACTATTCGGCGTCCGGCTGTTGCTCCGGCGCCGCCTCGGTGAAGGCCGGCAGCGCCAGGCACGCCGCCTCGATCTGCCGGATCGTCGGATAGAGCGCGAGGTCGACCTGAAACCGCCGGGCATTGTAGACCTGCGGCACCAGGCAGATATCGGCCAAGCCGGGCCGGTCGCCGTGGCAGAAGCGGCCGGTCGCCGGATGCTCCGCCAACAGCCCTTCCAGCGCGCGAAAGCCTTCGCCAACCCAATGGTGATACCAGAGCTTGCGCTGGGCCTCGTCCAGCTTGCACTCGGTGGCAAGGTGGTTCAGCACCTTGAGATTGTTGAGCGGGTGGATTTCGCAGGCGATCGTCAGCGCCAACTGCCGCACGCGCGCGCGGCCCGCCCAGTCGTCTGGCAGAAGCGGCGGCCGCGGCCGCGTCTCCTCCAAATACTCCAGGATCGCCAGAGACTGGCCGATGACGGCGCCGTCGGCCTCCAACGTCGGCACCACGCCTTGCGGGTTTAGCGCCCGATAGCTGGGCACCGACTGCTCGCCCTTGCGCAGGTGCACGAAGGCCTGCTCGTGGGCCAGGCCCTTCAGCCTGAGCGCGATGCGCACACGGTAGGCGGCCGAGGAGCGGTAGTAGGTGTACAGCTTCATGACAATTCCTTGGCTCGGGCAGCGCGCGGCCAGACCGGAGGGAACAGGGCGCAGGCCATCGGGTCGCCTCGTTGCAGGCCGTGCTCCAGTATGGGCGGCGAGATCTGGCTGCGCGTCGCATAGCGCGCATCCTCGCCCAGCCAGCGCGTGGCATAGGCCCGTCGTCGGCGACTGGCGGAGCGGTTGCCGGGCGCACCGTGCACGGTCAGGCCGTGAAAGAAGATGCAGTCGCCGGGCGCTAGATCCCAGGCGAGGAAACGATGCCGCGGCCGCTCCGCGTCGATGTCCGGCATGTCCTCGAAACGGTCGTCGCTCACCGCCAATTCGGACGTCGCACGATTGAAATAGCGCGGCCGGAACCAGCGGCCCCAGCGGTGCGAGCCTGCGACATACTCAACGCAGGTGGCGCGGTCGACCGGGTCGAGCGGCAACCAGATCGAGCCGACCTGCCAGCCATCCACGGGGTAGTAGGGTTGGTCGTGGTGCCAGGGCGTGCACTCCTCGGTGCCGGGCTCCTTCACCAGCAGATGGTCGTGATAGTAGACGACCTCGGTTGCGCTGAGCATGCGCGCGGCGATCGCGGCCGCGGGCGAGTCGAAGACGAAGCGCCGGCAATTCGGCCAGCGCCGCCAAAGCTGGAAGTCGACGAAGAACTCGCCGGGCTTGCCGGGCGGCGTGTTGCGCCGGACCATCGGCCCCGGCTCGGCCTTGTCGCGCTCGATGTCCTCAGCCAGCGCAGCCAGCCAATCAGCCGAGAACATTCCGCGCAGACAGACGGCGCCGTCCTGCTCGAACGCCCTCACCTGCTCCTCGGCGATTTCCTGCAACGGCTCGCGGTGCAGCATTCCGGCCCCTCCTCGCCCGCCACGCTAGCCGGCGGCGCGGCGATAGGGAACCACGCGCTGCTCGATGGCGCCGAATACCGAGCCGCCGGCCGCGTCCAGCACATCGATGCGCACGCGGTCGCCGAACCGCAGGAAGGGCGTTCTGGGCTTGCCGCCCGCGATCTGCTCGAGCATGCGCTGCTCGGCGATGCAGGCCGAGCCGCGGGCGCGGTCGACGTTGGACACCGTGCCGGCGCCCAGAATGGTGCCGGCGCTGAGCGGCCGGGTCTTGGCGGCATGCGCGACCAGCGTGGGGAAGTCGAAGGTCATGTCCTGGCCGGCCTCGGGCGCGCCGAAGCGTTCGCCGTTCAGGTGGATGCTGACCGGCAGGTGCAGCCTGGCGCCATCCCAGGCATCGCCCAGCGTCTCGGGCGTCACCGCCGCCGGCGCGAAGGCGGTGGGCGGCTTGCCGTGCAGGAAGCTAAAGCCCTTGGCCAGTTCGGCCGGGATCAGGTTGCGCAGGCTGACATCGTTGACCAGCAGCAGCAGGCGGATGGCCGCGGCAGCCTCGGCTACGCTCGCCCCCATCGGCACGTCGCCCAGCACCACCGCGATCTCGGCCTCGAAGTCGATGCCCCAGTCCTCGGAGACGGCCGCGATGTCCTCGCGCGGCCCCAGCAGGCGGTCGGAGCCGCCCTGATACATCAAGGGGTCGGTCCAGAAGCTGGCCGGCATTTCCGCGCCGCGCGCCTTGCGCACCAGTTCGACATGGTTGACATAGGCCGAGCCGTCGAGCCATTGCGGCGCGCGCGGCATGGGCGCCGCCAGGCGTTCGGGCGCAAGCGCGAAAGCATCGCCGGCGCGCCCCGCCGCCAGCTCGTCGGCGAGGACTTGCAGTTGCGGCCGCACCCGATCCCAGCGGTCGAGCGCGTCGCGCAGGCTCCGCGCCACATGCGCGGCGCTGACCGCGCGGGCAAGATCGTCGCTCGCCACCACCAGGCAGCCATCGCGCCCGGCCTTGAGCGAGGCGAGTTTCATGTCCTATTCCGCGGCCTTGCGGCGTTCGCCCGCTCCCCAGCTATCGACATAGCCGGTCCATTCGATGGCGGCCGCTTCCGGCGCCACCTCAAGGGCGTCGCGTGCATCGAGCATCACCGCCACTTCCTGCGTCATGGTGGCCGGCGCCTTGAACATGCTGGCCTGTGCCTTGGGATGCGGGCCATGCGGGAAGCCGCTGGGATGAAAACTGATCATGCCGGGCGGGCTGTTGTCGCGGCTGAAGAACTTGCCGGCGTGGAAGAAGATAACTTCGTCGTAGTCGTCGTTGGAATGGAAATACGGCACCTTGAGCGCGCCCGGCTCGCTCTCGAACGGTCGCGGCACGAAGCTGCAAACGACGAAACGGTTGGTAAGGAAGGTGGTGTGCGCCGAGGGCGGCACGTGATAGCGCGCGCTGGTGACCGGCCGGATGTCACGCCAGTTGAGTTTGACCGGCGCCAGGTCGCCCTTCCAGCCAACCGCGTCCAATGGATTGAAGGGATAGGTCACGCGGCTGACCTTGTCCCGCCGCTTGATCTCCACCTGCCAGGACCGCTCGTTCTGCTGCGCACGGAAGGCTTCGTTCAGCCTGGGTGTCGCCAGCACCGCCGGATCGAAGATGGCGTGTTCGCCCAGCAGGCCCTTCTCCGGCAGGCGAAAGGCGTCGTTGGTCGCCTCGATCAGCAGCAGGGCCGAGGCGACGCGCGGCTCCAGCCGCCACATGGTGCCGCGCGGCAGCACGATGTAATCGCCCTCGGCATATCTCAGATGGCCGAAGTCGCAATAGAGCTCGCCCTCGCCCGCGTGCACGAACAAGAGTTCGTCGCCGTCGCCGTTGCGCGCCAGGCGCGGCATTAGCCGGTCGAGCCGCCAGAAGCGGTATTGCACATGCGCGTTCGACAACAGCCGGTTCGCCGCCCACGGGCTGTCGGCGGTCGCTTCCAGCTTGGCGGTCTCGAAGCAGCGCGGCCGCAGCGGCCCCTCCCAGTCGATCCAATCGGTCGGCGGGTGGCGGTGGTAGAATTGCGTGGCGGGCCCGAAGAAGCCCTCGCGCCCCATCTCGCGTTCGAAGGTTCCGGGCGGCAGATCGACATGCGCCTGGCGGCTGGCTTGGCCTTCGCTGCGGGGCAGGGAAATCCACTTGCGCGCCATCGCTATCTCCCTTGGCTGTCGGCCTTGGCGGGGTTCCCGGCCAGGTAGCCGCGCCGGACCTGGTCCTGCTCGATCAACTCGAAGAGCGCCTTGAAATTGCCCTCCCCGAAACCCTGATTGCCCCGGCGCTCGATCAGTTCGAAGAAGATCGGCCCGATCACCGTTTCCGTGAAGATCTGCAGCAGCAGTCCGCCGCCTTGTTCGGGTCCGCCGTCGATCAGAACGCGGTTGCGGCGCAGGCGGCTCACGTCCTGGCCGTGCCCGGGCACCCGCCGGTCAACGTTCCCGTAATAGGTGTCGGGTGTGGACTGGAATGGCACGCCGCGCGCCGCCAGGCTCTCCACCGCGGCGTGGATGTCGTCGCAGCCCAGCGCCACATGCTGGATGCCCTCGCCGCGATAGGCTTCCAGATATTCCTGGATCTGCGAGCGCTCGTCGGCCGACTCGTTGATCGGGATGCGGATCTTGCCGCAAGGGCTGGTCATCGCCTTGGAACGCAAGCCCGTCAGCTTGCCCTCGATGTCGAAATAGCGCAGTTCGCGGAACCCGAACAGCCGCTCATAGAAGCCGGCCCACTCCGCCATGCGGCCGCGATGCACGTTGTGCGTCAGGTGGTCGATGCCCGTCAGGCCGACGCCCTGCTCGGCCGGCGCTCCGGAGATGGGGCGGAAATCCACATCGTAGATGGTGCCGGCGGATCCATAGCGGTCGACCAGATAGAGCAGCGAATCGCCGATGCCCTTGATGGCGGGAATGTTGAGCTCCATCGGCCCGACCTTGCCGGCAACGTTCCAGGCGCCAAGCTCGAGCGCGCGGCGATGCGCCGTGGCGGCGTCGCGCACGCGGAACGCGATGGCGCAGATGCTGGGGCCATGCACGCGGGCGAAGGCTTGCGCGAAGCTGTCGGGCTCGGCGTTCAGAACGAAGTTGACGTCGCCCTGGCGATAGAGCGTGACGTTCTTGGAACGGTGCCGGGCCACCGCGGTGAAACCCAGGCGGACGAACAGGCCGGCCAGCGCCGCCGGATCGGGCGCGGCATATTCGATGAACTCGAAACCGTCCGTGCCCATCGGATTGTCCCAGAGGTCGGGCATCGCCGGGCACCTTTCGACGGCTAGATCAACCCCGCCAAGGGCGACGAGGGATCGGCGTAATACTTGCGCTTCATGCGGCCCGCGAGATAGGCGAGCCGCCCCGCTTTCACCGCATGACGCATGGCGCGGGCCATCCGTACCGGATCGCGGGCCTCGGCGATCGCGGTGTTCATCAGCACGCCGTCGCAGCCCAGTTCCATGGCGATCGCGGCATCGGAGGCGGTGCCGACGCCGGCATCGACCAGCACCGGCACCTTGGCGTTCTCGACGATCATGCGGATGCCGACCGGGTTCTGCACGCCCAGGCCCGAGCCGATCGGGGCGGCGAGCGGCATGATGGCGCAGCAGCCGATCTCCTCCAGCCGCTTGGCCTGGATGGGATCGTCCGAGCAGTAGACCATCACCTCGAAGCCTTCCCGGATCAGCAACTCGGCCGCGCGCAGGGTCTCCGGCATGTTGGGGTAGAGCGTCTTCTGGTCGCCCAGAACCTCCAGCTTGACCAAGCTCCAGCCGCCCGCCGCGCGCGCCAGGCGCAAGGTGCGCACCGCCTCCTCGCCCGTGTAGCAACCGGCGGTGTTGGGTAGAAAGACGTATTTCTTGGGGTCGATGTAGTCGACCAGCATCTCCTTCGCAGGGTCGGTCACGTTCACCCGGCGCACGGCGACCGTGATGATCTCCGCGCCCGAAGCCTCCAGGGCGTGCCGATTCTCCTCGAAACTCCTGTACTTGCCGGTGCCGATGATCAGGCGCGAGCGGAACCGGCGGCCGGCCAGCGTCCAGCCATCCTCGTCTTCGGATTCCGCCTGCGCATCGCCGCCGCCGACGAAATGCACGATCTCCAGCCGGTCCCCGGACGCCACGCTGACCTGGCCATAGGCCGAGCGCGGCACGATCTCCAGGTTGCGTTCCAGCGCGATCTTGCGCGCATCCAGGCCGAGTTCGGCCAAGAGCGCCGCAACCGTCATCGGCCCCGCCAATTCGCGCGCTTCGCCGTTGATCGTGATCCGCATCTGCCCGCTGTCGTCTGCCACCGCCGTGCCCCTGGAAGTATGGGCTGGCACCTCATCGCCCGCAACCGAAGGCGGCCGCTAACGCCTTCTAAGCCCGGTTGGTTCCGTCTATATAGGCAGCCGGTCCGTAGCCGTCGAGGTGGCATGGTAATCCCCGTCCTGGTCCTGAACGGCCCCAATCTCAACCTGCTGGGCACGCGCGAACCGGCGATCTACGGCAGCCTGACGCTGGCCGAGATCGAGCGGCTGGCCCGCCAGCGCGCGCAAGCCCTCGACCTTGCCCCGGATTTCCGCCAGAGCAACCACGAAGGCGAACTGGTGAGCTGGATACAGGAGGCGGGCCGGCCGGCGCGCGCCATCGTCATCAATGCCGGCGCCTATACCCACACCTCGCTTGCCATCGCCGACGCGTTGAAGGCGGTGGCCCTGCCCTATTGGGAGGTGCATCTGTCGAACATTTACCGTCGCGAGCCGTTCCGCCATCATTCCTACTTGAGCGCAGGCGCGGAAGGGGTCATTTGCGGGCTGGGCGGGCTAGGCTATTGCGCGGCCCTGGAGGCCGTAGCAGCAAAATTGCGCGGCTGAGCGTGAAAACGGGCGGAGCAGCGAGGGCCATGGCCAAGTTCGACATCGACCGCGCACTGATCCGCGAGCTCGCCGCCTTGCTGGCCGAGACCGGCCTGTCGGAAATCGAGGTGGCCGACAAGGACCATCGCCTGCGCGTGGCCCGCCAGGCGGCGCCCGTGGCGTTCACGCAAGCCGCGCCGACGGTGCCGGGGCATCGGCCGGGCAACGGCGCCGAGCCGGCGGCCCCGGTCCAGCCCGGCAACCATCCGGGCGCCCTCACCTCGCCCATGGTTGGCACGGTCTACCTGTCGCCCGAGCCGGATAAGCCGCCGTTCGTGCGGGCCGGGCAGTCGGTCGTCAAGGGCCAAACGCTGCTGCTGATCGAGGCGATGAAGACCTATAACGAGATCGCCGCGCCGCGCGACGGCCGGGTGACCCTGATCCTGGTGGAGAACGGCGCCCCCGTCGAATACGCGCAGGCGCTGCTGGTCCTGGAATAGAGCCGGTCTTGTTCGACAAGGTCCTGATCGCCAATCGCGGTGAGATCGCGCTGCGCATCCATCGGGCGTGCCGAGAACTGGGCATTCACACGGTCGCGGTCCATTCGACCGCGGATGCCGAGGCGATGCACGTACGGCTGGCCGACGAAAGCGTCTGCATCGGCCCGCCGGACGCGCGTAGCAGCTATCTCAACATCCCCGCCATCATCGCGGCGGCGCAGATCAGCGGCGCCGAGGCCATCCACCCCGGCTACGGATTCCTGGCCGAGAACGCGGAATTCGCCGCCATCGTGGAGGAACACAAGTTTGCCTTCATCGGCCCCAGCCCCGAGCATATCCGGCTGATGGGCGACAAGATCGCCGCACGACGACGGGCGGCGGAGTTGGGGCTGCCGCTGATTCCAGGCAGCGAAGGGCCGGTGGCGGATGAGGCGGCTGCGCTGCGGGAAGCCCGCGGCATCGGCTTTCCGGTGCTGCTGAAGGCGGCGGCGGGCGGCGGCGGGCGCGGCATGAAGCGGGTCGAGCGCGAAGAGGATCTGCCAGCCGCGCTAACCGCCGCGCGGGCGGAAAGCAGGGCGGCCTTTGGCAACGACGCGATCTACCTCGAGAAGTACCTGACCGGACCCCGCCATATCGAACTGCAGGTGCTGGGCGACGGCCATGGCAAGATGGTGCATCTGGGTGAGCGCGACTGCTCGTTGCAGCGCCGGCATCAGAAGGTGATCGAGGAAGCGCCCTCGCCCGCGCTCAACGCGACCGAGCGCGCGGCCTTGGCGGACCTGGTGATGCCGGCCTTGCGCGCGCTGCGCTACCGGGGCGCCGGCACGGTCGAGTTCCTCTATCAGGACGGCCGCTTCTTCTTCATCGAGATGAACACCCGCCTGCAGGTCGAACATCCGGTGACCGAGGCCGTCACCGGCATCGACATCGTGCGCGAGCAGATCCGCATTGCCGCCGGGGCGCCGTTCGTGCTCAAACAGCAGGACATCCGCTTCCATGGCCACGCCATCGAATGCCGCATCAACGCCGAGCATCCCGAGACCTTTGCGCCAGCCCCTGGGCGGGTCAGCGAGTATCACCCGCCGGGCGGCCCCGGAGTGCGCATCGATTCGGCGCTCTATGCCGGCTGCCGGGTGCCGCCATATTACGACAGCCTGATCGGCAAGCTGATCGTGCATGGCCAAAGCCGCAACGAATGCCTGATGCGCCTGCGCCGGGCGCTGGAGGAGTATGTCATCGGTGGCATCGACACCAACATTCCCCTGCATTTGGCCCTTTCGGGCACGCGCGCCTTCGTCGACGGCGACTACCACGTCCGCTGGCTGGAGGACTATCTGGCTGGACGGCAGCCCTGAGCCGGCACGTGCCACCGATCACCCCTGACCTGGTGTTGCGCGCCTATGCAGCGGGCGTGTTTCCGATGTCCGAATCGCGCACCGATACGCGCCTGTTCTGGGTCGATCCGGAGCGCCGCGGCGTCTTGCCGCTCGACCGCTTCCACCTGCCCCGCCGCCTTGCCCGCACCGTGCGGTCGGGCCGATTTCAGGTGTCGGTCGATCAAGACTTCGCGGCCACCATCGAGGCATGCGCGGAAGCCCAGACCCGCCGGCCGGACACCTGGATCAACCGGCCGATCCACGAGCTGTTCTGCGAATTGCACCGGCTGGGCCATGCCCATTCCGTGGAGGTGCGGCGGGCCGGCGATCTGGTCGGCGGCCTCTATGGCGTCGCCCTGGGCGGGGTGTTCTTCGGCGAGAGCATGTTCAGCCGCGAACGCGACGCCAGCAAGGTCGCGCTGGTGCATCTGGTCGGGCGCCTGATCCTGGGCGGTTTCACGCTGCTCGACACGCAGTTCGTGACCAAGCATCTGGCGCGCTTCGGCACGATCGAGATCGCCCGAGCGGAGTATCATGTCCGGCTTGCCGCCGCGCTGAACGCGCCCGCGGATTTCTATTGTTTCGGCCGCGAGCCGTCACCGGAGACCATTCTGCAGTCGATCACCGTGACATCGTAGACCGGGTGATCCAGGGCCGACAGCGCCGGCGTGGAAGCGAACATCCAGCCGGTGAAGCGCATGACCGGCTGGCTGACGCCGGGCGGCTGCTCGAGGATTTCCAGGAACGCGGTGACTTCGGCGGTCTCTTCGGGGGGCCGCTTGACGCAGGCGCGCGCGGTGATGGTGAGCCGCCCGAACGCGACCGGCGCGCCGATCGGCGCCTCGATCAAGCCAACCCGAGCCGTGATCTTGTCGAGACCCCGCAGGATCGCCGCGTTGTCGCCTTCCGCGCGAGCCGTACCGGCCGAAGCCAGGGCCGTGGCGACCGCCAGGGCGGCGGTCAGCCCGCTATTTGCGCTCGCCACCGCCCTGGCTGCTGTAGAGGGCCTTGCCCAACAGCTCCATCAGATCAACCGAGCCTTGCGTGAAGCGGATCTCCTGGCCCGGCTTCAACATGGTGTCCGATCCGCCGGGCTGCACCGAAAGGTACTTGTTGCCGAGCAGACCGTCGGAAGTGATCTTGATCGAGCTATCCTCCGGCACCTTGACCCGCTCCGCGACACTGAAACGCAGCACCGCCAAGTAAGCCTTGGTGTCGAGTTCCTGCTCGGTGACGGTGCCGATCTTGATGCCGGACAGCAGCACGTCGGTTCCCACCCGCACCCCGTCCACCTTCTCGAACTGCGCCACCAGTTCGTAGCCTTCGACCTTGCCGATATCGGCGGTGCGATAGGCGAACACCAGGAACACCGCCGCGACGGCCAGCACCGCGGCGCCCAGCAGAGTATCGACCAGATTCTCGCGCATGCCTGCCCAGACTCAATCCGGCCGCCAGGCCTCGTAGTCGCCGGTCGCGTGCGGCCGCCGTCCGCCCTGCAGCAAGCTGCCTGGCGGCCGATAGGCGCCGGCCGTCCCGCTCAGGTTCGGCACATGCTCCTTCTCCCAGGGCTTGGCGGCTGCCCTGCCGGCCGGCACCGCGTCGGTCGTGCGGTGCAGCCAGGCGTGCCATTCCGGCGGCACCTTGGAGGCTTCAGGCATGCCCCGGTACAGCACCCAGCGGCGCAGGCCCGCCTTTTCCCGGTAGTAGCGATTGCCGAACTGGTCCTGCCCGACCAGTTCGCCTTTCCACCACGTCATCAACCGGGTACCGATGGTTGCCATGCCGCCCGTCCGCCCAGTCGCCGCTTCGCGCGGGGCGCACTATGGCATCAGCGTCGGGCCAATGGAAGTCTATCGATTCAGGGACTTCCACCAACATCCTGTGTCCGGTTTGCAACAGGCGACACAAAATCTGGTAAGGCGCGTTGCCAGCACTCTCGCGGACGCGTACACATGGGCTTGCGATTGATTCGTGCATGACCGCTATATCTAGTAGGTTGTCCGAGGTCGTGCCAGCTGCACGTCAGTGCCTCGGGGGGGCAGGATGCAGGTAGTGCGTCGGTTCACGACGGAGGGCCAATCGCCCTATTCGGGCGTGGCCTTCCGGCGGGACGCAAGCGAGATCCGCAATCCGGATGGATCCGTGGTGTTCCGGCAAGAGGATATCGAAGTGCCCGCCGACTGGTCACAGGTGGCGACCGATGTCCTGGCGCAGAAGTATTTTCGCAAGGCGGGCGTGCCGACCCGCCTGAAGCCGGTGGCCGAGGACGATGTCCCGGTCTGGCTGTGGCGCAGCGTGGCCGACGACGCAGCCCTGGCGACACTGCCGGCGGAGGCGCGCAGCGCCGGCGAGAGCAGTGCCAAACAGGTGTTCCATCGCCTGGCGGGCACCTGGACCTACTGGGGCTGGAAGGCGGGCTATTTCGACAGCGAAGCCGACGCCCTGGCATTCTACGACGAGCATTGCTGGATGCTTGCCCGCCAGATGGCGGCGCCCAATTCGCCGCAATGGTTCAACACCGGCCTGCATTGGGCCTACGGCATCGCCGGACCGGCCCAGGGTCATTTCTATGTCGACTTTCGCAGCGGCGCGCTTTGCCAGTCGACCAGCGCCTATGAGCATCCGCAACCGCACGCCTGTTTCATCCAGGGCATCGCCGACGATCTGGTGAATGAAGGCGGCATCATGGATCTGTGGGTGCGCGAGGCGCGCCTGTTCAAATACGGCTCCGGCACCGGCAGCAACTTCTCCAGCCTGCGCGGCGAGAACGAGCCCCTGTCGGGCGGCGGCCGGTCGTCCGGCCTGATGAGCTTCCTCAAGATCGGCGACCGGGCCGCCGGCGCCATCAAGTCGGGCGGCACCACCCGGCGCGCCGCCAAGATGGTGGTGGTTGATGTCGACCATCCCGACATCGAGCGATTCATCGACTGGAAGGTGGTCGAGGAGCAGAAGGTGGCGGCGCTGGTCAGCGGCTCCAAGCAGACCGCCAAGCATCTCGCCGCGGTGATGTCGGCTTGCCTTGCCGGCGAAGGCGACGGGCGCTTCGAACCGGCGCGCAATCCGGCCCTCAAGGCGGCGATGAGGGCCGCACGCAAGGCGTTCGTGCCGGACAACTACCTGAAGCGCACCATCGATTTCGCCCGGCAGGGCTATCGGCAGATCGAGTTCCCGACCTTCGACATTGACTGGGACGGCGAGGCCTATTTGACCGTATCCGGGCAGAACTCGAACAACTCGGTCAGGGTCGACAACGAGTTCCTGCGCGCGGTCGAGGACGACGGGGAATGGCGGCTCAACTGGCGGGTGGCGCGCAAGCCGCCGCGCGTGGTCAAGGCGCGCGCGCTTTGGGAGCGCATCGGCCACGCCGCCTGGGCCAGCGCCGATCCGGGGCTGCAGTTCCACAGCACGATCAACGAATGGCACACCTGCCCCGAGGATGGGCCGATCCGGGCGTCCAACCCGTGCTCGGAGTACATGTTCCTCGACGACACGGCCTGCAATCTGGCCTCACTGAACCTGCTGCCGTTCCTGCGCGCCGACGGTTCGTTCGACGTGCCGGCTTTCGCGCACGCCGTGCGGCTGTGGACCATGGCGCTGGAAATCGCCGTGCTGATGGCGCAGTTCCCCTCGCGGCGCATCGCCGAATTGTCCTATCGCTATCGCACACTGGGCCTGGGCTATGCCAATCTGGGCGGCCTGCTGATGGCCTGCGGCTTGCCCTATGACGGCGACCGGGGTCGGGCCTATTGCGGCGCCATCAGCGCGCTGATGACCGGCACGGCCTATGCCACCTCGGCCGAAATGGCGGCGGCGTTCGGACCGTTCCCGGATTTCCAGCGCAACCGCGAGGCGATGCTCCGGGTAATCCGCAACCATCGTCGCGCGGCGCACAGCCGTCAGGACGGCTATGAGCGGCTGGAAGTGCTGCCGGTGCCGCTCGATGCCGACAACTGCCCCGATGGTGTTCTCGTCGCGGCGGCGCGCGCCGCCTGGGACAAGACGCTGGCGCTGGGCGAGGCACACGGCTTCCGCAACGCGCAGACCACGGTGATCGCGCCCACCGGCACCATCGGCCTGATGATGGACTGCGACACCACCGGCATCGAGCCCGATTACGCCTTGGTCAAGTTCAAGAAACTGGCGGGCGGCGGCTACTTCAAGATCATCAACCGCATCGTGCCGGATGCCTTGGCGCGGCTGGGCTACGACCCGGCCGAAATCGACGCCATCGTCGGCTACGCCGTCGGACACGGCAACCTGCGCGAGGCCCCCGGCGTCAACCAGGCGGCACTGGCCGAGCGCGGCTTCGGGCCCGCCGAACTCGACGCGATCGAGCGCGCGCTCGACAGCGCCTTCGACATCAAATTCGCCTTCAACAAATGGACGCTTGGCGAACGCTTCTGCCGCGAGCGACTGGGCCTCGACGAAGCCGAATTGGCGGATGCCGGTCTCGACCTGTTGCGGCGTTTGGGTTTCACCCGGGAGCAGATCGAGGCCGCCAACCTGCATTGCTGCGGCGCGATGACCCTGGAAGGCGGGCCGGCGCTCAAGGCCGAGCATTTGCCCGTCTTCGACTGCGCCAACCCCTGCGGCCGAATCGGCAGCCGCTATCTCAGTTGGGAGAGCCACATCCGCATGATGGCTGCGGCCCAGCCCTTCATCTCCGGAGCCATTTCCAAGACCATCAACATGCCAAACGGCGCATCCGTCGAGGATTGCAAGAACGCCTATCTGCTGTCCTGGAAACTCGGCCTGAAGGCCAACGCTCTCTATCGCGACGGCTCGAAGCTGTCGCAGCCATTGGCTTCGGCCTTGCTGCAGGACGAAGCAGAGGACGAGGAGCCGCTGGCCGAGAGTTTCGCCCAGGCGGCACCGCGCGTGCAGGTCATCGAACGCATTGTCGAACGCGTGGTCGAGCGCGAACTGCGGCGCCGCAAGCGCCTGCCGGGCCGGCGCACCGGATACACCCAGAAGGCCGAAGTGGGCGGACACAAGGTCTATCTGCGGACCGGGGAATACGAGGACGGTTCGCTGGGCGAGATCTTCGTCGACATGCACAAGGAAGGGGCGGCCTTCCGCAGCTTGATGAACAACTTCGCCATCGCCATCTCGATCGGCCTGCAATATGGCGTGCCGCTCGAGGAATTCGTCGAGGCCTACACCTTCACCCGCTTCGAGCCGTCGGGTGCGGTGGTGGGCAACGATACCATCAAGATGGCGACCTCGATCATCGACTATGTCTTCCGCGAGCTCGCTATCTCCTATCTCGGCCGCCACGATTTGGCGCATGCGGCGCCGGACGATCTGCGACCAGACGCGCTTGGCGGCGGCGAACAGCAGAGCGATGTGTCGCCGCGCGGCGGCGACGGCCAACGGGTCGCGCCGGGCGCCTCGCGCGGCTACATGCGCGGCCGGGCCACGCAATTGCTGGTCTACCCTGGCGGCGCCGCCGCCTTAACCGACGCGCCGACCGCCGGCTTGGCGCTCGAGGTCGGCCTCGCGATCCGTGGCGGCAGCGGCGGCCCCAGTCTTGGCATCCTGGCGGAAAGCACCGCCACGCAAGTTCGGGAAGCCCGTCTCAAGGGCTATGAGGGAGACGCCTGCGGGGAATGCGGCAATTTCACGCTGGTTCGTAATGGCACCTGCATGAAGTGTCTGACCTGCGGCGCGACAAGCGGTTGTAGTTGAGTTCGTCGGTTCATCGAGGCCCAGGCGCCGGTGTTTTCCCCCTTTGCGCCGGCGCCAGTTGCGTAAGGCCCGCCCTGTCTGGGCAAGCCTGTTGGGGGTGGGTCTAGTAGCGGCGGCAACAGTAGGCCGTCGCATCGGCAGTCCTCCCTTGTGAGACTCGGCCCGGCGCTTGGCGCCGGGCCGTTTTTCGTTGCTCCGAAGCCCGCGCGGCCGCGCCGTTAACCGCGGTTTCAGGGCTGCCATGCGAAGTTCGTCGCCAAACCGACGGAGGCAGCGCATGGATGGTTCGGCCGCCGGCGAGCGGGTGCGCCAGCGGGTGGTGCTGGCGACGACGGACGCCGACCGGCGGCGGGTTGAGCGCTTTCGCCTGGCGGCGTTGCGACGCGAACGCGGCCTCGCCGCGGGCGCCAACCTGCCGGCCGGCATCGACCGGCTGGAATCGCTGGCCGCCCAAGCCGAGCACTACTTTATCGAGCAGGACGGCGAGATCCGCGCGACACTCTGGCAAGTGGGAGCGGCCGCGCCCGACCGGCTGCCGGAAAGCCTGCGCCAAGCATTCATGCTGGCACGCTTCGCCGAGTACGGCCATGCGCTGTCGGTAACGGGCCCGCCGGTTGTCGCTCCCGACTGGCCGGGTGGGGAAGCGGCCGCGCTGCTTCTGGCGGCGGCGTTCAAGACCACCCGCCAGCTTCGCCGCGAGATCGATTTCACCCATTGCGAGCTCGCCAATACCGGGCTCTATCAGCAGCTCGGCTACCGCCGCTACGCGCCGCATTTCTACGACGCCGACCAGCGTGTGCGCACGCCGCTCTTGATGCTGCTGAAGGATTTCGGCCACCTGCGCGCGGTCAATTCCCCCTTTACCCGCCTGGCGGCCGCGTTGCCCAACGATCGCACCGCCGCCAACTGGTTCGCCCGTCATTTTCCCGAGGCGCCAGCCATCGACACCAAGCAGCTGCGCGACGAGGAGCGCTTCTGGCGCTTCTTGACCAAGCGTCTGCAGCAGACCCCGCTCACCTCCATTCCGCTGTTCCGGGGCTTGAGCTACGCCGATGCCTTGCGCTTCCTGCACCAGGCCAAGCTGTTGGCGCTGGAGCCGGGCGACCTGCTGGTGCGCGCGGGCAGCACGGGACACGAGATGTATGTGGTGCTGGCCGGCCGGCTTCATGTCGAGGCCGAATATTCCGGCCACCGACGCCGCCTGGCCTCGATCGGCCCTGGCGGCCTGGCCGGCGAGATCGGCTTCCTGGCCGAGACCCCGCGCTCGGCCGACCTGGTGGCGGGCGAGACCAGCGAGGTGCTGGTACTGACCCAGGCGGCGGTACGCCGGGCGATGGAGGAGATCCCGAAGATCGCCGCCAATGTGCTGCTGCACCTCTCGCTCATCCTGTGCGAGCGGCTGCGCCACAGTACGCGGGATCTGCTCGACGCCAGGCCGACGGACCCCGCCTGACCGCTATTTGGTTCCGCCGTTGACCGCCAGCAGCTCGATCCGGCCCTTCCTCGCCGTCAGCGCCAGCCGGCCGGAGAGCAGGGCCAGCGCCGCATCGCCGAATACCTCGCGCCGCCAGCCCGACAGCGCTGGCAGGTCGGCCCTGGGGTCGCTGGCGATGCGCGCCAAGTCCTCGCTGCTGGCCACCAGCTTGGCCGCCACGCCATGTTCATTGCATTGCTGCTTCAGCAACACTTTCAACAGTTCCAGGGCCGGTCCCGCGTTGATCTGCGGCTCCTCGGCGAGCACCGGCAATGCCGCTTCCGGCAGCTCCAGGCCGCGGCGGATGGCGTTCAGCAGGCCCTCGCCCATGGCGTTGTCGGCGAACGACTTGGGCACCGCGCGCAGGGCTCTCAGACCGTCCGCGCCGGTCGGCCGCTCGGCCGCCAGTTCCAGCACGGCCTCGTCGCGCAGGACGTGTCCGCGCGGCAAGTCGCGGCGCTGCGCTTCCAGTTCGCGCCAGGCGGCAACTTCCTTCAGGACGCCCAGGTATCGGGGATTGCGGCCGCGCGGCTTGAGCCGCCTCCAGGCCTGTTCCGGCACCAAGGCATAGGTACCAGGATCGGCCAGGATCGCCATCTCCTCGTTCAGCCAATGCGCCCGGCCGCTGTCCTTCAGCCGCTGCTCCAGCACCTTGTAGACCTCCGCCAGATGGCGCACATCGGCAAGCGCGTAGTCGAGCTGGCGCGGCGACAACGGCCGGCGGGCCCAGTCGGTGAATTGCGCCGACTTGTCGAGCCGCCGCCCGGTCAACCGCTGCACCAGCATCTCGAAACCGATCTGCTCGCCCAGGCCGCAGACCATCGCCGCCACCTGCGTATCGAACAGCGGCCCCGGCACCAGGCCGGTGGCGTGAAAGAAAATCTCCAGGTCCTGTCGGGCGGCATGAAATACCTTCAGCACATCGGGTGCCGCCATCAGGTCGTGCAATGGGCTGAGCTCGATGCCCTCGGCCAGCGGGTCGATTGCCCAGACCTGGCCCTCGGCCGCGACCTGCACCAGGCACAATTTCGACCAATAGCTGCGGTCGCGCATGAACTCGGTATCGACAATGATCGCTGGCTGCCTGGCGAGCCGCTGGCAGAGCTCGGCCAGGGCATCGGTGTTGCGAACAATGCTCATCGCGGAGGTGTTTCTTGCAATCGGTCTCGGGCGGCGGGGATGCGCCGGGCCGCACCATAGGCGGGCTGGCTTGACAACGCGAGCTTTCCTATGCGCTGTTCCCGCCGTTTTGCGGCCGGCCGGCTGCCGTCCGTCCAAGACCATGGTTTCCCGCCGCATGCACCGCTATCGCACCCATACTTGCAGCCAACTGCGCCGCGACCATGTCGGCCAGCAGGTCCGCTTGTCGGGCTGGGTCCACCGCAAGCGCGACCACGGCGGGCTGGTGTTCATCGACTTGCGCGACCATTACGGCACAACGCAATGTGTGGTGGAACCCGACGCGGCCTGCTTCGCCGCGGTCGGAGAGGCGCGCGCCGAATGGGTGGTCCGAGTGGACGGGCGGGTCGTGGCGCGCAGCCCGGAGACCGTGAACGCCAGCCTCGCCACGGGCGAGGTCGAGCTGCGGATTGATGCCTGCGAAGTGCTGTCGAGCGCCGACGAGTTGCCGCTACAGGTGTTCGGCGAGCAGCAATATCCCGAGGACATCCGGCTGCGCTACCGTTTCCTGGATCTCAGGCGCGAGCGCCCGCACGCCAATATCGTGCTGCGTTCGCGCGTCATCTCCAGCATCCGCCGACGCATGGAGGCGCAAGGCTTCCTGGAGTTCCAAACCCCCATCCTGACCGCCTCCAGCCCCGAAGGCGCACGCGACTTCCTGGTGCCGAGCCGGCTCCATCCCGGCCATTTCTATGCCCTGCCGCAAGCGCCGCAGCAGTTCAAGCAACTGTGCATGGTGGCAGGCTTCGATCGCTACTTCCAGATCGCGCCCTGCTTCCGCGACGAGGATGCGCGTGCCGATCGCAGCCCGGGCGAGTTCTACCAGCTCGACATCGAGATGTCGTTCGTCGAGCAGGAAGACGTGTTCTCGGCCGTCGAGCCGGTCATGCACGGCGTGTTCACCGAGTTCACCCATCGCCAGGTCACCGCACCGCCGTTCCCGCGTATCGCCTACCGCGATGCGCTGCTGCAATACGGGACCGACAAGCCAGACCTGCGGATCCCGCTGCTCATCGTCGATGTCAGCGAGGTGTTTGCCGGCTCCGAGTTCCAACTCTTCGCCAAGGCAGTGGCGGCGGGCGATGTGGTCCGGGCGATCCCAGCTCCCGGATCGGCCGACCGGCCGCGCAGCTTCTTCGACCGCATGAACGACTGGGCACGCAGCGAGGGGGCGCCGGGCTTGGGCTGGCTCGCCTTTGCCGAGGGCGGCGCCAAGGGCCCGATCGGACAGCGGCTGGATCCCGGCCGGCTCGCCCGGCTGAAGCAGTTGACGGGCCTTGGCGACGGCGACGGCCTGTTCTTCGCCAGCGGGCCGGCGGACAAGGCGGCCCTGCTTGCCGGCAAGGCGCGCGTGCGGCTCGGCCAGGAACTCAGCCTGGTCGAGAAAGACAGCTACCGGTTTTGCTGGATCGTCGATTTTCCCATGTACGAGTGGAACGAGGACGAGAAGCGGGTCGATTTCAGCCATAACCCGTTCTCCATGCCGCAAGGCGGTCTTGCGGCGCTGAACGGCAAGCAGCCGCTGGACATCCTCGCCTACCAGTATGACATCGTCTGCAATGGCATCGAGCTGTCCTCGGGCGCCATCCGCAACCACCGCCCCGACATTATGTTGCGGGCCTTTGAAATCGCCGGCTACGACCGCGACGAGGTGGAACGTCGGTTTGGCGGCATGCTGCATGCCTTGCGCCATGGCGCCCCCCCCCATGGCGGCACCGCGCCAGGCATCGACCGCATCGTCATGCTGCTTGCCGATGAGCCGAATATCCGCGAGGTCATCCTGTTCCCGATGAACCAGCAGGCGCAGGACCTGATGATGGGGGCGCCTTCGGAGGTCTCGCCCAAGCAGTTGCGCGAACTGCATATCCGCCTCGCCCTGCCGGACGGCCCCAAGACCTAGCGCTGGCCTCCCTGGGTCGGCAACGCTAACCGGGCCTTAAGCCTTTCGCCGTCATGCTGGCGGCCTGGTTCGCTGGGGCGGTTTCCTCGCCCGCGCGCAGACGGGGCCCATGGCCAACCTTTCGACCATCGAGCCTGCGACCGAGGGCGCTCCGGCCGCCGCGCTGAAGCTGGAACGCGACCGCTTCGTCGCGTTCTCGTTCGCGGCCGCCGACCTGCTGATGGAGGTCGACGAAGCGGGCAAGGTGCGCTACGTCATGGGTGCCGCCAAGGGCCTGACCGGGCTCGATGCCAAGGCGCTGATCGGCACCGCGTTCAGTGAGATCGTGGCCGCCGGCGATCGCGGCTTGGCGCAACGGCTCGTCGGCGAGCTGAAACCTGGCAGTCGTCTGCTGCCGACCGGAATCAACTTGGCGGCGAGTCGAGGCATGGCAATCCTGGGCGGTTGCCGCCTGCCGGCGGGCGACGGCCGGCGCTATGTCACCTTGAGTATTGCGCGTCTGCCCTTCGCCGCCGCGGCCCAGTCCGCCAAGCGCGACCCGGCGACCGGACTGGTGGCCGGCGAGGACTTCGCCACGCTGGTCGGCGACTGCATGGCGGCCGGGCGCGAGGCCGGCCAGGAACTCAAGCTGACACTGCTGGATCTGCCGGGCTTGGCGGAACTGAAGCAGCGCTCCGGCGATGCGGTCTACAGCCGCTTCCTGAGCGACGTCGGCGGTCTGTTGCGCTCGCGCTCGCTCGGCGGCGAAGCAGCTTCGGCTTTGGCCGACGGCAAGTTCGGCATCGTGCATGACGGCACGCTGTCGGCGGTCAGCCTCGGCAAGGAGGTGGAAGGCCTGAGTCAACGGGCCGACCCGACCGGCCAGGGCGTTTCCGCCACGGCGGCCGACCTCGCGCTCGATGCCGGCACGGCCTCGGCCGAGGACGCCAACAAGGCGCTGGCCTATGCCTTGCGCCAGTTCACCGAGGACGGCAGCGGCAGCTTCAGCGTCAACAGCTTGGGCCAGGCGCTGCGCGGGGTGATGGACGAGACGGTCAAGCGCATCGCCAAGTTCAAAGATACATTGGACCGCCGCCGGTTCGACCTCGCCTTCCAGCCGATCGTCTCGCTGTTCGACGGCCAATTGCACCATTACGAAGTGCTGAGCCGGTTCGAGGAGCGCGACAAGACCGCCAGCATGATCGCTTTCGCCGAGGAAGTGGACGTCATCCAAGACTTCGACTTGGCCGTTTGCCAGCGTTCGGTCGAATTCCTGCTGAAGCGCGAAGAGGCTGGCGCGCCGGTCTCGCTGGCCGGCAACCTGTCCGGCAAGTCACTGATGAACCAGCTCTTCATGGCGGCGCTTCGGCAGCTCTCCGCAGCCCTGGGCCGCCACCGTCGGCAGCTGCTATTCGAGGTGACGGAATCGAGCAAGATCGCCAACCTGGAAGCCGCGCGGAACGTTGTCGAGCAGTTGAAGGCCGACGGCCACCATGTGTGCTTGGACGATTTCGGCGCCGGCTCGGCTTCGTTCCCGTACCTGCAGGCGCTGCCGATCAACTATGTCAAGATCGACGGCGCCTATGTCCGGCAGGCGCAGAACTCGAGCTGCGACCAGGCGATCCTCAAAGCTATCGCCCAGCTTTGCACCGACCTGAAGATCGGCACCATCGCCGAGATGGTCGAGACCACCGAGCAGCACAAGTTGCTGCGCGGGCTGGGGGTGGGCTATGGCCAGGGCTGGCTGTTCGGACGACCGCAGACCGGCTTGCCGATGCCCGCGCCGGATCCGGCAAGCGCCGGGCCGCTGGCGCCAAAGGTTCGCCGCACCGAGTAGGCGCCGCCAGCACACGACGGCACCAGGTGCCGACGTGTCATCAGCCGTATTGGGCCTTGCCGTCGAAGGCCCGCACCAGGGACTCGAAGCGACGCATCACGACGTCGGCCCGCAGCAACCCGGCCTCGCCCGGCAAGGCCAACCGCGGCAGACCGTCCCGCAAGCCCAGCGTCGCTTCCCCCAACAGACCAGCAGCGCCGCCGGATATCGTATGGGCCAGCCGCAACGCCAGGCCGACACGCCGGGCCTGCACAGCGTCCGGACGGCCGAGCAGTTCGACGATCGCCGCCACCGTCTCGCCGCCAGCGCCGCCGGTGTAGCGGGCGTGCAGCGCCAGCGACAGCCACGCCCGGTCGGCGTGCTCCGCTCCCGCCAACGGCGCCCGCAGCATTTCCACGAAAGCGTGCTCGGCGCGGTAATCGGGATGCACCCGCCAGGCGATGTCGCTCAACAGGCAGGCCGCCTGTCGCAGCCGTCTGTGGGCGCTCTCTTCTTCCGGAAACAACGGATCGAGCCACGCCATCAGTTCCTCGGCATGGACCGCGAACCGGGCGCCGATGGCGGCTTCGCGCCGGCATGCCGCCAGCAGGGGGTCTTCCGCCCGGGCCGCCTGCGGCAACATCTCGAAGATCAGCCCTTCGCGCAGGCCGTGCGCGCAGAACACCGCGTGACGCGGCTGCAACCGCCGCAGCAGGTGCATCAGCGTCAGCGCCGCGAACGGTAGCGCGGGCAGACGCTCCGCCGGTACCCCCTCGATGCGGCGCAGGCTCTTGCGACCAAGTCCCGCAAGCAGCTCGCAGAGCGTGAGCAGGCTCTCCGCCGGCACCTTATAGGCATCCAGCACGCGCAGCGGGTAATCGGTACGCGCCATGTGCACCCGACCGATGGCGCGCAGCGCGCCGCCGACCAAATGGAGCGTCTGCCCCGCCCGTCCCGCCAGCCAGGACACGCCGGCCATCGCCTGATCGACCACCGCGCGAGGATCATGGCCCAGTTTGGCGCCGCTGCCGATGCGCAACGGTCCGATCGGCAGCGTCGTCGATCGACCCGTCTGGCCACCCGCGACCTCGACCAGTTCCAGGCTGCCGCCGCCCAGATCGGCCACCACGCCCTTGGCCGAAGCATTGCCCGCCAGGACACCCAACGCCGACAGGCGCCCTTCGTCCGCGCCCGACAGCACTTCGACGTCAATGCCGTGACGGGCCGCCGCGGCATCGACGAAGGCCGGCCCGTTGCGGGCATCGCGCACTGCCGCCGTGGCGACCGCCCGGAGCCGGCCAACCTGCATGGCCTTGGTCAACACCGCGAAGCGCCCCAAGGTGCGCAGCGCCTGCGCCATGTCGGCCTCGGCGAGTGCCCCGGTCTCCTCGATCGCGTGGCCCAGGCCGCATTGCGCCTTCTCGTTGAACAGCGCGACCGGTGCCCGCACCAGGCCTTCGTAGACCACCAAGCGAACGGAGTTGGAGCCGATGTCGATGACGCCGACCGGACCGCGATCGGCCGCCATTCCGCTGTCGCTGCTCGCCACGGCGAAAGTGCCTCGCCTCACGTTACCCGCTGGCGCTAGAGCGACGCGGGCATCTGACCTTGCGACTTCAGCGCACTGCCACGCCCGGAAAGGCTAGGGTTGGTCATGAAATAGCGGTGCGCGCTGAACGCATTGGCCGCCGCAGGCAAACGTTCGTAGCAGCCGTCGGCCAGCAGCGTCCAGCTCTGCGCCTGGTCGCACAAATTGGCCACCATGATCTGGTCCAGGATTTGCGCATGCACTGTCGCATTCTCGATCGGCACCAGGGTTTCGACCCGCCGGTCGAAATTGCGCTGCATCCAATCGGCCGAGGAGATGAACACCTTGGCATGCGGCGAGGGTAGCTTGTTGCCGGCCCCAAAGCAGACGATGCGGCTGTGCTCAAGGAAGCGGCCGACGATACTCTTGACCCGAATGTTCTCCGACAGGCCGGGCACGCCCGGCCTGAGGCAGCAAATCCCGCGCACCACCAAGTCGATCTGGACGCCGGCCGACGATGCCCGATAAAGCGCATCGATCACCCGGGCATCGACCAGCGAGTTCAGCTTGGCCCAGATCATGGCCGGCCGCCCGGCTTGGGCATGGGCGATCTCCGCGTCGATCAGCTCCAGGATCCGCCGCCGGATGCCGTGCGGCGAGGTCACCAGCTTGGCGAAATTCTCAGGCTCGGCATAGCCCGTCAGATGGTTGAACAGTTTGGCCGCGTCCTGGCCCAGCTCCGGATCGGCGGTGAAGAACGACAGGTCCGTATAGATCTTGGCGGTGATCGGATGATAGTTGCCGGTCCCGAAATGCACATAGGTGCGCAAGCCGCCACCCTCGTTGCGCACCACCAGAGAGACCTTGGCATGGGTCTTCAGGTCGATGAAACCATAGACCACATGCACGCCGGCGCGTTCCAGGTCGCCCGCCCAACGGATATTCGCTTCCTCGTCGAAGCGCGCCTTCAATTCGACCAGGGCGGTCACCGACTTGCCGGCTCCCGCCGCCGCGATCAGTGCCTTGACGATCGGGGAATCGTCGCTGGTGCGGTAGAGCGTCTGCTTGATCGCCACCACTTCCGGGTCGGCCGCGGCCTGGGCGACGAACTGCACCACCACGTCGAAGCTCTCGTAGGGGTGATGCACCACGATGTCCTTTTGTCGGATCGAGGCCAGGCAGTCGCCACGGAAGTCGCGGATGCGCTCCGGAAACCGTGCGTGATAGGGCTGGAACAGCAGCTCGGGCCAACTGTCGACGATCAACCCCTTGACATCGGCCATGCCCAACAGGCCGTCGACCGCCACCGCCTCGTTCGCCGTGATGCCCAGCGTCTCGCGCACGAACCGCCGCAGATCCTCGGGCATCTCGTGGTCGAACCACAGGCCGATCACGCTGCCGCGCCGGCGCCGCTTCAGCGCGGTCTGAAAGAACCGCACCAGATCCTCGGCCTCTTCCTCCACTTCGATATCGCTGTCGCGCACGATGCGGAAGAGGCCCCGCCCCAGCACCTCGTAACCGGGGAACAGACGATCAAGCGACAACCGCACCAGGTGCTCCAGCCGCAGGAAACGGATCCGATCGCCCGGCAGGCGAATGAACCGGGCGATCCGGTTCGGCAGCGGCACCAAGGCCCGCATTACGTGCCCATCCGCGCGACGGCGCAGCTGCAGCACCTTGACAAAGCCGAGATTCGGCAGGAACGGAAAGGGATGCGCCGGATCGATGGCCAAGGGCGTCAAGACCGGGAAGACCCGTTCGGTGAAGTGCCGGGCGAGCCAGGTCTGGTCGGCGGCGTCGAGTTCGTCGGGCTCCAGCACGGCGATGCCGGCTTCGCGTAACTCCGCCTGCAGCGCCCGCCAACAGCGCGCCTGCTCGACCAACAAGTGGCCGGCAACGTGCTTGATGGCCTGCAGTTGTTGCGCCGGGGTCAGGCCTTCGTCGCTCATGTCGGCGATGTTGGCCTTGAGCTGGCCGTGCAGGCCGGCCACGCGCACCATGTAGAACTCGTCCAGGTTGGACGCCGAGATCGACAGGAAACGCACGCGCTCGAGCAGGGGATGGGCCGGATTGCAGGCTTCCTCCAGCACCCGGGTGTTGAAGGCAAGCCAGGATAGCTCGCGGTTGATGTAGCGCGGATCGCGACTGAACGGCACCGTCGGCCGGCCGAGACTGGGCATCGTCGGCAACGGGTCGGCCGGTGCAACTGCCTGCTTGCGCTTGCGCGATGCCCTCATGATCCCTCTCCGCCAGCCCGGTCCCCGCCATGTTACACCACCGGAAAAGACCGAATGGTGAACCGGCGCGCGCCGGTCAGGTGGTCCCCGGGTAGGCGCCGCCGTCCAACAGCACCTGCTGGCCCGTCATGAAACCGACATGTTGACTGCAGAGGAACGCGCATACCGCCCCGAACTCCTCCACGCTGCCGAACCGGCCGGCGGGGTTGCGCGCCTGCATCTGCTCGACCTGTTCGGCTTCGCTGCGGCCGGCCGCCCGGGCGTTGAAGCGAATGCCGGCGCGCAGCCGGTCGGTATTGAACGGGCCCGGCAACAGATTGTTGATGATCACGTTGTGCCTGGCCACCTGGCGGGACAGGCCGGCGACGAAGCCGGTCAGGCCGGCCCGCGCGCCGTTCGACAGGCAAAGTTCGGGGATCGGGTGCTTGACCGATGCCGAGGTGATGTTGACGATCCGCCCGAAACGTCGGGCCAGCATTCCGTCCAGCACCGCCTTGATCAGCTCGATCGGCGTGATCATGTTGGCGTTGACCGCCTTCTGCCAGTCCTCAGGGTTGAACTCGCGGAAGTCGCCGCGCGGCGGACCGCCCGCATTGTTCACCAGGATATCCGGTGCGGGGCATGCCGCCACCAGGCGCGCGCGCACCGGGGCCTCGCTCACATCGCCCGCGAGCGTATGGACTTGCACCGGGTAAGCGCCGCGAATTTCCGCCGCCGTCGCCTCCAGCGCCTCAACGCCGCGTGCATTCAGCACCAGGTTGACGCCTTCGCGCGCCAGCGCCACCGCCGAGCCCTTGCCCAGCCCCTTGCTGGCCGCGCAGACGATCGCCCACTTGCCGCCGATTCCCAGATCCATGACATCTCCCCTCGTCGTTCATTGTCCGGCAATCGTGTCGCGCAGACCGGTCAGCACTTCGCGCGCCAAAGCCAGCGTGATCGCGCGGTGCGCCGCCAGCGAGTGCTGGTCGAGTTGCGCGATGGCCGCCGCCAGCGCGTCGTAGCGCCGTTCGCCGCGCGCCACCAGATACTCGACGACGCCCGCACCCAGCACCAGTTGCCGATCGGCCGCCAGCTTGCCCGCCAGCGCCGCCAGCATCGCATCGTCCGGTCTCGCCACCAACGCCAGCGGGGCCGCCAGCAGCCGTGAACGCAAGTCAGGCAGCCGCAACGGCCAGCGGGCGGGCGGATCGCGGCCGGTCAGCAGCAAGGTTCCGCGCCGTTCGCGCAGCAGATTGACGAGATGCAGCAACGCGGCTTCGCTTCGCAGATCCTCGGCCGCCGTGACGGCGGCGGCGCCGCTGGACGCCAGCGTCGGCGGGTCGTCTTGCCCAAACTCTGCCGCCAAGAGCAGCGGCGCCCCGCTGCGCTGGCGCCACACTTCCGCCAAGTGGCGCTTGCCGCAGCCGGGCGGCCCGGCAAGCACCAGCAGGCCCTGCGGCCAGTCCGGCCAGCGGTCGATCCAGGCCACCGCTTCGGCGTTGCCGGCCCCGACCACCAAGTCCGCCCGCCGATAGCCGGGGCGGGTCGGCAACGGCAATGGCAGCTGCCGACTCACGGCGGCTGGTCGCCCGCGGCCTTCGCACCGCCGTGGAATAGCGGGCTGTGCAAGTAGTGCGCCAGCAGGAACCGAAGCATCACGCCCATGACCGCAGCCAACGGCACCGCCAGCAACACCCCGACGAAACCGAACAGACTGCCGCCCGCGAGCAACGCGAACATGATCCACACGGGATGCAACCCGGTATGCCGGCCAACGATGCGCGGCGTCAGCCAATAGCCGTCCGCCACTTGCCCGGCGGCGAAAATCGCCGCCAGCAGCAGGAAATGCACGATTTCCCAACCGAACTGACTGAACAGCGTGACGAACGACAGGGCCATGCCCAGCATCACCCCGACGAACGGCACGAAATTGAGCAGGCCGGTCAGCAGGCCGATGATCAGCCCGAAATCCAGCCCGATCAGGGTCAGCGCGGTGGCGTAGTAGGCGGCCAGGATTAAGCAGGTCGTGCCCTGTCCGCGCACGAAGCCGGCCAGCACGTCATCGAACCGCGAGAACAGCTCGCGGATGACGGTGCGATGCTGGAGTGGCAGCCAGCCGTCGACCCGCGCCACGATCAGGTCGAAGTCGCGCAACAGATAGAACGCCACGACCGGCGTGATGAGCAGCAGGGCCAGCAGATTGAGGATGGCCGCGCCGCCGCTCAACGCACCGCCCAGGAGCTTGCCGAGGAACGCCACCGCGTCGCCGGCGACACCGGCCACCGCCTGCCGCATGTCGCCCTCGATGCTGAGCCCGAGCGCCTGCAGCCGCTCGACGATCGAAGGCAACGCCTGCTCGCGCAGCATCTGCACGAAACGCGGCACCCGCTGCAGAAGCTGATCGAGCTGCCCCTGCACCAACGGAGCCAGCAGCAGCCCCACCAGAATGGCGGCCAGGAACACCGCCACGACGACCAGCGCGGCGGCCAGCGACCGCGGCAGGCCCGAGCGCTTCAGGCGGTCGGCCACGGGATCGAAGAAATAGGCGATGGTAATACCCGCGACGAACGGCAACAGCACGCCGCGCAGCAGATAGGTCAGCAGGCAGAACAGCACTAATCCCGCGGTCCAGGCCAGGATCTGCGCGCGGTCGTTCATTTCAGGTTTCCTCCATCGTCGAGGACTGCCGCGACCAGCTCAGCACATAGCCGGCGCCAGAAGCGACGGTGGTGCCGGCAACGGCGGCGCTCAACAGATGCAAGCCCGCCGGCGGCAGATCCACGCCCAAGGCAGGGCCGCCCAGCACGACACCCGCGCAAACGATCTGCATCACGGTGTTGAGCTTGCTGATGCGCGAAGGCGCGAGCTCCGCCCGGTGCCCGAGCATATAGAGAAGCAACGCGCCGCCGACGATCAGCAGGTCGCGGGACACCACCAGCACCACGAGCCAAAGCGGCAGCAGCGCGAGCGAGGCCAGCGCCAGGTAGATCGCCACCAGCATGGTCTTGTCGGCCACCGGGTCAAGGTAGACGCCAAGCCGCGTGCGCTGGCGCCAATGCCGGGCGATGAACCCATCCAGCGCGTCCGACAGGCCGGCGAACAGGAAAACCGCGAAAGCGCCGGTCCAGTGCTGCTCGAGAATTAGCAAGACGATGAGCGGCACCGACAGCAGTCGCAGCAGGCTCAGCAGGTTCGGAATGTTCACTTCGGGCTCGTCGGTTGCCGCACCGCCATGCGCCAGGCTTCGCCTTCCTGCCTCAACTCGATCCCACGCTGGGCCAGCGCCAGCGCCAACTGCGCCGGCTCGCCCAGCACTTGCAGCAGCAGTTGGGCCTGCCGCCGGGTAAGCGAGAGAATCTCAACACGGCGGATCGCGGCCGTCTGTTGCATGGTCCGCCGCAGCGTCACCAGGTCGGCCAGTCCGCCCAGTGCCGCTTCCACCAGAAGTTGGCCGCGCTGTTCGAAGTTGAGCAGGATGCTCCGCTTCCATTGTTCCTCCAGTTCGCTCAGCGCGGCGGTCGCCGCTTGGCGCAGCAGGTCGGCGGCGGGCGTGCCGGCGGCCGCCTGAAGGCGCCGCACGATGGTCGTGTCCTGCGCCCCGTCAAGTGCGTGAAGCGTGAGATCGAGCACGCTGCCGCCTGCGTCCTCCAGCAGTTTGGCGTCGGCCAGGATGACCGAGTCGGCGCCAAGTCGCGCCGCCAGCGGTCGCCAGGTCTCGACCGACGAAAGGCGCGCCCGGTCGGCCGGCGGCAGGGTCGCCGGCTCGGCGTCGGCTGACGGCAGAAGCATGGGTCGCAAGCCGGCCAACAGCGGCAGTTCCGCCCATGCCGCGGCCCAGGGATTGTCCCCCTCGAACAGCAGCAGTTGCCGTTCCCGTTCGAGCAGCGGCAGCAGCAGGGCGGGCTGCGCCCGCGTCTCGGCGAAGGGAATGCCCGCCTGCCGCAGCAGCGCGCGGATGCCCGCCCGACGGAACGCCACGTCGATGCGGGCGATGTAGCGCGTGGCGGAAACCCGCTCGCCGTGCACCTCCATGCCTTCGATCAGTGCTTGCAAGGCGGCTCCGACCGGCCGCGGCAGCCGGGCATGATCGGCCGGCAGGGTCAGTCGCTCCAGCACCTGCTGCACCGCCCGTCGTTCGGCGTCCGCGATGGCCTGTTCGCGCGCTTGAGCAGCGCTGGCCGAGGTAACATCGACGGCGATCTCCCGTCCGACAAACGGACTGGCCTCGCCGCTCCGGTCCGGCGGCGACTGCGCCTGCACACGGCCCGCCAGCAGGCCCAAACTGGCGGCCAGCAACAGGGCAAGGCCACGCGACCACATTGCAAACCACCTGCGATTGGCTATGTTGGCCCGGTCGAAGCGCTCCTGGGCGGCCAGGAGACTAGCGCAGCCTACGGGAGGCGTCATCAGCAGCGGCAACTATCGCCGGGCCGGCGTCGATATCGATGCCGGCAACCGTCTGGTGGAGGCGATCAGGCCGCTTGCCGCCGGCACCAAGCGCCCCGGCGCAGCCGCCGGCCTGGGTGGTTTCGCGGCCGCCTTCGACCTGAGGGCTGCCGGTTTCACGGACCCCATGCTGTTCGCCACCACCGACGGGGTCGGTACCAAGCTGAAGATCGCCATCGCCGCCGGTCAACATGACAGCATCGGCATCGACCTGGTGGCGATGTGTGTCAACGACTTGGTGGTGCACGGCGCCGAGCCGCTCGTCTTCCTCGACTATTTCGGCACCGGCCGGCTGGACCTCGCGGTCGGCCGCGCCGTCGTCGCCGGCATCGCCGCCGGCTGTCGGATCGCCGGCTGCGCGCTGATCGGCGGCGAAACGGCCGAACTGCCGGGGCTCTATACCGCGGGCGACTACGATCTCGCCGGTTTCGCCATCGGCGCGGCCGAGCGCGACGGAGTGCTGCCGCGGGGCGATGTGGCGCCCGGCGACGTGGTGCTGGGGCTAGCCTCCAGCGGCGTGCACTCCAACGGCTTTTCCTTGGTGCGCCGGATTGTCGACGATGGCGGCTTCGCGCTAGCGGGGCCCGCCCCCTTCGCGCCGCAATGCACGCTTGCCGAAGCGCTGCTGACGCCGACCCGGATCTATGTCCCTGCCTGCCTGACGGCGCTGCGCCACGGCGGCGTCAAGGCGCTCGCGCATATCACCGGCGGCGGGCTGATCGAGAATCCGCCGCGCGTGCTGCCGCCCGGCACTCGGGCGAAGCTCGATCTGTCGGACCTGCCGGTCCCCGCGGTCTTCGGTTGGCTGGCCCGCGCCGGCGGCGTGCCCGAGCCGGAAATGCTGCGCGTGTTCAACTGCGGCGTGGGCATGCTGGCGGTGGTGGCGGAGGCGGACGCCGCGGCGGTCATGCGGAACTTCGCCGACGCGGGCGAACGCGTCTATCGGCTTGGCCGCATCGAGGCGGCGGTGGGAGCGCCAAGCGTTCAGGTGGACGGCCTCAGGCTGTGAGCGCGAAGCGCGCGGTCGCCGTGCTGCTGTCTGGCCGCGGCAGCAACATGGTGGCTCTGGCCGAGGCCGCCGCCCGGCCGGACTATCCCGCCCGCATCGTCACGGTGCTGTCGGACAAGGCGGATGCCCCCGGGTTGAGCCGGGCGCGCGCGCTCGGCCTGCCCGCTGGCGTGGTCGCCCGGGCGCAGCATCCGAGCAAACCGGCCTTCGAAGCGGCGCTCGACGCCGAATTGCGTGCCGCCGGCGCGGAGTTCATCTGCCTGGCCGGCTTCATGCGGCTGTTGAGCGCGGCCTTCCTGGCCGGCTGGCACGACCGCGTGCTCAACATCCATCCCTCGCTGTTGCCGGCATTCAAGGGTCTGTCCGCCCAGGCACAGGCCTTGGCGGCTGGCGTTCGCATCGCCGGCTGTACGGTGCACATCGTGCGCCCGGAAATGGATGCCGGCCCGATCATCGCGCAGGCGGCCGTGCCGGTGCTCGCCGACGACAGCCTGGACCGCCTGGAGGCGCGCATCCTGGCGGCCGAGCACCGGCTTTATCCGCGCGCCTTGGCGCTGTTCTGCCAGGGCCGCGTGCGGCTCACGGACGGGCGCGCGCGGGTCGATGCCCCGACGCCCGCCCCGACGGCATTGTACAATCCACCCGCCGACTAACCCACGATCTCGGTCTGGCTGAAGAAATAGGCGATCTCGATGGCCGCGTTCTCCACCGAATCCGAGCCGTGCGCGGAGTTGGCTTCGATCGATTGGGCCAGGTCGGCGCGGATCGTGCCGGGCGCCGCCTTCTTGGGATCGGTCGCGCCCATGACCTCGCGGTTGCGGGCCACCGCGCTCTCGCCTTCCAGCACTTGCACGACCACCGGACCGGACGACATGAAATCGCAGAGCGAATTGAAGAAGGGTCGCTCTCGGTGCACCGCATAGAACCCTTCGGCCTGCTTGCGGCTCAGCCAAAGCCGTTTCTGCGCCACCACGCGCAGCCCGGCCGCCTCCAGTCGACGGATCACCTCACCCGTCAGGTTGCGGCGCGTGGCATCGGGCTTGATGATCGACAGCGTGCGTTCCAGCGCCATGGAAAACTCCTTCGAAGGCAGCGGTATTGCCTGGGCGGGCGGGTTATATCGAGCACCGAACAGAGGAACAAGCCGGCCCGAGCCAGACCCATCACGACATGCTGACGCTGCACGATCTGCATTTCCGCGCCGGCGGCCGGCCGGTTCTGCAAGGCGCCGGCGCGCAGATCGCCAGGGGCTGGAAAGTCGGGCTGGTCGGGCGCAATGGCGCCGGCAAGACCACCTTGCTGAAGCTGATCGCGGGCGAGTTGGAGGCCGATGCTGGCAGCATCGACTTTCCGCGCGGCTGGCGGCTGGGCCATGTCAACCAAGAGGCGCCGGGCGGCGACGTCACGCCCTTGCAGCACGTGCTGGCGGCCGATCGCGAACGCGAACGCTTGCTGGCCGAACGGGATGCGACACCGCACCCCGAGCGGCAGTTGGAAGTCGCCGAACGCCTGGCGGCGATCGGCGCCGAAGCGGCACCAGCGCGCGCAGCCGCGTTGTTGGCGGGGCTGGGCTTCGACCAGGCGGCACAGACGCGGCCGCTCGGACGGTTTTCCGGCGGCTGGCGCATGCGGGTCGCGCTGGCGGCGATGCTATTCGCCGAACCCGATCTGTTGCTGCTGGACGAGCCGACCAACTACCTCGACCTCGAAGCGGCGATGTGGTTGGAAGCGCGCCTCAAAGCGACGCGCGGCTCGCTGCTGTTGGTCAGCCATGACCGCGGCCTGCTGAACCGCGTGCCGGACGCCATCCTGCATCTAGAAGCAGGTCGGACCGAGCTCTACCGGGACAATTATGACAGCTTCGTGCGGGCCCGGGTCGAGCGGCTGGCGCAGCAAGACAAGCTACGCCAACGCCAGGAAGCCGAGCGCCAGCGGCTTACCGCCTTCATCGAGCGCTTCCGCGCCAAGGCCAGCAAGGCGGCGCAGGCGCAGAGCCGCGTCAAGGCGCTGGCCCGCCTGCAGCCCGTCGCGGCGGCGGCCAGCGAGCCACCGATCGTCTTCCGGCTGCCGCCGACAAGGCCGCCCGCGCCGCCCCTGCTGCGCCTGGAAGGCGTGGCCATCGGCTATGGCGAGGGCGAGCCGGTGCTGCGGCGCCTCGATCTCAGGATCGATCCCGACGACCGCATCGCCTTGCTGGGCCGGAACGGCAACGGCAAATCGACCCTGCTGCGCCTCCTGGCGGGTCGAATGGCCGCCCGACAAGGCACCCTCAACAGCGCGCCGGGATTGCGCATCGGCTATTTCGCGCAGCACCAGATCGAGGATCTCGACCCGGCCGATACCCCCGTCAGACATCTCGCGCGTCTGCTGCCGCGCGCCAGCGATCTGCGTCTGCGCACGGCGCTCGGCGGCTTCGCCTTCTCCGCCGAGAAGGCCGACACCGAGATCGCCAGCCTGTCGGGCGGCGAACGGGCGCGCCTTGTGCTGGCCGGCCTCGCCGCCGGCGATCCGCATCTGCTGCTGCTCGACGAGCCCAGCAACCATCTCGACATCGAATCGCGCGAGGCGTTGGCCGACGCGCTCAACGACTACGGCGGGGCGGTCGTGATGGTGACGCACGACCGGCATCTGATCGAGCTGGTGGCCGACCGGCTGTGGCTGGCCGAGGGCGGCGGAGTGCGGCCGTTCGAGGGTGATCTCGACGCCTACGAGGCGGACGTGCTCGCCGCCGCGCGCCCGCCGACGGTTGCAGGCGAACGGGGCGGCGCGGGCGAGAAGCGACGCCAGCAACGGCGCGATGCGGCCGAGCAGCGCCAGCGCCTGGCGCCGCTGCGCCGCCAACTGCGCGAGGCGGAGGCGATGGCGCAGACCAGCCACGCCGCCCTGGCGGCGATCGACAAGGCACTGGCTGAGCCAGGCACCTATGCCGAGCCGCACCGCGCCCGTCGCTTGCGCGAGGACCGCGCACAGCGCCAACGAGCGCTGGCTGACGCCGAAGCGACCTGGCTTGCCGCCGCCGAGGCATTGGAAGCGGCGGAGGCCGAATCGGAGCCCGGCGGCTGAGACCGCCCTCAGTCCTTTTTCTCCCAGCCGCCGCGCTCGCCCTGCTGCCAGTATGTCAGCTGGTGGCCAGCGGCCCGGTAGCGACTCCAGCGCTCGCGCGCCGCCTGCACGGTCGCCTCGTCGCGGCCATTGAACAGGTCGGCAACCCGGTCGAAGCGGTCGACGAAGGCAGGTTCGGTGCCATCGACCACCACCAGGATCTGGGCGGCGTTCGGGTTCTCCTCGCGGGTGGTGAGGAAGATCGGCTGCTGCTCGGGCCAGCCCTCGCGGCCGGTGCCGTGCGGCAGCCAGCTTCGTTCCTCATAGGTCCACAGATGCCCGTCGAGCGCCGCCACCCGCTCCTCGCTGCCGGCCAGCACCACCGCCCGCTGCCCGCGCTCCAGCACTCTTTCCAACAGCTTCGGCAGCACGTCTTCCAGGCTCTGCCGCTGCAAGTGGTAGAAGCCGATCTCGCTCATTTGCCTTCGTAGTGATCGCGCACCAGCCGATCGAGCAGCCTGACGCCCCAGCCGACCGCGCCCTTCGGCACCGTCGGCCGCTCCTTGCTCGCCCAAGCGACGCCGGCGATGTCAAGGTGCGCCCACGGCACCTTGTTGACAAAGCGCTGCAGGAACACCGCGCCCATGATCGAGCCGGCGGCGCGGTTGGCGCCGATGTTCTGCATGTCGGCGATCTGGCTGTCGATCTGCTTGTCGTACGCGTCACCCAGCGGCAGCCGCCAGATCAGCTCGCCCTCGGCCTTGCCGGCCGCCAGCATGTGGTCGGCCAGCGTATCGTCACTGGCGAACAGGCCGGCATATTCGTGTCCCAGCGCCACCACCATGGCACCGGTCAGGGTGGCCAGGTCGATCATGAATTGCGGCTTGAACCGGTCTTGCGTGTACCAAAGCGCATCGGCCAGCACCAGGCGGCCCTCAGCGTCGGTGTTCAGCACCTCGATGGTTTGCCCGGACATCGAGCGCACCACATCGCCTGGCCGCTGCGCGGTGCCGGAGGGCATGTTCTCGACCAAGCCGACAATACCGACCGCGTTGACCCTGGCCTTGCGCGCGGCCAGCGCGCGCATCACGCCGATCACCGCCGCCGAGCCGCCCATGTCCCACTTCATGTCCTCCATGCCCTGCGCCGGCTTGATCGAGATCCCGCCGGTATCGAAAGTGACCCCCTTGCCGACGAAGGCTACCGGCTTGCTGCCGCGCGGACCTCCCAGCCATTGCATGACCACGAGCTGGGTTTCGTGCGCGCTGCCCTGACCGACGCCCAACAGGGCGTTCATGCCCAGCCGCTTCAACTGTGCCTCGCCCAGCACCTCGACCTTGAGACCGAGCTTGACCAGACCCCGGCATTCCCGGGCCAAGCTTTCGGGATAGATCACGTTGGCGGGCTCGCTGACCAGGTCGCGCGAGAAGGCGATGGCCTCGGCCACCGCCCGCAGCGGCTGGAAGGCGCGCCGCGCGCCGGTCGCGGCCCTCGCCAACACGGTCACCGACCGAAGGCTCGGCTTCTGTTCCGGCTTCTGCGTGGTACGGTACTTGTCGAAGCGATAGCTTCCCAAGGCGGCGCCATAAGCCAGCCGCGCGGCGCAATCGGCGGCGTCGAGTTTGCCATCGGGGATTGTGTCGCTGACGATCGTCAGCTCGCTCTCGCCGCTGACCATCAAGCGCTGCACCGCGCCGCCGCCGACCGCCTCCAGCGCCAACGCATCCACCTCGCCCGGCTTGCCAAGGCCGGCAAGCAGCACGCGGTTGAGCTTGAGCCCTGCCGGAGCGATCACTTCCAGCCATTGCCCCCGTTCGCCGCGGAACCGGCTGGCCTTGATCGCCCGGCTCAGCGCACCGTTGCTGGCCTCATCCAGGCGCCGCGCGGTCGGCAGCAGCATGCCCTCCTTCAGCACAGCCACCACCACGCTGCCCGCATTCGGCAGCTTGCCTTCGTTGATTTCAACCTTCATAACCGGCCCCGTCGCTGACGGTCGGCATATTAGCGGCCGGCCGCCCGAATGAAAGCCGCCCAGGGGGCGCAGCGCGGCTTAGGGCGCACCAGGGAAACGCAACCGTGTGGGCTCGCAACCGTTTCCAACGCTACGTCCTGGCGCAACTGGCCGGCCCCCTGTTGCTGTTCACCCTGTCGCTGACCGGCGTCGTCTGGCTGACGCAATCGCTGCGTTCGGTGGACCTGATCGTCAACCGCGGCCTCTCGGTTGGCGCCTTCCTGTCGCTGACGACGCTGGTCCTGCCGAGCGTGTTGACCTTGATCTTGCCGATCGGGCTGTTTGCCGCCGTACTCTACGCCTATCAGCGGCTGGCCGCGGAAAGCGAACTGGTGGCAATGGTGGCCACGGGTCTCAGCCCCTGGCAGCTGGCGGCGCCGGCGCTGAAGCTCGCCTCGCTGATCACGTTGCTGTGTTACGCCTTCACCCTCTACTTGATGCCGGCCGGCCTGCGCAGCTTCAAGACGATGCAGACCGAGTTGCGCAGCGACCTGTCGCATGTGCTGTTGCAGGAAGGCGCCTTCAACACGCTGGGCGACCGCTTGACGGTCTACATTCGCGAACGACTGCCCGGCGGCGAGCTGCGCGGCATCCTGGTGCACGATAGCCGCGACGCGCAGCGGCCGGTCACCATGATGGCGAGCCAGGCGGCCTTGGTGCTGAGCGCGGCGGGGCCACGACTGGTCATGCTGGACGGCAATCGGCAGGAAGTCGAGCGCGCGGCGGGACGCGTCTCGCTGCTGAACTTCCAGCGTTACGAACTCGATCTGCGGGCCTTCATGAAGAATCCGGAAAGCCGTTGGTTGGAGCCGCGCGAACGCTACCTGCACGAACTCTTGGTGCTGACCGACAACCTGGACGACGTCAAGAATGCCGGGCGTCTGCGCGCCGAAGCGCATGACCGGCTGGTGGGACCGCTCTATGCGTTGAGCTTCACGCTGATCGCGCTGGCCGCGGTCCTGGGCGGCGAGTTCAACCGCAAGGGCAAGACCTTGCGGCTGGCCGCCGCGGTGCTGGTGGCGTTGGTCACCCGGCTAGCCGGCGTCGGGCTGGTCACCCTGTCGGCGCGCACGCCGCTTCTGCTGCCACTCCTCTATGCCACCGCCTTGTTGCCGGCGATCGTGGCGGCGCACTTGCTGAGCGACCGTGCGCGGAATTCGTCCGGTCTGTGGCCGGTCAACCCCTGATGTTCCTTCCCGTCACGCTCCTGGCTTATCTCGGACGGCATTTCCTGCTGTCGCTGGCGGCGGTGCTGGGCGCCCTGCTGGCGCTGCTGCTGATCGCTGACAGCATCGAACTGCTGCGCCGAGCGGCCAAGCGGGAGGCGGTCGAACTGGCGCAGATCGCGGCCATGGCGCTGCTCAAGCTGCCTTCGAGCGCGCACAAGCTGCTGCCTTTCGCCTGCCTGTTCGGAGCGCTTGCCAGCTTTTCGCGCCTGACCCGCTCGAGCGAACTGGTGGCCACCCGCGCGGCCGGCGTATCGGTCTGGCAGTTCTTGCTGCCGGCGACGCTGCTGGCCTTCCTGCTGGGCCTGCTGGCGGTGGCGGTGCTCAACCCGCTTTCGGCGGTCCTGGCGCTGCGCTTCGAGATCCTGGAGGCAAAGTTCCTGGAGGGCCGCGTCAGCCTGCTGACGGTATCGCCGACCGGATTGTGGTTGCGGCAAGGCGATCGCCAGGGCCAGCAAGTCGTGCACGCGCTGCGGGTCTCAGCGGAGGGCATGCGGCTTTCCGAGGTGACGATCTATCTCTATCAGGGCGGCGACCGGTTTGTCGGCCGGCTGGATGCGCGTCAGGCGCAGTTGCTGCCCGGCGCTTGGCTGTTGCAGGACGGCCTGAAGACCGCGGCGAACGGCGCCGTCGAACGCTTTCAGGACTACCGCCTGCCCACCTCGCTCACGGTCGCGCAGGCGCAGGAGAGCTTTGCCTCGCCCAGCACCTTGTCCTTTTGGACGCTGCCGCGCTTCATCGACGGCCTGCGCCAAGCGGGCTTTTCGGCGTTGCTTCATCGCCTGCACTGGCATTCGCTGTTGGCTACGCCGCTCTTGCTGGCCGTCATGGTGCCGCTGGCGGCCGCTTTCTCGCTACGTTTTCATCGCCGGGGGGGCGCCGGGCTGGTCATCGGCGCCGGCGTGCTGTCCGGCTTCCTGCTCTACTTCCTTGGCGACCTGGTGCGGGCCCTCGGCCAGTCCGGCAGCGTGCCGATCGTGCTGGCGGCCTGGGCGCCTGGCGCGATCAGCCTGTTGGCGGCACTTGCCTTGCTGTTCCATCTGGAGGACGGCTGAACGCCATGGCGGCGAGAGCTTGGCTGTGGGCGATGCTCGGCCTTCTGGCGGCGAACCTGGCCCAGGCCCAGGCGCCCGTGCTGGGCAACCGCCCCGGCGATTTCAGTTCGCCCGTGCTGCTGGCGGCCGACGAGGTGACCTACGATCAGGAGGCCGGCATTGTCAGCGCCAGCGGCAATGTCGAGTTGGCGCAAGGCGAGCGAGTGCTGCTGGCCGACCGCGTGAGCTATTCGGTCGCCGACAGCATCGTCACGGCCAGCGGCAATGTCAGCCTCCTGGAACCCTCGGGCGAGGTATTGTTCGCCGAGTTCGTCGAACTCGACAGCGCACTCAGCACCGGCTTCATCGAGAACCTGCGCCTCCTGCTGAGCGACGATTCGCGCTTCGCCGCCAACGAGGCGCGGCGCGATGCCAACGAGCGCACCGAACTGTCGCGCGCGGTTTACTCGCCTTGCGAGATCTGCATCGGCAGGGCCCTGGCGCCGCTCTGGCAACTCAAGGCGGTCAAGATCGTGCATGACGGGCGCAAGCGCGAGATCCGTTACCAAGACGCGGTGCTGGAGGTGTTTGGCCTGCCGGTCGCCTATACCCCCTTCTTCCGCCACGCCGACCCTTCGGTAAGACGGCAGAGCGGCTTCCTCGCCCCCAATTTCGGCCAGTCCAGCACCCTCGGCGCCACCGTGCAGGTGCCCTACTTCTTCAACCTGGCGCCCGAGCGAGACCTCACGCTGGAGCCGATCTTCACCAGCAAGGAGGGCGTCGTGCTGGCCGGCGAGTACCGCAGCCTGACCCGCGATGGCCGCTATCGCTTCGAAGGCAGCATCACGCAAGCCGACCGCCGCGACGACAATGGCGACCGCCTGGATGAGCGGGAAATTCGCGGCCATATCCGCGGCGACGGGCGATTCGAGATCGACCAGTACCGGCGCTGGGGCTTCAATCTGGCCCGCAGCACCGACGATACCTATCTCAAACGCTACCGCCTTGGCGGTGGCGAGAACCTAGTCAGTTCGCTTTTTGCGCAAGACATTCGCGGCCGCAATTTCGCCGGCGCGACCGCCTATGCCTTTCAGGGCCTGCGCCAGGACGACGACCCCGGCCTGACCCCCTTGGTCCTGCCGCTGCTGGAATACTCCTACAGCAGCGAACCACGCTGGGCCGGCAGCCTGCTGCGCTTCGATGCCAGCGCGGTGGCGCTCCACCGGAGCGAATCAACCGATACGCGCCGGATTACGCTGGAGGGCGGCTGGCAGTTGCCCTACGTCACCTCGGCCGGCGAAGTCATCACCCTCACGGCCTCGTTGCGCGGCGACGGATACTGGGTAAACGGCCCGGTCGACCCCAGCCGCCCCGACGACCCGGCCGAGAACGGGGTGAGTGGCCGCGTCGTGCCACGGCTGGTCGCCGACTGGCGCTATCCGCTGGCAGCAACCGCCGGCACGTCGATGCCGGTGATCGAACCCATCGTGCAGGCTGTGCTGGCACCCTATACGGGAAGTGGTCCGGATATCCCCAACGAGGACAGCCAGACGCTCGAGTTCGACGACACCAACCTGTTCGGCCTCAACCGCTTCCCCGGATTCGACCGGATCGAGAGCGGACCCCGGCTGAACGTTGGCGTGAAGAACTCGGTCTATACCGAGACCGGCGGCTACTACAGCGTCCTGCTGGGCCAAGTGCTGCGCGCCAAGGCCGACGATTCCTTCGGCCCGACCACGGGGCTGGACGACGAGCGGTCGGACTATGTCGCGCGCATCGTGCTGTCGCCCGCCCCGTTCCTGGACCTGACCGAGCGGGTGCGCTTCGACCGCGACGACCTGAGCCTGCGCCGGCACGAGATCTATGCCACCGTCGGACCGCGCTGGCTGCGCCTGCAGGCGCTCTATGTTCAGCTTGACCGCGAACTGACGCCCGATGGACTGGCGGCGCGGGAGGAAGTCGCGCTGCTCGGACGCGCGCAGCTCACACCCTATTGGGCGGCGCTGGCGGAAAGCCGGCGAGACCTGACGGAGGACGGCGGCGCGATCCGCAACGGCGTCTCGTTCGAATACCTCGACGAATGCATCGGGGTGTTGTTCGGCGTCCGTCGCGACTTCACCCGCGACCGCGATCTCGAACCTTCGACCTCCTACGGCTTCCGTGTCGTGTTCCGCAATCTGGGATAGGGTCGCCGCCGGCCTTCTAACAGGCGGGCGGGACCGCTAAGGTTGTGCCGAGATGAGGCGACCTGGAGCATCCGGCCCAACGGCCCGAGCGACCTGGCGAGCAGCGGCTTGGCTGCTGGCCGTTGTTTGCGCGTTCGCCTTGCCGGCCCAGGGGCAGGAGGTGCAGCGGATTGCCGCGATCGTCAACGACGAGATCGTCTCCGGCTTCGACCTGGAGCGGCGCATCGATCTGATGCTGGTGTCGACCGGCCAGCCCAACAGCCAGGAGGCCCGGCGCCGGGTCCGTCGCGACGCGTTGCGGGCACTCGTGGACGAGAAGCTGCAGACGCAGGAGGCCCGGCGACTGAAGCTCAGGGTCAGCGAGGACGAGCTGCGCCAGGGGCTCGGCCTGATCGAACGGCAGAACCGCTTGCCGGAGGGCCAGCTCGGCGCCTTCCTGCGGCAGAGCGGCATCGACCAGGAGGCGCTCAAGCAGCAGATCACCGCCGATCTTGCCTGGGGCAAGGTGGTCCGCCGGCGGCTCACGCCCACGGTCAGCATCAGCGACGAGGAAGTGGACGAGGCCTTGCAGCGGATAAAGGCCGCGGTCGATGAGCCGGAAGTCCGGATCTCCGAGATCTTCCTGCCGGTCGATTCCGCCGATCAGGAGGAAGACACCGCGCGCGATGCACAGCGGCTGTTCGAGGATGTCCGCGCCGGCGCGCCGTTCGCGGCGCTGGCCCGCCAGTTCAGCCGCGCGCCGACCGCGGCGACGGGCGGGGATATCGGCTGGATGCGACCGAGCCAGCTTGCCGAGGAACTGGAACCGGTGGTGCGCGGCCTGCAACCGGGCGAGACCTCGGAGCCGGTTCGGGCGAGCGGCGGCTTCTATGTCCTGCAGTTGCGCCAGCGGCGCAATCCGGGCGGCGGCGATCCGATGGATACCCGGGTCCGCCTGCTGCGCGCGACCCTGGCGTTGCGAAGCGAGGCGCCGGCCGCGGTCGAACGACGCGGACGCGCGGCGCTGGATGTCGGTTGCGAGAGCTTCCTGGCCGCGGCGCGCGGGCTGGCCGAGGCCTCGGCCAGCGACAGCGAGCCGACCCGCATTGGCGATCTGGCGCCAGCCGTGCGCGACGCTGCCGCCACGTTGCCGCTTGGTCGACTGGGGCCCAGCGTGCGGACCCCCGACGGTCTGCTGTTCTTCATGGTCTGCGCGCGCGAGGCGCCGCCCGCCGCCGAGCCGGTTCGTGAGCAGGTGTTGGAGGGGCTGACCCGACGCAAGCTCGCCATGCTGGCACAACGCTACCTGCGCGATTTGCGCCGCTCCGCCGTCGTCGAGTTGCGCTGATGCCGGATGCAGCCGCCAGGCCAAGGCCCTTCGCACTCACCATGGGCGATCCGGCGGGCATTGGCGGCGAGATCGCGGTCAAGGCCTGGCGGCGGCGTGCCAGGCTGGAATTGCCGGAATTCTTCCTGCTGGACGATCCGGCGCGGATCGCTGGCATTGCGCGGCAACTCAACATCGAGGCGCCGATCCGCGAAGTGGACGGTCCGGCAGCGGCGGCAGGCTGCTTTGATACGGCTTTGCCTGTGTTGCCCGTGCGCCTGGCCAAGGCGGCGGTGGCCGGCAAGCCCTCGCCCGACGCCGCGCCAGCGGTATTGCGCTCGATTGAACTGGCGGTGACGCTCGCGCTCGCCGGCGAAGCCGGGGGCGTTGTCACCAATCCCGTGGGCAAGGCCGTGCTGGCCACCGCCGGCTTCAAACATGCCGGCCACACCCAGTATCTCGGCGAATTGTGCGGGCCGGGGCACCGGCCAGTGATGATGTTCGTCTGTTCGACATTGCGCACCGTGCCGCTGACCGTGCACTGCGCGCTGTACGAGGCGGTGCGCCGGATATCGGCGGACCTGCTGCGCCACACCGCGCAGACCATCGCGCAGGCTCTGGAGATCGATTTCGGCGTGTCGCGCCCGCGCATCGCGGTGGCCGGCCTCAATCCGCATGCCGGCGAAGGCGGCCTGCTGGGGCGCGAGGAGTTGGAGGTCATCGGCCCGGCCCTGGAGCGGTTGCGGGCAGAGGGGCTCAACCTGATTGGCCCACTGCCGGGCGATGCGCTGTTCACGGAGAAATCGCGGCAGCACTACGACGCCGCCTTGTGCATGTATCACGACCAGGCGCTGATCCCGATCAAGACCATCGACTTCGAGCATGGAGTCAATGTCACGCTGGGCCTGCCGATCATACGCACCTCGCCCGACCACGGCACGGCCTACGACATCGCCGGCACCGGCGCAGCGCAAGCCACCAGCCTGGTGGCCGCCCTGTGGCTGGCCAACGATATCGCGCGCCGGCGCCAACGAGCCCGTGCCGCAGGCTGAGCCCTCGCTCACGCTGCCGCCCCTGCGCGAGGTCATCCGCCGGCACGGACTGACCGCCTTCAAGGGTTTGGGCCAGCACTACCTGCTGGATGGCAATCTCGCGGCCCGCATCGTGCGCGCCGCCGGCGACCTGGCCGGCCGCACCGTGCTGGAGGTCGGACCGGGTCCCGGCGGGCTCACGCGCGCGCTGCTGGCGGCGCCCATCGCGCGGGCGGTGGCGGTCGAGCGCGATGCGCGCTTCCTGCCGGCCCTGGCCGAGCTGGCCGCCGCCTATCCCGGCCGGTTGCAGGTGATCGAAGCGGATGCGCTGACGATCGACGAGGCGGCCTTGCTGCCGCATGGCGCCGTGGTGGTGGCCAATCTGCCCTACAATATCGCCACGGCATTGTTGCTGAAATGGCTCGACCGGCTGGATCTGTTCGAGCGCCTGGTGCTGATGTTCCAGCGCGAGGTGGCGGAGCGGCTGGTGGCCTTGCCCGGCGGCAAGGCCCATGGCCGACTGTCGGTGCAGGTGAATTGGCTGACCCAGGCGCGCCTGCTGTTCGATGTGGCGCCCACCGCCTTCGTGCCGCCCCCGAAGGTGCGTTCGAGCGTCGTCGAGCTGCTGCCGCGCGAAGCGCCGCTGGCACCAGCCGATCGCAAGGACTTGCGCGCCGTACTGGCCGCCGCCTTCGGCCAGCGCCGCAAGATGCTGCGCGTGGCGCTGCGGCAACTGGTTGCGGAGCCGGAAGCCTTGCTGGCGGCCGCCGGCATCGCCCCCACCGCCCGTGCCGAGTCGCTCGACGTCCAGTCCTTCTGCCGGCTGGCGCTGGCCTATGCGCCGCTACGTAAGGCCTTGACGAATTCCAGCAGGCCCGGCTGACGCTGCCGCCGCAGCCGCTCGGCGGTCAGGATTGCCCGCACCTGGGCCAGGCAGTTCTCGACGTCGTCGTTGATGACGATATAATCGTACTCTGCCCAATGGCTGATCTCGTCTGCCGCCCGTGCCATGCGCCGCGCCACCACCTCGGCGCTGTCCTGCGCCCGGCGCCGCAGCCGGCTTTCCAATTCGCGCGTCGAAGGCGGCAGAATGAACACGCTGACCAGATCGTCGCGCGCGCGCTGCTTCAACTGCTGCGTGCCTTGCCAGTCGATGTCGAAGAGCACGTCGGCGCCGTCCGCCATCGCCGCTTCGACCGGTCTCGCCGGGGTGCCGTAGTAATGGTCGAACACCTTGGCGTGCTCCAACAGCTCCTGGCGATTGAGCAACAGGTTAAACTCGACCGCGTCGATGAAATGGTAGTCGATGCCCGGTCGTTCTGCCGGGCGCGGTGGCCGGGTCGTCACGGAGACCGACATCCTCAGCCCGCGATCGAGGTCCAGCAGGCGGCGCGAGATCGTGGTCTTGCCGGCGCCCGAGGGCGAGGACAGCACCAGCATCAGGCCGCGACGCTGGATGACGATGGCGGACACCCTCGATCCTACTCGACGTTCTGTACTTGCTCGCGCAAGCGCTCGATGGCGGCCTTGAGATCCAGGCCGATCGTCGTCAGCTGGGGATCGGCCGATTTGGAGCAGAGGGTATTGGCTTCGCGGTTGAATTCCTGCGCCAGGAAATCGAACCGACGGCCGGCGGCGGCGGCGCCCGCCATTAGGCCGCGCGCCGCGGCGATGTGACCTTCCAGGCGATCCAGCTCCTCGCGCACGTCGGCCTTGGTGGCAAGCAGCGCGATCTCCAGGGCCAGACGATCTTCCGGCACCGCCGCCGATCCCTGCAGCAATTCGGCGAGCTGCAACTTCAGGCGCTGGCGAATTTGCTGGGGCTGCGCCGCCGCCAACTGGCGGGCCGATTGCACCAGTCCCGCCATCTCGACGAGCAGTCGGTCCAGCACCGCAACCAGATGCCGGCCCTCGTCCGCCCGGGCCTTGGCGAGCGCGCCCAGCGCGGCCTCGAGCCCGGCAAGCAGGGCCGCTTCACGCGCGGCGCGCGCTTCCTCGGTCTCCTCCAGTTCGATCGCCTCCACCACTCCGCGCAAGGCCATCAGGCCCTCGATGCGCGGCGCCTCCAGTTGGTGCCGGACGGCGTGGATCCGTGCCGCCTCGATCAGCCGCTGCAAGGCCTCCTCGTTGATCCGGATGGCCGTGGCGCCGGCGGCGCGGGCGATTTGGAGTGTCAGGTTAAGGTTGCCGCGGGCGAAGCGTTTGCCAACCGCAGCGCGCAGCGGACCGTCCAGCGCCTCATAGCCGGTCGGCAGGCGGCAGCGCACTTCCAGGCCGCGGCCGTTGACGCTGCGTGCCTCCCACGCCCAATGCAATTCGCCATGCACGCCACTCGCCCGCGCGAAGCCGGTCATGCTGCTGAGACCCAAGTGTGCCACCCCCCGCTTACCCCAGGACCCGGGCAAGCGGCCGGACTATAGGAGCCGGCCAGAGCGCTGCAAAGCCGAGCGCGCTGCCGACCAAGGCGCTCAATCCTGATTGAGCCGCCGCCAGCGCTCGACGTTCTGACGGTGCTCGGCATAGGACTCCGCGAACGCATGGCCGCCTTGGCCATCGGCAACGAAATAGAGATAACGCACCGGCGCCGGCCGTAACGCAGCGGCGATGGCCTCGCGGCCCGGGTTGGCGATGGGACCGGGCGGCAGGCCTGGCACGACATAGGTGTTGTAGGGGCTCGGGTGGTCGAGATCGGCCCGCGCCAGCGGCCGCGACATCGTTCCCTGACATTGGCTCACGGCATAGGCGACAGTCGGATCGGCTTGCAGACGCATGCCGCGGCGCAACCGGTTGACAAAGACACCGGCGACGACGGCGCGCTCGGAAGGCCGGGCGGTCTCCTTCTCGACGATGGAGGCCAGCGTCAGCGCCTCGCGCGGATCGCTGAAGGGCAAGCCCTCCTGCCGTTGCGGCCATAACTCGTCCAGCGCTTGCCGCATGGCCTGGTTCATCCGCCGCAACAGGGCGGCGCGACTTTCGCCGCGGCTGTAGCCATAGATGTCCGGCAGCAGGCTGCCTTCCTCCGGCGTCGGCGCCACCTCGCCGACCAAGCCTTCCGCGGCTTCCAGCAGGGCGATGATCTGCCGGACCGTCAAACCTTCCGGCACGGTGATCCGGCGGACCAGGGTCTGGCCGGCCACCAGCATTGCCAAGGCGTCGCGCGGGGTGAGGGCGGCGGGGAAGCGGTACTCGCCGGCTTTCAGCTTGTCCGCCACGCCGAACCAGGCCGCCGCCGCCAGGAAAGCCCAGGCTCGGCGCAGCACGACCGCATCGCGCAAGGCGGCCGCGATCGCCCGGGCGCCGCTGCCGGCGGGCACCACCAACGTGATCGCCGCGATTGCCGGGCCGGGCCGGTGGAACTCGCGCGCCAAGCCGCCCAAGCCGATCAGCGCGTATAACACCAGCAGCAAGCAAGCGATCGTGACGCGCCAGGCCCAGCGTTGCATCCGACAATTCTCAGGCCGGCGGCTCCCGCAGGATGATCGAGGCGTTGGTGCCGCCGAAGCCGAAGGAATTGGACATTGCCGTCCGCACCGGCCGCTCCTTGGCCCGGTTCGGCACCAAGTCGATGTCGCAGCCTTCCGACGGGTCGTCAAGATTGAGGGTTGGCGGCACGATGCCGTCGCGAATGGCCAATGCCGTGAAGATGGCCTCTACGCTACCGGCCGCGCCCAGCAAGTGCCCGATCGAGGACTTGGTCGAGGACATCGACAAGGACATTGCCTGTTCGGCGAAAAGCCGCTTAACCGCCTTGACTTCGATCTCGTCGCCCAGCGGCGTCGAGGTGCCATGCGCATTGATATAGTCGATGCTCTGCGGCGGCAGGCCGGCGTCGCGCAGCGCGTTGCGCATCGCCCGATAGGCCCCGTCCCCATCCTCCGGTGGCGCGGTGATGTGGTGGGCGTCGCCTGACATGCCGTAGCCGACCAGTTCGGCATAGATCTTGGCGCCACGCCGGCGAGCGTGTTCCAGCTCTTCCAGCACCACGATGCCGGCGCCTTCGCCCATGACGAAGCCGTCGCGCAGCTTGTCCCAGGGTCGCGAGGCGCGCTTGGGGTCGTGGTTGAAACGGGTCGACAGAGCCTTGCACGCGGCGAAGCCGGCCATGCCCAGGCGCGAGATCGCCGCCTCGGCCCCGCCCGCAACCATCACGTCGGCATCGCCCCACTTGATGATGCGCGCCGCGTCGCCCAGTGCGTGGGCGCCGGTCGAACAGGCCGTCACCACGGCATGATTGGGACCGGTAAAGCCATAGCGGATCGAGACATGGCCGGAGCAGAGGTTGATCAACCGGCCCGGAATGAAGAACGGACTGACGCGCCGGGTCCCGCGTTCCTTCAGCAGCAGGGCGCCATCCTCGATGCCCGGCAAACCGCCGATACCCGAGCCGATCATCACGCCCGTCGCCTCGCGTTCGGCCGGATCGCTCGGCTTCCAGCCGGCGTCGGTCAACGCCTGCTCGGCCGCCGCCATGGCGAAGACGATGAAATCGTCGATCCGCCTCTGCTCCTTGGGGTCCACCCAGTCGTCGGGATTGAAATCCGGTGCGGCGGCGCCCCGCGGCACGTCGCAGGCGATCTTCGCAGACAGATCGGAGGTATCGAATTTCTGGATGGCATGCGCCCCCGATTCGCCGTCGAGCAGACGCTGCCAAACCGTCTCGACGCCCACCCCCAGGGGTGTGACCAGCCCCATCCCGGTGATCACGATCCGTCGGTCGCGCGGGTTCGGTCGGGCGCTCTCGCCTGATGCGTTTGGCATGGTCGACGCTAGGCGGCGGAGCTGTTTTCCTTGATGAAGGTGATGGCATCCTTCACCGTCTGAATCTTCTCCGCGGCGTCGTCCGGGATTTCCAGGCCGAACTCTTCCTCGAATGCCATCACCAGTTCGACCGTGTCCAGGCTGTCGGCACCCAGGTCGTCGATAAAGCTCGCCTCATCCTCCACCTTGTCTTCCTCGACGCCGAGATGATCGACCACGATCTTCCTGACGCGCGCGGCGATATCGCTCATCCTTGTTTCCCTCGAGTGTACAATTGTGGGCACTGGTGCAGGTTACTACTGGGCTTGGACCGGCCAAACGGCGGCGTCGAACGGCAAAAAAGCGCGGCTTCGTAGCACAATTCCCGTGAGCGTGCCAGAAGCCGGTCCATGCCGCTAGAGCATCGCCATGCCGCCGTTCACGTGCAGCGTCTGCCCGGTGACGTATGCAGCTTCCTCGGAGGCAAGAAACACCACCGCCGCCGCCACGTCGGCGCCGACCCCGAAGCGGCCGACCGGAATTGCCGCCAGCAGTTTCTCCTTCTGCGGCTCTGGCAGCGCCTCGGTCATCGGCGTGGCAATGAAGCCCGGAGCCACACAATTGGCGGTGATGTTGCGGCTGGCCACTTCGGCGGCCAGCGACTTGGTCATGCCGACCAAACCGGCCTTGGCCGCGGCATAGTTCGCTTGACCGGCATTGCCGGTGGCGCCGACCACGGAGGTAATGCTGATCAGCCGGCCCCAGCGCCGGCGCAGCATGCCGCGCAGGCTGGCGCGCGACAGGCGGAAGGCGGCGGTGAGGTCGACGTCCAGCACCTTCTGCCAGTCCTCGTCCTTGAGCCGCATGGCGAGGTTGTCGCGCGTCAGGCCGGCATTGTTGACCAGGATGTCGAGCCCGCCCAGGGCGGTCTCGGCCCGGCCGGGCAGCGCATCGGCCGCCGCCGGATCGGCCAGGTCGGCCGGCAAGACGGCCGTGTCCCCGCCCAGCTCGTCCGCCAACGCCCGCAACGCCGTCTCGCGCGTGCCGGACAGCGCCACCGCCGCGCCGGCAGCCCGCAGCGCGCGCGCGATGGCGCCACCGATGCCGCCCGAGGCGCCGGTGACCAGAGCACGTTTGTTCGTGAGGTCGAACATGGCCTAGCTGAGATCAGTGTCCACGGAACCTAGCCCACCTTGGCATAGGCTTCGATATCCTGCGGCGTGCCCACCGCCAGGCTCGTCAACTCGCGGTCGATGCGTTTAACCATGCCGCTCAAGACCTTGCCGGCGCCGACCTCGACCAAGGTGTCGACCCCTTGGTCTTTCATGAACAGCACGCTCTCGCGCCAGCGCACCAAGCCGGTTACCTGGCGGACCAAAAGGGCCTTCAATTCCGCCGGGTCGCTGGCGGCCCGTGCCTCCACATTGCAGACCACAGGCACCACCGGCGCGCGCCACGCGATCTTGTCCATCGCCTCGGCCATAACCTCGGCCGCCGGCGCCATCAGCCGGCAATGGAACGGCGCACTGACCGGCAGGCGGATCGCCTTCAGTTTGCGTTCCTTGGCCATTTCCAGCGCCCGTTCGATGGCCACGGCGTGGCCGCTCAGCACGATCTGGCCGGGCGCATTGTCGTTGGCGACCTGGCAGACGTCCGACCCCGCGGCGGCTTCCGCCACCGCGCGCGCAACCTCGATCTCGGCCCCGAGCAGCGCGGCCATGGCGCCAACCCCGACCGGTACCGCCTGCTGCATGGCCTGGCCGCGTCGCCGCAACAGCCGCGCCGCGTCGGCCAGCGAGATGGCCCCGGCCGCCGCCAGCGCCGAATACTCGCCCAGCGAATGGCCGGCGACGAAGCGCAGTGCCGTGCCGAGCCGCAGTCCCCCCTGGCGTTCCAGCACACGCACCACCGCCAAGCTGACGGCCATCAGCGCCGGCTGCGCGTTCTCCGTCAGTGTCAGGTCCGGTTCCGGCCCGTCGAACATCAGACGCGACAGGCGGTGCGACAATGCCTCGTCAACCTCCTCGAACACCTCGCGCGCGGGCGCGAAGGCCTCGGCCAGGGCCTTGCCCATGCCTACCGCCTGAGAGCCCTGACCGGGAAATACGAACGCGAGCGGCACCGCTACCCCCCGACTGCCTGCCCATGTGCCCCGTGGCCGGCGGAAGATACGGGACACCCCCCGCCAGTCAAGTCGCCGGTTCGCCCTCGCGCGCCGGCCGGAAGCCCTGCGCCACCAAGTAGACCTCGGCCGACTCGGCTCGGCTGGCCTTGGGCTTGGCGTGGCGCACGCTGGCGAAGGCGTGCTTCAGTCGGCGCAGCAAGTCGCCTTCCGCGCCGCCCTGCCGCACCTTGGCGACGAACACCCCGCCTGGCCGCAGGAGACGCCAGGCAAGCTCCGCCGCCTGTTCCACCAGGGCAACGATCCGCAGGTGATCGACCCCCGCATGACCGCTGGCATTGGGCGCCATGTCGCTCAGCACCACGTCCGCCGCGCCGCCCAGCGCTTGGCGGATGGCGCTTTCGCTGGCCGGCAGGCTGACATCGAGCGTCAACACCGAAACCCCGGGCAGCGGCGGCATCGCCAGCAGGTCGACGGCCACCACGACGCCTTGCCCCGATTTGGCAGCCACCCGTTCCGCCGCCACTTGCGCCCAGCCGCCCGGCGCCGCGCCCAGGTCCAGGACCCGGCCACCCGGCCGCAGAAAGCCGAAGCGATCGTCCAGTTCCGCGAGCTTGAACGCCGCCCGGCTGCGATAGCCGGCACGCCGCGCCTGGACCACGTAGGGATCGCGCTGTTGGCGCGCCAGCCACCGCCGGGAGGATGGCGTTCGCCGGTCGCCAGCGCTCACGCCGGCCAGTGACCGTTCGCGCTGTCGCGCATCAGGTCCTGCAGCACTCCCTCGCGCACGCCGCGGTCGGCCACCCGCAGGCGTGGCACCGGCCAGGTACGGCAGATCGCCTCGAACACGGCGCAGCCCGCCACCACCAAGTCGGCCCGTTCGCAGCCGATGCAGGGCTCCGCGGCGCGTTCGGCAAACGTCATCGCGCGCAAGCGGCGGACGATGCCCAACGCCTGGCGCACCTCCAGCCACTGGCCGTCGACCCGCCGGCGATCGTAGCGCGGCAATCCAAGCCGGATACCAACCAGCGTCGTCACGGTGCCGGAGGTACCCAGCATCTGCAGCCGCCCCAGTTCCCGTTCGCCGTCCGGCCGCCAGCGTTCGGCGAACGGGCGCAGGCGATGCTCGACGCCGTCCACCATGGCCCGGTAGGTCGCGGCCGAGATGGTCTGGCCGCCATACTGCTCGCAGAGCGAGACCACCCCGCACGGGATGGAGAGCCAGGCTGGTTCCGCCTCGCCCGCCCCCGACAACCAGGTCAGTTCGGTGCTGCCCCCGCCGATGTCGAACACCAGGACATGATCCGCCAGCGGGTCGATCAGAGGCGCGCAGCCCGCCACCGCCAGCCGCGCCTCCTCGGCCGAACTAATGACATCGAAGCGCAGACCGGTCTCGGCCTCGACGCAAGCCAAGAATTCCGCGCCATTGGCCGCCTGACGGCAGGCTTCCGTGGCCACGCAGCGCGCCCGGTCGACACCGCGCCGGCGCATGCGCTCGGCGCAGATGCGCAAGGCCTCCAGCGTGCGCTGCATGGCGCCGTCCGACAGTCGGCCAGTCGCCTGCAGGCCTTCGCCCAGCCGGACAATCCGCGAAAACGCCTCCACCACCCGAAAGCCCTGGCGGGCCGGCCGGGCGACCAGCAACCGACAGTTGTTGGTGCCAAGATCGAGCGCCGCGTAGGTATGCCGGGCCACGGCTTGACGATCGGCCCAGGGGTCCGCGGTCGCCGGCGGCTCGCTTGCGGCGCCAGCCACGATGCCATCCGCCCTCGCCACTTGCCGCCGAGCCTCCAACCGACGCCGTTATCTTCTTGCTTGCCGCCTAGAATGCGGCGCCCGGTTGGCCAGTGCAAGCCAGGGATGGCGCCCGGTCCCGGCGTTGACAAGGGCGGAGCGGCCGACCTAATTACCCGGCACCGGTTGCCGTTGGGGGATAGTTTAACGGTAGAACTCTCGGCTCTGGACCGAGCGGTCGTGGTTCGAATCCATGTCCCCCAGCCAAATCTCACTTTTGCCCGAATTGGCCATTGGCACCGCCTCTTGGCGGGCCGCGATGGCGGTGGTTTCCGCCAACAGATCAAAAGGTTGGCGGAAGGTGGCGGTCATCTCGCCGTCCGCCCAGGAGCAGTTCGATAGTACGAAATTGAGCAGGCGGCGTTTTTGGCGCGGTTCCTGGCGCTCGAACAGCCGCTGCGCGTTCCGCGCCAGTTCGAGAAGCTGCACGCCTTCGTCCATGTAAGACTGCTCGGCGGTCTCGTGCCGGTCGATCTCCCGTTGCAGGCGCAGTTGCTCCTCGCGCCATTCGCCGGCGAAGCGGTCGTAGAAGTCGCCGCCGATCTTGCCGTCGAGCTTGTCGATGTACATGGCGTTGATGCGCTCGCCGAGCCGCTTGTGCTCGGCGCGCAGCCGCTCGATGGCGGCCTCGTGCTCGCGTCGCTCGTCGGCATGGCTGGCCTGAAGCGCCTCGCGCACCCAGCCCAGCACCTCGTCGTCGAAGCGCAGCCGGCCGAGCAGTTCCGTGAACCGCTCCTCCAGCACCTCCTCGCGGACGTATTTGCGGGT
>VGEV01000007.1 GCA_016869175.1 Alphaproteobacteria bacterium
CTGCACAGCCTTGGCCACGAACTCCGGCCCATTATCGGATCGGATGTGACCAGGGACGCTGCGCAGGATGAACAGATCGGACAGCACGTCGATGACATCGATGGCCTTGAGCTTGCGGGCGACCCGGATCGCCAGGCATTCATGGGTGAACTCGTCAATCGCATTGAGCATTCGATACTTCCGTCCATCATGGGTGCGGTCCTCGACAAAGTCGTGGGACCAGACGTGATTGCGGTGCTCCGGCCGCAGCCGGATACATGATCGGTCCGCCAGCCAGAGCCGGCTGCGCTTGGGTTGTTTGTGTGGGACTTTCAGTCCCTCACGTCGCCAGATCCGCTCCACCCGCTTGTCGTTGACCAGCCAGCCCGCCTGCTCCAGCAGGCCTGCGATCTTGCGATAGCCGTAGCGGCCATACAGCCTGGCCAGAGCGATGGTGTCGGCGGTGAGCCGCTCTTCGTCATCACGGCCCCGTGGGATCTTGCGCTGTGTCGAGCGGTGCTGCCCGAGCGCCGCACAGGCGCGACGCTCGGAGACATGCATGACTTCTCGGACCTGCTCGATACAGGCGCGGCGACGCGGGGGGCTTAGAAGTTTCCCCGGGCAGCCTCCTGCAAAATCAGCTTATCCAGCGCCAGGTCGGAGCCCGCTTTGCGCAGACGGCTATTCTCCGTTTCGAGCTCCTTCAGGCGCTTGACCTGCTCGGTCTTCAGCCCGCCTTACTCCTGGCGCCACCGGTAATACGTGACCTCGCTCACACCGATCTGGCGGATCACATCAGCGATGTCTTGCCCCTGCGATATCAGGACGTCGGCTTGACGCAGCTTCGTGACGATCTCTTCAGGCTTGTGCCTCTTCTTCGGCATTGCAGTCCTCCTTCATGTCAAAAGACAGAGTTCAGGGCAGACCACTTCTCAGGGGGAGGACCACGCCGTCACGCAATCGTCACATCACAGTGCCCGGTTTTGCTTAAGCGTGAATTCGCTAAATCACTGATCCACAAACCGATTGGCGATGGTGGGCCCGGCAGGGCTCGAACCTGCAACCAGACCGTTATGAGCGGCCGGCTCTGACCAATTGAGCTACGGGCCCCAGCCCCGCTGGGTCTACCCCGCGCCGAAGGCGGTGCGCAATGCCGCGACGGTCTGCGCCAGCGCCTGCCGGCCGCTGTCCAGCACGCCAGAGAGCGAGAAGAAGCCGTGCACCATGCCGGCGTAATCGCTGAGGATGACGCGATTGCCGGCCGCCTTCAGCGCCTCGGCATAGGCCACGCCCTCGTCGTGCAGGGGGTCGAACTCGGCAACGATGACCAGGCTGGGAGGCAACCCCGTCAGTTCGCGCGCCAGCAACGGCGCCAGGCGGGGATCGCGCCGGTCGGCGGGCGCCGGTGCATAGTGGTCATAGAACCACTGCATGGTGCGCCGGGTCAGGAGATAGCCCTCGGCACAGGCAAGGTGCGAGGGCGCATCGAGCATGCCGGCGGTGACCGGATAGATCAGCACCTGCAGGACGGGCTGCGGTCCGCCCTTGCGGGCCACCGCCTGGGCGGTGACGGCGGCCAGGTTGCCGCCCGCCGAATCGCCGGCGATGGCGATCCGCCCAGGGTCGCCGCCCAGGCTCCCGGCATTGGCCAGCAGCCACTCGTAGGCGGCCAGACAATCGGCTGGGGCGGCCGGAAACCGCGCCTCGGGCGCCAGGCGATAGTCGACCGAGACGACGATGCAGTCGGCTCGCTTGGCGAGCACCCGGCACATCGCGTCGTAGCAGTCGAGGCTGCCGATCACCCAGCCGCCGCCATGCAGGAACAGAAGCAAGGGCAGCGGTGCGGCGGGGTCGGGCAGGAAAGGGGTGAAGACCCGCACCGTCAACGAGCCGGCCGGCCTCGGAATCGGTCGGTCGGCGCGGCCGTGGATCGGCTCCGGCTTGACATCCAGCACCGGTGCCGTCCGGTCGAACAGCGCGCGCGCCTCGGCCGGGCTCAGCTCGTAGAACTGCGGATAGTTGGCCTTCTTGACCAGGTCGAGCACGACCTGCACCTGCGGATCGAGCGGCATGCGGTTCCTCGTCTGGCCCGCCGCCGTCCGCCGCCAGGGGCGCGCTACTTGCGGCTGACGAACTTGCCGGTTGCCTTGTACTCGGCGATCGTGGCTTTCAGTATGTCGTATTCGGCGCAACCGAAAAAGCAGGCGCCGTCCAGCACCTTGAGCCGGTCCTCCGCCGCCGGCAGGTTGCCCATCTTCAGGTGCAATTCGCCCAGATAGGCGTTGGCGCCGCGGTGCTTCGGGCTGATGGCCAGCGCCTTGTTGTAGTAGTCGAGCGCCTCCTGCGCCTTGTCCGCCCGGGCATGGGTGTAGCCGAGATAGTTGAAGGCGTCGGCATTGCTGGCGTCCTTGGCCACGACTTTTTGCAGCTGCGGCACGGCCTGTTCGTATTGCCGGGCCTGGATCGCCGCCTTGGCCTGCAGCCAGTCGGGATCCTCGGCCGCCGGCTGGCTCGACAGGGTATTCGAGCCGGCCGCCAGCGCCGATCCGGTCAGTCCGCAGATCAGCGCTGCCACCACGATCGCGCGTTTCATGCCCCGGGCCTTTCCGCAAGGTTCGGCGATTGCCAGGGAACATAGGGCACCGCGCGGCCGCTGGCCAACGTTGGGCCAGGCCGCCCTTACAACAGTTCGTGAGCCGGCGGTCCCGGCTTGCTAAGCTGTCGCCGGGTTCGAGCCGAAAGGGGGCGCGCATGAGCCAGCCGCAGCCGTTGACCATTCGCCTTGCCGCCCGCGACAACGTGGTCGTGGCGCGGACCGACATCCTGCCGGGCACGCCCATCGCCGGCGAACAGGTCAGCGCCGCCCAGCACATCGCGCCAGGCCACAAGCTGGCGACCCGCCCGATCGCGCAAGGCGAGCCGGTGCGCAAGTACGACCAGATCATCGGCTTCGCCAGCACCGACATCGGGCCCGGACAGCATGTGCACACGCACAATGTCGAGATGCATGATTTCGCGCGCGACTACCAGTATGGCGAAGGCGCCAGGCCGACCGACTACATGCCGGAGCAGCACGGTGCCAGTTTCCAGGGCATCGTGCGCGCCGATGGCCGGATCGCCACTCGCAATTACCTTGGCGTGCTGACTTCCGTGAACTGCTCGGCCACGGTGGCGCGCTACATTGCCCAGCATTTCATGCCCGAGCGGCTGGCCGAGTTCCCCAATGTCGATGGCGTGGTGGCGCTGACCCACGGCAGCGGCTGCGGCATGGCCAGTTCCGGCGAAGGCTACGAGACGCTGCAACGAACCATCGCCGGCTATGCCCGGCATCCGAACTTCGCCGGCGTACTGGTGGTGGGCCTGGGCTGCGAGGCGAACCAGGTGGGCGCGCTGTTGAAGAACGAGAAGATCGCGCTGTCCGAGCGCCTCGGCGCCCTGACCATCCAGGAGACAGGTGGCACCACGGCGACCGTCAAGGCGGGCATCGCGCGGCTCAAGGAAATGCTGCCGGCCGCCAATCGGGCAGAGCGTCGGCCGGTTCCGGCGAGCGCGCTGTGCCTGGCGCTCGAATGCGGCGGCTCGGACGCCTATTCGGGCATCAGCGCCAATCCCGCGCTGGGCGCCGCGGCCGACCTGCTGGTGCGTCACGGCGGCACTGCGGTCTTGGCGGAAACGCCCGAGGTCTATGGCGCCGAGCACCTGCTGACCCGGCGCGCCGTCACTCGCCAGGTGGGCGAGGCCCTGATCGAGCGTATCCGCTGGTGGGAGGACTACACCAAGCGCAATGCCGGCGAGATGAACAACAATCCCTCACCCGGCAACAAGGCCGGCGGCTTGACCACCATCCTGGAGAAATCACTGGGCGCCGCGGCCAAGGGCGGCACCACCAACCTGACCGCGGTCTACCGCTATGCCGAGGCCATCACGGCCAAGGGCTTCGTGTTCATGGACACGCCCGGCTACGATCCGGCAAGCGTCACCGGCCTGGTCGCCGGCGGTTGCAACATCTGCTGCTTCACCACCGGGCGCGGCTCGGTGTTCGGCTGCAAGCCGGTGCCCTCGCTCAAGCTCGCCACCAACACGGCCCTCTACCGGCACATGGCTGAGGACATGGACATCAATTGCGGCCTGGTGGTGGACGGCGAGCGAAGCGTCGCCGAAATGGGCGAGGCGATTTTCCAGCAGATCCTGCGCACCGCATCGGGCGAGAAGACCAAGAGCGAACTGCTGGGCTTCGGTGACGACGAGTTCGTGCCGTGGGTGGTCGGCGCTACGATGTAGCCGGCGGGATGGCACGCAGGAGGGCTGGAAACCGTACCGCCAGGCCCAGCCCGCGCACCCCCAGGAAGAGCGCTAGCGCCAGCCACAGGCCGTGGTTGCCCAGCCAATCCGGCAAGCCGTAGAGCGCGGCCAGGAAGATTGCCAGCGCCAACGCCATCGTGTTGCGCATGTCGGCACTGCGCGACGCGCCGGCGAACACCCCGTCAAACAGGTAGGCCCAGACGCCAAGCGGCGGAAGCACGACAACCCACGGCAGGTACACCGCCGCCGGCTCACGCACCTCCGCAACGCTGGTGAACAATTGCACCGCCAGCATGCCGCCCAGCCCCAGCAGCAGGGAAAAGCCGCAGGCGGTCCCCAGACCCCATAGCGCCGCCAGCCGTACCGCCCGGCCCGCCGCCGCGCGGTCGCGCTGGCCGATGGCCGCGCCGACCAAGGCTTCCGCCGCCGAGGCGAAACCGTCGAGCGCGTAGGTCGCGATATGCAGAAGCTGCATCAGTATGGCGTTGGCCGCCAGGGTGGCATCGCCGGCCCGCGCTCCCTCCGCGGTGAACAGGGAAAAAGCGACCACAAGGCAAAGCGTGCGCAGGAAGATATCGAAGTTGACCCGGGAGGTGCGCAACAGCCGATCCGCCCTGAGCACTGCCCCCCAGCTCAGCCTGCCTGGCAGTGCCGCCACGGCCGGACGACAAAGATGCAGCCCATAGGCAAGGCCGAGATACTCCGCCAGCACGGTGCCGAGCGCCGCCCCCGGCACCTGCCAGCCGAAGCCCAGCACGAACAGCAGCGTCAGCCCGGCGTTGCTGCCGTTGGTGGCAAGCTGCATCAGCAGCACCGCGCGCGTGCGATGCATGCCGATCAGCCAGCCGTTCAACGCGAAATGCCCCAACGCGGCCGGCGCGGAGAGCGCGCGGATCTGGAAGTAGAGCGCCGCTTGCGTCTCGACCTCGGCGCTAGCATCGATCGCCCACAGGCCCAGCCAAAGGATTGGCTGGGACAACAGCAGAATTGCCAGGCCAATGCCGAGGGCCAGCAGCAGCGCCCGGGCCAGGCTCGCCCGCGTTTCCTCGCCATCCTGCGCGCCGAACGCCTGGGCAGCGAAGCCGCTGGTGCCGAAGCGCAGGAAGTTGCTGCTCCAATAGAGGAAATTGAAGATCGTGGCACCAACCGCGACGCCGCCCAGATAGTGCGCCCCCGGCAGATGCCCGATCACGGCGGTGTCCACCGCGCCCAGCAGCGGCACGGTGGCATTCGAGACGATGATCGGCAGGGCCAACTGCCACACCCGGGCGTGGCTGATACGCGGACTAGCGCCGGCTGGGTCGTGTGACATGGCCGGCGAACGACCTCCGACTGTTCCGGGCTTGCGTGGTGGCCGCGGGCCGCCCCCTTGCGGCACCCTGCCGCACTGTCCACATTAAGCGGACAATGTCGCTGCGCAAGATCAGGCCTGGCTCGCAGACCGCCCGCCCCGTGGCGAGACAGCCGGTCGGGCGTCTGCTGGGTGCTTCGCTCTACCGGCCCTGGTTCGACGAAGTCGCCACGACGGCCTTGACGGAGTGGCTGTTTCCGATGTCGCGCGCCTGGGCTGCGGCCGTGGCGGCGGAGGGCGAGGTCGCGCGTTTTCGTCAGGCATTGCCGGAGCTGGGGCGGCTGTCCTCGCTCGACCAGATCGTGGCTCGCGTGCATGAGCGAAAACTTCAACACGACGTGGCGGCAGCGAACTGGCGGGCAGCCATGTTCGCTGCCAACGAGCCCGGCCAGCGCGAGCTCAAACGCCTGGAACGCCAGCGTCGACTGGCTGCCTTCCGCCTGGCGGCGGAACGCCGGCGTTTCCTGCCCGCGCTCTGGGCCGCGGCAATACCGCCGGTCAACTGGCGCATCGCCAGCCTGGCGGATCTGGAGGCGCGGCATGGCGCGCGATTGACGGCTGGCGCGGACGCCTTCGCGCCGCCCCGGCCGATGCCGGCCGTCGCCCGCAGCCATGCGATCGAACGCAAGGACCTGCGGGTCTATTGGCTCAATCTTCCAGCGCCTGCCCTGAGCCCGCCCTGCTGGGCCAAGGTCTATGAGCCGCTGGCGGTGCCCAACCCGCCGACCGTGGTCTTCTTGCACGGCATCGGCGTCGAGATGGACATCTGGCCGCAGACCCGCGATGTGGCCAACATGCTGGCGCAGCAGGGCCTCCGGGTGATCCAGCATGAAGGCCTGTGGCATGGCCGGCGCTGCGAGGCGGGCTGGTTCGGCGGCGAGCAGGTGCTGGCGACGGCCCCGTTGGGCCTGCTCGACTACATGCAGGCGACCGTCATGGAGGCGGCGATCCTGACCGCGTGGGCGCGCGGGCAGGGCGGCGGCCCGGTCGGCATCGGCGGCATCAGCCTGGGAGCATTGAGCGCGCAAAAGGCACTCAGCGTCGCGGCAGCGCTGCCGGCAGCCGCACGGCCGGATGCGGCATTGCTGATCGCGCCGGGCGGCGGCCTCCGGCGCATCGCGCTGGAGAGCGCGCTGACCGTGCGGATCGGCCTGCCGCAGGCCCTGGCGCGGCACGGCTGGCGGCCGAGCGATCTGGAGCGCTGGCTGCCGCTGGTCGATCCCGTCGCGGCACCAACGCTGGATCCCAGCCGGATCGTGGTTGCCATGGGCACCGTCGACCACATCGCGCATTACGACGACGCCCGGCGAGTGATCCAGGACTGGGGTGTGCCGCCTGGGAACGTGCGCCTGGCCCGCAAGGGACATTTCTCAGTCAGCCTGGATGCGGCTTGGCTGGAACCCTCGGCCCGGCGTCTGGCGGCGATATTGCGGCAGACTGGCTAGCGCAGCCATGCGGCTGCCGATCGTGCACCATCCGGCCTATGCCACGCGGCTGCCGGCGGGGCACCGCTTTCCGATGGAGAAGTTCGGCCGACTGATGGCCGAACTCAGGGCGAGCGGCCTGGCCGAGGCGGCCAATACCCATGCACCGCAAGCCGCCAGCGAAGCTTGCCTTGAGCGCGTGCACGCCGCTGACTACGTCGGCGGCATCCTGAAGCTGAGCGTGCCACCCGAAACCATGCGGCGGATCGGCCTGCCGCTGACCCGCAGTCTGGTGGACCGCGCCAGGCTGGCGGTCGGCGGAACGATGCTGGCGGCCGAACTGGCGTTGGCGCACGGCATTGCCTGCAACACCGCTGGCGGCAGCCACCACGCCGATCGTCGCGGCGGCGCGGGCTATTGCGTGTTCAACGATGTCGCGGTGGCGACCCGCGCGCTGCAGGCCCTTGGATTGGCGCGGCGCGTGCTCGTGATCGACCTCGACGTGCACCAGGGCGACGGCACGGCGGCGATCTTTCAAACCGATGACAGCGTCTTTACCTTCTCCATGCATTGCGAAAAGAACTACCCCGTACGCAAGCGCGCAAGCGATCGCGATGTGGGCCTGCCGGTGGGCGCGGACGACAGCAGTTACCTGGCCATCCTCGAGCATGAACTGGCCGGCCTTTTCCGCCGGTACCGGCCTGATCTGGTGTTCTACAACGCTGGCGTCGATCCGCACGCGGACGACCGTTTGGGGCGACTGGCGCTCAGCGACGAAGGATTGGCACGCCGCGACCAGGTCGTCTTGGCGGCCTGTCGGCAACGGAGCCTGCCGGTCGCGGGCGTGATCGGCGGCGGCTACGCGGACGACATGTCGGCGCTGGCCAGACGGCATGCGATCCTGATTCGCACGGCGCAGCGCCTGCTCGATGCAGGCTGAACACAAGTGACACGACGCAGCACCCGAAGCGTCATAATTCTGTAGGATGAAGTGCTGAGACCTCCGGCCACCGAGAGTTGCCCATGGACGAGCGCCACACCACCGCTGAAGCGCACTTGCCGATCGACGCCAGTGAGGACGTGGGCGTCAATCCGTCATCCGCCCCCAGCATCGGACAGCTCATCGAGCGTCGCCTGGCGTTGAAGGGACTGGCCGCGGCTGGCGTGCTGGGGGCACTGGCGTCGATGCCCTTGGGCCGCCAAGCAATGGCGCAAGCGGCCGGTCCTTCCAGCCTCGCGTTCAAGGAAATCCCGCACTCGCTCGACACCACCGACCATGTGCCGGAAGGCTACGAACGGCAAGTGATGGTGCGCTGGGGCGACAGGCTGGCGGCCGACGCGCCAGCCTTCGACCCGGCCAAGCTGACCGCGGCCGGACAGGTGAAGCAGTTCGGCTATAATTGCGACTTCATCGGCTATCTGCCGCTGCCGCGCGGCTCGCAGAACTCCGCGCACGGATTGCTGGTGGTCAACCACGAATACACCAACAGCAATCTGATGTTCGCCGGCCTGGGCTCGGGCCGCACCGCCAACCTGAAGACCAGCAAGGAGCAGGCGAAGGTGGAACTCGCGGCGCACGGCGTCAGCATCGTCGAGATCAAGAGGGTGAAGGGCCGCTGGCAGGTGGTGGCGAACAGCAAGTACAACCGCCGCATCACCGGCCAGACGCCGATGCGCCTGAGCGGGCCGGCGGCTGGCCATGCCAAGCTCAAGACCAGCGCCGATCCGACCGGGACCCGCGTGCTCGGCACCCTCAACAACTGCGCGGGCGGAGTGACCCCCTGGGGCACGCTGTTGACGGCCGAGGAGAACTTCAACGGCTATTTCGGCGGCGATGCCGCGAAGCTGCCAGAGGCCGAGGCGTACAAGCGCTACGGCATCAGCCAGAACAGCTGGTATGGCTGGGCCAGCCACTTCGACCGCTTCAATGTCGAGAAGGAGCCGAACGAGCCCCACCGTTTCGGCTGGGTGGTGGAGATCGACCCCTACGAGCCCGCCAGCACGCCGGTCAAGCATACGGGCCTCGGCCGGTTCAAGCATGAGGGCGCGCATAGCATCGTCAACAAGGACGGGCGCCTGGTGGTTTACCAGGGCGACGACCAGCGCTTCGACTACGTCTACAAATATGTCAGCGCGGCCAAGTACGACGCCGCCAACCCGGCCGCCAACAGCCGGCTGCTGGACGAAGGCACCCTGTTCGTCGCGCAGTTCGCCGACGATGGCAAGGTCATCTGGATGCCGCTGGTGCATGGCCAGGGTCCACTCATCTCGGAAAACGGCTTCGCCAGCCAGGCTGACATCCTGATCAACACGCGCAAGGCAGCCGACCTGCTGAAGGCGACGCCGATGGACCGGCCGGAGGACGTCGAGCCCAACCCGGTGAACGGCCGGGTCTATGTCACCCTGACCAACAACGCCGAGCGCAAGACCGACCAGGTGAACAAGGCCAATCCGCGCGCCGCCAACGCGCATGGCCATGTCGTGGAGATCATTCCACCCGGCAACGGCCCCGCCGACATGGACCATGCGGCGACCGAAGCCAGGTGGGACATCTTTCTGTTGGCCGGCAAACCGGGGGTGGATGCCGGCGCGCGCTATCACCGTGCCACCAGCGAGCATGGCTGGCTATCCTGCCCGGACAACTGCGCCTTCGACGCCAAGGGACGCATCTGGATTGCGACCGATGGCGCGCCGACGGCGGCCGACGTCGCCGATGGCCTGTATGCAGCGGACACGACCGGCAAGGGGCGCGCGCTGACCCGCCTGTTCTACCAAGCGCCGACGGGGGCCGAAGTTTGCGGTCCATGTTTCACGCCGGACGGCAAGACGGTATTCCTGGCTATCCAGCATCCGGGCGAGGATCCGGGCTCGACCTTCGAGACGCCGAGCACCCGCTGGCCCGACTTCAAGCCGGGCATGCCGCCGCGCCCCTCGGTCGTGGCGGTGGTGCGGAAGGGCGGCGGCGAAATCGGCGGTTAGCACCCCCTTCATCGCCGATCGGCCAAGCTGCGTCTCTGGGCATCGACCAGGGCTTGGGGGTTTATCTCCCTATCGATTATGGGTAATCTTGATGGCTGGCCGCCCGGGGCGGCGGCTGTGGCCTGTGATGCAGGGGGTGGAAATGCAGGGGCTGATGCGCTTGGTCGTGACGGGTTCGCTCGTCGCCAGCTTGGGCGCGTGCACGACGTGGGATCGCGCCGAATTGGGCAAGATGAGCACGACGGGTGGGCCGTTCGCCGAAGCCCTGCTCGCCAACTACCTGGAAGAGGGCGATTCGGAGCGCGCTCAATTCGACTGGCTTAACGCCGCGCACTTCTACAACAAGGCGCAAGCGGTGAGCGCGGGCAAGACCGTGTTGCCCGACGAAGTGGCGAGCCGCGACCTGTCTGCCGCCAAGGCCGATGAGCTGGGCAAAGCCCGCGCGCGTCTGTTGACCGCACTGGACGGCAACGGCCGTACGGGCGAGCCGCGCGCCGGCGCCCTGGCGCAGGCCAAGTTCGATTGCTGGCTGGAGCAGGAAGCCGAAGGCTTCCAGAAGGCCGACATCGATGCCTGCAAGAACGATTTCGAAGCGGCGATGCGTGTGCTGCAGTTCAAGCCGGCCGCGGCCGCGGCCGCGGCCGCGCCCGCTCCGGCGGCCCCGGCCCCGGTGGCAGGCAAGTATTCGATCTACTTCGATTTCGCCAGCAGCGACCTGACCGCCGCCGCCAAGGCGGAAATCAAGAAGATCGCAGCGGACTTCAAGACCGCCAAGCCGAAGACAGTGCAACTGATCGGCCATGCCGACACCGTCGGCAGTGCCAAGAAGAACCAGGCCCTGGGATTGGATCGTGCGCAGACCGTGGCTTCGGCGCTGATCGCCGAAGGCGTGGGCTTCGGCGCGATCAAGTCGTCGACCAAGGGTGACACGGCACTTGCGGTGAAGACCAAGAAGGGCACCAAGGAAGCGCAGAATCGACGCGTCGAGGTGGTGTTCGAGAAGTAGGCGCGGGGGGCTAGCGCGCTGTTCGGCGGCGGGGCGCCCTGGCGGCGCCCCGCTTGTTTCCAGGCGACAAGGATCCCCAGGCGATGGCTGACGCCGTGACCTACTACATGACGCCCGCCTCGCCCTATTGCTATCTGGGCGCCGAGCGCTTCACCGCGCTCCGTCGCCGGTCCGACTTGGCGGTGGCGATCAAGCCGGTCGAAGGCGGCCTGCTGCTGCCGGCGACCGGTGGGCTGCCGTTGGCGCAGCGGCACCCGGCGCGCAAGGCCTATCGACTGGTCGAATTGGCGCGCTGGCGCCGCCATCTGGGCATGCGCCGGATGAACATCGAGCCTGCGTTCTTTCCGGTGGACGACCGCCTGGCCGGCCGCTGCATTGTCGCGGCGGCACGGCTTGGCCATGACGCACTCGCGCTCGGCAACGCGCTCGGCGCTTGCGTGTGGGAGCGCCAGGAGAATGTCGCGGACCCGACGGTGCTGCGCGCCGCCATCGGGCGCGTGGGCCTGCCAGGGCCGCAGATCCTGGCGGAAGCCGAAACCCCGGCCTGCCAGGCCGCCTATGCCGCCAACACCGACAAGGCGGTCGCGCGCGGCGTATTCGGCGTGCCGTGGTATGTCTACCGCGACGAGCCGTTCTGGGGCCAGGACCGGCTGGATTTCCTGGAGCGCGCGCTCATCGGCTGAGCTTGCGTTGGGGCGAGCCGCGCATCGCTTCGCCCTGGCGCACGATGCGCACCGTCTCGGCCCACAGGCCCAATCCGCCGATCTCCGCAAGCGCGGTCCAGCGTGCCGCCATCGCATCGCTGCCGGCCGTCGCCTCGCCGGCCCGCCATTCCGCCGCCAGGTCGACCAGGGTGTAGTGGAACTGCACTCGCCCGGTGTTGTCGTGGCGGATCGAGTCCACCACGTCGATCAGGCCCAGGATGTCGATCTCGACGCCCGCTTCCTCACGCACCTCGCGCCGGGCTGCTTCGTGCACCGTCTCACCCACCTCCTGCACGCCGCCTGGCAAACTCCATTGGCCAAGTCGCGGTGGCTTGCCGCGTTGGATCAACAACACCCGGTCGGCCTGAAACACCACCACGCCCACCCCGACGAAGGGCCGCGCCGGGTAGCTGCGTTCGTCAGTCATCGCCGTGGCCGGGCTCCGCCGGCGGGCGGTAGCCGTAATGCTTCATCAGGTAGTCGCGGCTGAACTTGCCCGTCTGCCAGTCCTGCTCCAGCAATCGCGCCTCGCGCTCGGCCGGCGGGCCATAGCCGCCGGCGCCCGGCGTCTCTACCACCACCGCCTGTTCCGGCGGCACGACGATGCTGGTCGGCTTGTCCGGCAGCGCCGTCTCGTCGCCGTTGGCGCCCAGCAGAACGAAGCGGCCGGTACCGCCCGCCTCGGCGCCGAAGATCCCCCACGGGCGATGCACGAAGCGCTCGCCCATGCCATTGAACACCGTGGCATGGCCGACCGGCCGCACCACCCGGCGCAGGCCCAGGCCGCCGCGCTGCCGGCCGGCCCCGCCCGAGTCCTCGATCAGGCCGTAGCTTTCGACCAGCAGCGGGTACTCCATCTCGATCGCCTCCACCGGCAGATTGGAGGTGTTGGTGATGTGCACCTGCACGCCGTCCTTGCCGTCCTTGCCCGCGCGTCCGCCGAAGCCGCCGCCCAGCGTCTCCAGATAGAGATAGGGACGGTTGCCGTGCCGGGGATCGTTGCCGAAGAACACCGCCGTGGTGTTGGCGCCGTTGGCGGCGCCCACCGCCTGTTCCGGCAGCGCCTGCGCCAGCGCGCCGATCAGCACGTCGACCGTGCGCTGGCAGGTATTGGCGCGGCCGGCCACCGGCGCGGGAAACGCGGCGTTGATGACGCTGGCCGGCGGCGCGCTCACCTCGACCACCCGCACCAGGCCGTGGTTGTTGGGAATGTCGGGGTCCAGCATGCCCTTCAGCACGTAGTATACCGCCGACAGCGTGGCATTGAGCGGCACGTTGATATTGCCCTTGACCTGCGGGCCGGAGCCGGCGAAGTCGAAGCGGATGCGCTCGCCCTTGACCGTCACCTCGACGACGATCGGGATGTCGACGGCGCCCATGCCGTCGTTGTCCAGCACGTCGGCGAAGCGGTAGGTGCCGTCGGGGATGCCGGCAATGGCTTGACGCATGCGCCGCTCGGTGCGATCCAGAATCTGGGCGAACGCCTCTTCCAGCACGGCGCTGCCATGCCGGCCTACCATCTCCAGCAGCCGCCGCTGGCTCAGGCGGCAGGCGGCGACCTGCGCGAAATAGTCGCCGCGGCGTTCCTGTGGAACCCGCACATTCAGCAGCAGCAGGTCCAGGATGTCGCGATTGAGCTCGCCCTTGGCGAACAGCCGCACCACGGGGATGCGCAAGCCTTCCTGGTAGATCTCGGTCATGCCGCCGGCCATGGACCCGGGCGCCATGCCGCCGATATCGGCGTGATGCGCCAGGTTGCAGACGAAGCCCAACAGCTTCTTGCCGGCGAACACCGGCATGAACAGGTTGACATCCGGCAGATGCGTGCCGCCGGCGGCGTAGGGATCGTTGGCGACGAAGATATCGCCTTCATGCATCTCGGACGGCGGGTATTTGGCCAGCACATAGCCCATGACGCTGACCAGCGAGGCCAGATGAATAGGCAGCGAGCGCTCGGCCTGCACGATCAATTGGCCGCCCGCGCTCATGATCGCGGTCGAGTGGTCGCGCCGTTCCTTGATGTTGGTCGAATACGCCGCCTTGGTGATGGCGATGTAGCTTTCGTCCGTGATGCTGCGCAGGCCGTTGGCAATGATCTCCAGCGTCACGGGATCGAGCGACGTGCCGGTCTCGTTCATGAGCGGACCTCCAGGATCAGGTTGCCCGCGGCATCGACGCTGCCGCGTTCGCCAGGAAAGATCAGCGTCGTGGCATCGAGCTGCTCGACCACGGCGGGACCGGCCAGCCGATGGCCCGGCGCCAGGTGTTCGCGCCAATAGACCGGGGTGTCGACGAAGGCCAGGCCGTCGAACGATACCGGCCGGCTATCCGTGGCCGCGGCCTCGCTGGTGGCGGGTGCCAGCGGCGGCTCCTTCGGCGTTTCCAGGCGGCCGAGCGCGGTCAGACGGAAGTTCACGATCTCCACGGCGTCCTCCGGATTGAAGTAACCATAGCTGCGCTCATGCGCGGCGAAGAAACGCCGGGTCAGTTCCGCAACGTTGGGCCGCGCCGCCGCCCCTTCGTCGAGCGGCACAGACAGTTCGTAATTCTGCCCGACATAGCGCATGTCCAAGCTGAACTGCAGGCTCTGCTGCTCTGGCGCCACCCCTTCGCCCCTGAGCCATGCCACGGCCCGGCGCGCGAGATCCTCCAGTTCGCCCGCGATATGCACCAGCCGGGCCGCGTCGACCGGCGTCACGCCGCTGGCGACGAAACTCTCACGCAGGTCCGAAACGATCAGGCCCTTGGCGCAAAGGATGCCCGGCGCCGGAGGCACCAGCACCTGGCGGATGCCGACCGCGCGCGCCACGTCGCTGGCATGCAGCGGGCCGGCCCCACCGAAGGCCAGCAAGGCGAAGCCGCGCGGATCGTGCCCGCGCTCGACCGAGATCGCCCGCAGCGCGCGCACCATGTTGGCGACCACGATGCCGATGATGCCGTGCGCGGTACGTTCGATGCCGAAGCCGAGCCGCGCCGCCGGGCCGGCCAGCGCCGCCCGCGCCGCGGTCACATCCAGCTTCATGCCGCCGCCCAGCAGGCCCCGCGGCGACAGCCGGCCGAGCGCCAGATTGGCATCGGTCACCGTGGCATCCTGCCCGCCCTGGCCGTAACAGGCGGGACCCGGCAGCGCCCCGGCGCTGGCCGGCCCCACCTTCATCAACCCGTCGCGTTCGAACCAGGCGATGGAGCCGCCGCCCGCGCCGACCGCATTGACATCGACGCTGGCCAGTCGCGCCGGATAGCCTTCGATCCAGCGCTCGTAGGTCAGTTCCGCCGCCGCCTCGCGCACCAGGCAGACATCGGCGCTGGTGCCACCCATGTCCAGCGTAATGACGTTGGGCATGCCAGCCTGGCGGGCCGCGTCGATGGAGCCGACCACGCCGGCGGCCGGACCCGAGAGGGCAGTGCGGATCGGCAACTGGCGCGCCCGGGCGGGCGACATCAAGCCGCCTTGCGATTGATTGATGCCCAGCACCGCCGCCGGGGCCACCGCCTTCACCTCGTCCTCGAAGCTGCGCATGTACCGGGCCATCAATGGCTGGAGATATGCGTTCAGCACCGTTGTCGAAAGCCGCTCGTATTCGCGAAACTCCGGCTGCACCTCGGTCGAAACGGAAACCGGCACGTCGGGCATCGCCGCCTGCAACGCCACCTTCAGTTCTTGTTCGTGCCGCGGATTGCGGAAAGCGAACAGGAAGCACACGGCGATCGCGCCGGGCCGCGTCGCCCTGACCGCGGCAACGGTGCGTCGCACCTCGCCCTCGCCCAGCGGCCGCAGCACCCGGCCGTCGGCCATCACCCTCTCTTCCGCTTCCAAGCGTCGCTGGCGCGGTACCAGGGGCGGCGGGAAGTCCTTTTGCAGGTCGAACATGTGCGGCCGGATCTGGCGGCCGATCTCCAACAGGTCGCGAAAGCCCTTCGTCGTGACCAACGCCACGTCCGCGCCCTTGCCCTGCAGCAACGCATTGGTCGCCACCGTCGTGCCGTGCGACAGCCGGCCGATGGCGTCAAGCGGGATGCCCTCGCGGACCGCCAGCGCCTTCAGTCCTTCAATCACCGCGCGCGCGGGGTTATCCGGTGTCGACGCGGTCTTGTGCAGCACGCTGCGGCCGCTCGCCGCGTCGACGGCGTGAAAGTCCGTGAAGGTGCCCCCGACATCGCAACCGATGAACCACGCCATCCGACCTGTCCCCGCCTCCGTGCGCCGGCGACGATGGCCCGGCGCGACAGCGCTGGCAAGGCAAGACTGGCTCAGGCGCCCAGCGTGTTCTTGTAGAGGCGGCCCGCCTTGGCGATCAGCGACAGGTGCCGGCCCTGCTCCTGCAGCAGGCCGAGATCGGCGCTCGGGTCGCCCTCGACCACCAGCAGGTCAGCCAGCGCGCCCGGCTGGACCGTGCCGAATTCGCCCACCCGGTTCAACAACTGAGCGGCGACCCCGGTGGCGCTGCGGATCACCTCCATCGCCGGCAGCACCTGGGCGCGGATCAGGAACTCCTCCGACTGGTGCACCTGCAGTTCGCCCAGCAGGTCGGTGCCGAACACCGTCGCCACGCCGGCGCGCTTGGCGATCGCCAGGCTCTCCAGGCCCGGCCCGCGCACGTCGGCGATCTTGGCGATACTGACCTCGGGAAAGCCCAAGCGCTTGCCGTCGCGCGCCAGCGCGTCGTAGGTGACCAGGGTCGGCACCAGGAAGGCCTTCGCCTGCGCCATGACGGTGGCGATCGGCGCGTCCAGCAGGTTGCCGTGCTCGATCGAGCGCACGCCAAGCCGCACCGCCCGGCCGATCGCCTCGGGCGTGTAGGCATGCGCCGCCACATAGGTCCGCCAACTCCGCGCCTCGGCGACAATCGCGCTAATCTCCTCCTCGGAATACTGCGTGACCCAGATCGGGTCGGCGGGCGAAGCGACGCCGCCCGACGCCATGATCTTGATCTGCGTCGCGCCCTTGCGCAGTTCCTCGCGCGCCGCGCGCCTGACCGCGTCGACACCGTCGGCGATCACGCCGAACTGCGCCGCCCGACTGCACATCAAGCACATGTCGCCGTCGACATTGCGGCCGCGAAAGTCGGCATGGCCTCCGGTCTGCGACAATGCGCGGCCGGAATAGAAGATGCGCGGACCCTTGATCAGGTCGTGCTCCACGGCAGTGGCAAGCCCCCAGTCGGCGCCGCCAGCGTCGCGCACGCTGGTGAAGCCGCGCGCCAGCATGGCTTCCAGCAGCAGGCGCGAGCGAGCGGCGGTCAGCGTGGCTGGCTCGTGCGCGATCGCCCCCAGGTCGAGCGAGGTGGCGATCGCGTGCACATGCGCATCGATCAGTCCCGGCATCAGGGTGCGGCCATCGAGTGCGAACCGTCGCGCGCCGGCCGCCTTGATCGGCCGCTCCGAGACTTCGGCGACGCGCGGGCCGTCGACCAGCACGTGCATCCCCTCGCGGCGCGTATCGCTGAGGCCATCGATCAGGCCGGCGTTTTCGAACAAGAGCTGGCTCATCAGGCATCCCCCCGGCCCAGACTAATGGATTGCGAGCCATTGGCCAGACCCGGCCGCGGCCTGATAAGCTGACGATCGCAGGCAGCGGCGCAAGACCGCGCGAAGCGACAACGTTGGACGGGGAGAAACGCATGTGGAAGACGGTCATTGGCACCGGGCTGGCGCTGTTCGTGGCCAGCCCGGTCTTGGCTCAGGACGTCAACCTGCCGGCGCAACTATCCTGGACTGCCTACGACACCGGCACCTCCGGCTTCAACCAGGTGGTGGCGTTCGGACAGGCGCTGAAGACCAAGCTGAACGTCGATTTGCGGGTGATACCCGGCTCCAATGACATCGCCCGCATGACGCCGGTCAAGACCGGGCGGGTGCAGATCTCGGCCAACGGCATCGGCACCTACTGGTCGCAGGAAGGGCTCGATGTGTTCGCCGCCAAGGACTGGGGGCCGCAGAAGGTGCGCCTGTTGTTCACCGTCAACGCCGCCAACGCCATCGCGGCCGCGGTGGCGGGCGATGTCGGCGTCAAGGACTACAAGGACTTGAAAGGCAAGAGGGTCGGCTGGGTGGTGGGCTCGGCCGCGCTCAACGGCAACATGGAGGCCATGCTGGCGTTTGGCGGGCTGACCTGGAAGGACGTGCAGAAGGTCGAGTTCCCGGGCTATGGCGCGATGTGGAAGGGCATGGTCAACAACCATGTCGACGCCGCCATCGCCTCCACCATCTCCGGCGTCACCAAGGAACTGGAAGTCTCGCCACGGGGCATCGTGTGGCCGCGCACGCCGCATAACGACGAGGCCGGCTGGCAGCGCGTCTGGAAGGTCGCGCCCTATTACCAGAAGCACATGGCGACCGAAGGCACCGGCGGCATCTCCAAGGAGAAGCCCTACGAAGGGCCGAACTATCCCTATCCCATCGTCATGGCCTACGACACGCTGGAAGCCGAACTCGTCTACAACACCGTCAAGGCCGCGCATCTCTATTACGCCAACTACAAGGACGGCGCGCCCGGCGCCGACGGTTGGGATGTGAAACGCCAGGAGATCAAGTGGGTGCTGCCCTATCACGAAGGCGCCGTTCGCTATTACAAGGAAATCGGCGTGTGGAAGGCCGAGCACGAGGCGCACAACACCGCCATCCTGCAGCGGCAGGGCGTGCTGCTGGCGGCGTGGGAGGCTTTCAAGGCCAGCAACCCGGCCGACGAGGCCTTTGCCAAGGACTGGCCCAAGGCGCGCGCGGCGGCGCTGATCAAGGCCGGCATGGACCCGGTCTGGAGCGAATAGGCGGCTGACGACACGGCACGGGGCCGTCCGGTGCCCGGCGCCGAAGCCATGCGCACCAACGGGGAACCCGCGCAGCCGTTCGAGCACTCGGGCACCATCGAGGCCGAGAGCCTGCGGCTGCGCGAGCTTGGTGCCGGCTGGCAGGCCCTGCTGCAGGCGCTTGCGGTCTTGGCGTTGCTGTTCTGCATCAATCAGTTGTTCAACCTACGCCTGTTCCTGGGCCAGGTGATCCTGGACAACGAGTATTTCTATCTGTTGCTGGCCCTGCTGCTGCCGCCGGTGTTCCTGCTGTTTCCGGCCGGCAAGCGGGCACCCTTGCGGCGGGTTCCGTGGTACGACGTGGTGCTGGCGCTGCTCGCGCTGGCCGTGCTCGGCTATCTCTTCTCGCAAGGCCGCAAGGCGGTCGAACAGGGCTGGGAGTTCGGCGCGCCGGCGCACGTCGTCTTTGCCTGTTACGCCATCTGGCTGCTGGTGCTGGAGGCGCTGCGGCGCACCGGCGGCCGCAGCCTGACAATCTGTGTCGGGCTGATCTCGCTCTATCCAATCGTCGCCGACCGCATGCCGAGCCCGCTGTCGGGCCTTGCCACCAGTCTGCCCGACACGGCCGCCTACCACATGCTCTCGACCGAGAGCCTGCTCGGCATCGCCATCCGCGCTTTCGCCGAACTGGTGATCGGCTTCCTGGTGTTCGGTGTCGCCCTGCAATATACCGGCGCCGGCGCGTTCTTCATCAACTTCGCCTTCGCCCTGTTCGGCCATGTACGCGGCGGCGCGGCCAAGGTCGCGATCTTCGCCAGCGGCCTCTTGGGCTCGATGAGCGGTTCGGTCGTCACCAACGTGCTGACCGCCGGCACCATGACCATCCCGACCATGATCCGCACCGGCTTCCGGCCATCCTATGCCGCTTCGATCGAGGCCTGCGCCTCGACCGGGGCGGTCTTGATGCCGCCGGTGATGGGGGCGACCGCCTTCGTCATGGCGCAGTTCTTGGCCGTGCCCTATACCCAGGTCGCTTTCGCCGCCGCCATCCCCTCTCTGCTCTATTATTTCGGCCTGTTCATGCAGGTCGACGCCTATGCCGCGCGCCATGGCTTGGCCGGCATCCCGCGCGCCGAACTGCCGCGGCTGTGGCCAACCATCCGCGACGGCTGGTACTACCTGGCCGTGGTCGCCTTGCTGGTCTGGATGCTGCTGGTGCTGAAACGCGAGGCGACCGCGCCCTTCTATGCCACCGCCCTGCTGCTGCTCATCAACCAGATCCTGCCGCAGCGCCGTTGGGATTGGCTCGAACTCAAGCGCTTCCTCACGGCCTGCGCCAAGCTGTTCGTCGAGTTGGTGGCGATCCTGGCGGGCGTCGGCCTGCTGATCGGCGCCTTCTCGGTCACCGGCATGACCGGGACGCTGACCAACGACCTGATCTACCTGGCCGGCGACAACCCGCTGGTGCTGCTGCTGACCGGGGCCATCGCCAGTTTCGTGCTGGGACTGGGTCTCACCACCACCGCCTGCTACATCTTTCTCGCGGTGCTCCTGGCGCCGGGACTGATCAAGCAGGGCCTCGATCCGATGGCCGTGCACATGTTCATCCTCTATTGGGGCATGCTGTCGTTCATCACCCCGCCGGTGGCGCTGGCCTCTTTCGCCGCCGCCAGCATCGCCCGCTCGGAGCCGATGCAGACCAGTTTCGAGAGCATGTGGGTCGGCTCGATCATCTACTTCGTGCCGTTTTTCTTCGTGCTGAACCCGGCCCTGATCGGCAACGGGCCGTGGCTGGATGTGCTGCAGCTGGTCGGCTCGGCGGTGCTGGGGGTGATGTTGATCTGCGCCGGCCTGCAAGGCTATCTGCTGCTGGCGGGCGACTTGACCGGAATCGGGCCGCTGCAATGGCCGCTGCGTCTGGCGCTGATCGTCGGTGGTGCGCTGTTCGCGGCGCCGGGCGGCGGCCTGATGCCGCTGCAACCGCTGCAGATGGAACTGCTGGCCCTGGCGGTCACCGCGCCGGCGGCGCTGATCGCATGGTGGCTGGCCCGCAAGCGCTAGGGCCGGTTCCGTTCAGACCGAACCGGCAGGTTCGGTTTCACCGGCAGCCATTGCCCTGCAACCATGCGTGCGGCGCGGTTGCGCAGGGACAGCGGCTGGTCCACTCTTGCCGCCCGCATGGTCACCGCAGCCCGACAACTCGTCGCCACCCTGGCGCTCCACGGCGTCGACCGGGTGTTCTGCGTGCCGGGCGAAAGCTACATCCCGGTGTTGGATGCGCTGATCGACGAGCCATCGATCCACCTGGTGACCTGCCGACACGAAGGCGGTGCCGGGCTGATGGCGGTGGCCGATGCCAAGCTGACCGGCCGTCCCGGCACCTGCTTTGTCAGCCGCGGTCCGGGCGCCACCAACGCCTCGATCGCGGTGCACGTGGCCGAACAGGACGCCGCGCCGCTGGTGCTGTTCATCGGCCATGTCGAGCGCAAGGACATCGGGCGCGGCGCCTTCCAGGAAATGGACTACCGCAGGACTTTCGCCGACATGGCGAAATCGGTCGAGGAAGTGCAGGATCCCGACCACCTGCCGGAAGCGGCGGCGCGCGCCTATCATCTGGCGGCACTCGGCACACCGGGGCCGGTCGTGGTGGTGCTGCCGGAGGACATGCTGTACGCCACCAGCCAGGCGGCACCGATCGGCCCCAGGGCGCTGCCGCGCGCCCGGCCGGCCGAAGCCGATCTGGCGGCGGTCGGGCGGGCACTGAGCGGCGCCGAGCGGCCGGTCTTGATCGCCGGCGGCCAGCTCGACGGCGTCGAAGCGAGGGCAGCGCTGCTGCGCTTGAGCCAGGCCTGGCACTTGCCGGTCGCCACCAGCTTCAAGCGCCAGGACCTGTTCCCCAACCGGCATGCCAATTTCGCCGGTCACCTTGGCTACGGCATCCCGCCGCAACTGGCCGAAGCGATCGCCGAGGCCGACTTGGTGCTGGCGATCGGCACCCGCCTGGGCGATATCACCACGCAAGGCTATGCCATTCCCGCCGCCGGCCAGACGCTGGTGCATGTCTATCCCGACGCCCGCCAGATCGGCCGGGTCTTGCCGGCAAGCCACGGCATCGTGTGCGACGCCGGGGCCTTCGTGGCAGCATTGGCGATACGCAACGCCCCGCCGGCCCCGCCCGGCCGCGCTGCCTGGGGCCAGCGCTTGCATGCGATCTATGCCAAGCTTTCCGAGTACAGCCCGCAGACGGCGCCCGACGGGGTCGATTTCGGCCATGTCGCGGCGGCACTGCAACAGCATCTGCCGGCCGACGCCATTCTGACCAACGACGCCGGCAATTTCTCGAGCTGGATGCACCGCTACTTTCCCTTCGGCGAGGGCCATCGCCTGCTGGGCGCGGTGGGCGGCGCCATGGGCCTGGGCGTGCCGGCGGCGATCGCCTCGGCCTTGCGCCACCCGGAGCGCCAGGTGGTGGCGCTGTGCGGCGACGGCGGCTTTCTCATGACCGGCAACGAACTGGCCACGGCGGTCAAGGAACGGGCGCGCATCCGCGTCATCGTCTCCAACAACGGCGGTTACGGCACGATCCGCCTGCATCAGGAGAAGCGATTTCCGGGCCGCGTGGTGGGCACGCAACTGGCCAACCCGGACTTCGCGGCCCTGGCACGCGCCTTCGGGGCGACGGGCATCAATGTTAAGCGGCCGGAAGAGGCGGATTTCGCCTTGCGCCAGGCCTTGGAGACACCTGGTCCGGTGGTGATCGATGTGCATTCCAGCCTCGACCACCTGTCGGCCTATACCAGCATTGGCAAGCTTCGGCAGAATTAACGACCGAGCAAACGGAGGGCAACATGCGTCGCACGGCGGCGGATGTGTTGGTGGAAACGCTGCGCCAGCATGGCGTCGACCGGCTGTTCTGTGTGCCGGGCGAAAGCTACCTGGAGGTGCTGAACGCGATCCGCGACCAGGGCGGCATCCGCGTCGTCACTTGCCGGCACGAGGCCGGTGCGGCGTTCATGGCGGCGGCCGATGCCAAGGCAACCGGACGGACCGGGGTCTGCTTCGCCAGCCGCGGACCGGGCGGCAGCAACGCCATGATCGCGTTGCACGCGGCCGAGCAAGACGCCTTGCCGGTGGTGTTGTTCCTGGGCCATCTGCCGCGTGCCCGCATGGGCACGCGCGGCTTCCAGGAAATCGACGCCAAGCGCACCTTTGGCGACATCGCCAAGTGGGTGGAGGAGGTGCAGCAGCCCGAACGCCTGCCGCAGGCCGTGGCACGTGCCTTCCACAAGGCCAATACCGGCACGCCGGGACCGGTCGTGGTGGTGCTGCCGACCGACCTGCTGCCGCTGGAGACCGCGGCCGAAGCGGCCCAGCCCCGCTCGCGCCCGCGCCAACTGCCGGCCGAGAGCGAGGTCGCGGCGGTGGCCGACCGGCTGGCCTCGGCCCAGCGACCGCTGCTGATCGCCGGCGGGTTGTGCCGCAGCGAGGCCGCGCGCGCTTCGCTGCTGGCGGTGGCGGAACGCTGGGGCCTGCCGGTCATGCCGACCTTCGAGAATCCGGACATCTTCCCCAACGGTCATGCCAATTACGCGGGCGAACTGGGCCTGCGCCCGCCGGCCGGCATCAAGGCGCGTGCGCTGGAAGCCGACCTGGTGCTGGCGGTCGGCAGCCGGTTGCCGGAACTGCCCACGCAAGGCTTCACCATACCCAGCCCCAGGCAGAGCCTGATCCAGGTGCACCCTGATCCCGATCAGTTGGGTCATCAGAGCGCGCCCGAGATCGGCCTGGCGGTGGAACCGGCGGCCTTCCTGGCAGCGCTCGCCCGGCACAACGCACCGCCCGCTTCGCCCGAGCGCAAGGCCTGGATCGCGCATGCCCGCGGACCTTACGTCGAAGCACAGCGCTATACCGCGCGCGAGGCCGCCGACGGCGTCGATTTCGGCTGCGTGATCGCGGCCATGAACAAACTGCTGCCGGAGGACGCCATCGTCACTTCCGACGCCGGCAGTTTCGCGAGCTGGATGCATCGCCACTACCAGTTCCACGGCCGGCAGATCCTGCTGGGCGCCAGTTCCGGCGCGATGGGCTTTGGCGTGCCGGCGGCTGTGGCGGCGGCCCTGCGCTTCCCCGAACGCGCTGTGCTGGCGCTGATCGGCGATGGCGGCATGCTGATGACGGGCTATGAGCTGGCCACGGCTGTCAAGGAACGCGCCCGGCTCATCCTGGTGGTGGCCAACAACCGCGACTACGCCACCATCCGTTTCCATCAGGAAGTCCGCTATCCGGGCCGACCCTACGCGACCGAACTGACCAACCCGGATTTCGCCGCACTGGCGCGTGCCTTCGGCGCCAAGGGCCTCAGTGTTGACAGTCCCAGCGAGGCCGAGCCGGTCTTGCGCGAAGCGTTGGCGCATGATGGGCCGGTGGTGATCGACGTCGCGACCTCGCTGGAGCTGATCACCGCGAACACCAGCATCAGCAGTCTGCGCGCGCCGCGATGAAGGCGCCGCCGGCGTGCTATGTGGCGGCGGCGGCGCGCTCGCTGAAGCCGCTGTTCGATCCCGCCAGCATCGCCATCATCGGCGCCTCGAACGACAGCAACAAGTTTGGCGGGCGGCCGATCCGCTTCATGAAGGAAGGCGGCTATCGGGGCCGCATCTATCCGATCAATCCGAAAGAGAAGGTGATCCAGGGGCTCGCCGCCTATCCCGACATCCGTCAGGCGCCGGAGCCGGTCGATCTCGTCATCGTCTCGCTGCCGGCGCCGCTGGTTCTGGAGCAGATCAAAGCTTGCGCCGATGCGCGCGCGCGCGCCGTGTGCATTTTCAGTTCGGGCTTCGCCGAAGTCGGTGGCGCAGGCGCTGCGTGGCAAGCGGAACTGACGCGCATCGCCAAGGCCAGCGGCACCCGCCTGGTGGGTCCCAATTGCATGGGCATGCTGAATACCGCGAGCCGCGCGGTCGGCACCTTCTCCTCCGCCTTCGAGCATGGCTGGCCGAAACCCGGCAACGTGATCGTCGTCAGCCAGTCGGGCGCGGTCGGCTCGCACAGCCTGGTGTTGCTGCGCGAGCGCGGCCTGGGGTTGCGCGGCTGGGTGACCACCGGCAACGAATGCGATGTCGATGTCGCGGACTGCATCGCCTTCGCGGCCGAGGACCCGGAGACGCGGGTGGTGGTGGCCTACATGGAAGGCTGCCAGGATGCGGGCCGGTTCCTGGCGGCCGTCTCGGCCGCACGGAAGAACCGCAAGCCCGTCCTGATCATGAAGGTGGGCGCCTCGGAGGTTGGCGCGTCGGCCGCCAGCACGCACACCGCCTCGCTGGCCGGCGCCGATGAGGTGTTCGATGCCGCCTTCCGGCAGTTCGGCGTGCACCGCGTGCGCACGTTGGAGGAAATGACGGACATCGCCAGCGCCTGTTCGGCCGGCGTCTATCCGACCGGCAACCGGCTGGGCATCGTCACCATTTCCGGCGGGGTCGGCGTCTTGAGCTGCGACACGGCGGCCGCCCATGGGCTCGACGTGCCGCCCCTGCCGGCCGCGACGCAGGCGGAATTGAAGGCGCTGATGCCCTTCGCCACGGTGCGCAACCCGGTCGACACGACAGCCCAGTTGCTGACCGACCACTCGCTGCTGCAGCCGATGGTGAAGGCCATCCTGGACAACGGCGGCTGCGATGCCGTCATGGTGTTCATGTCCTCGCTCGGCTTCGCGCCGCGCATCATGGGGCCGTTCAAGGACACCATGGCGCGCCTCCGCGAGGCCTATCCCGACCGCCTGATCGCCTTGTCGATCATGTCCGGCAAGGCCGACCGCGAGCAGCTGGAGAGCCTCAAGTTCCTTGTTTTCGACGATCCCAGCCGGGCCGTCGCCGCGATCGCCGCCTTGGTGCGCTTCGGCCGGGCCTTCGCGCGGCCAGCCGACCGGCCGCCACCGACGCTGCCGGCGGCGGCGCGCGCGCCGGCCAGTGGGACGGCGCTCTCCGAGCACGCGGCAGCGCGGCTCTTGGCCGATGCCGGCATCCCGACCGTGGCAACCGAAGTGGTGGCAAGCGCCGACGCAGCCGTCGCCGCGGCCGAACGGCTGGGCTACCCCGTCGCGCTGAAGGTTGCGTCGGCCGACATTGCGCACAAGTCGGATGTGGGCGGCGTCAAGCTCGGCCTCGGCGACGCCGAAGCCGTCCGCCACGCCCATGCGGCGATCCTGGCCAGCGTCGCCGGCAAGGCGCCCGGCGCCCGCGTCGATGGCGTGCTGGTGGCACCGATGGTGCAAGATGGTGTCGAGTGCATCCTGGGCGTGCACCGCGATCCGGTGTTCGGGCCGGTGGTGCTGTGCGGCCTGGGCGGGATCTTCGTGGAGATCCTGAAGGACGTAAGCCTGCGCATTGCCCCCTTCGGCACCGACGAGGCGCGGCGCATGCTGGACGAGTTGCGTGGCCGCAGGCTGCTGGACGGCGCGCGGGGCCGGCCGCCGGCCGACGTGGAGGCGTTGGTGGAGGCGCTGGCTCGGCTCTCGGTCTACGCCGATCGCCACCGCGACCGGATCGAGAGCATCGACATCAACCCGTTCGCGGTGCTGCCCAGGGGCCACGGCGCCATGGCGCTCGATGCCGTGGTGGTGCCGATGCCGCGCCAGCCGCCTGGATAGGCGGTCGGCCAAGCCGGAGGCGAATGCGGGCCGCTGGCCCGCATCGCAGCACCGCCCGCGGATTTCGGTGGAGATATCGGCGACAGAGATACCGGTGACAGTTTAGGATTTCGTGACAGTAGATACCTGTGACAGTTTAGGATTTCGTACCGACAGCATGCGCGCAATCCGACGGAAATCGCATACTGTCACCGGATGAAACCCACCGCGTGACAGCATGCGAACCAGCGGCTCAATCAACCTCGAAATCATAAGCTGTCACCGGTATGACCGAAATAGTAAGCTGTCACCAGCTTTATCACCGGTCTTGTCTTGCGCCGGTCGCGTGGCTCAGCGGCCGCCATGGCTGACCCGCCACAGCGCGCCGCCGGCGTCGTCAGCGATCAGCAGGCTGCCATCCTTGGCCACCGCCAAGCCCGCGGGCCGGCCGAAGATCACCGCGCGATCCCTGCCCTCGAACCAGAAGCCGGTGACGAAATTCTCGTAAGTCCCGGTCGGCCGGCCGTCCTTGAATGGCACCCTGACCACCTTGTAGCCGGTCGGCCGCGCGGCATTCCAGGATCCTTGCAAGGCGATGAAGCCATCGCCGCGAAACTCGGGCGGAAACTGCTGACCGGCATAGAACACCATGCCGATGGGCGCCGAATGGGCCTGGAACAGGGTGTCCGGCACGATGGTCCCGGCCACCAGGTCGGGCCGCTTGGCGCCGAAGTCGGGATCGGGGTTGGCCCCCAGATAGGCATAGGGCCAGCCATAGAACCCCCCGTCACGCAGCCGCGCGAGATAGTCCGGCACCAGGCCGTCGCCCAACCGGTCGCGTTCGTTGACCGAGGCGTAGAGTTCGCCGGTCGGCGGGTGGAAGGCGATGCCAACGGCGTTGCGCAGGCCGCTGGCGAAGGTGCGTTGGCCGCTGCCATCGGCGTTGAAGCGCTGCACCGTCGCACGCGGCGGCGGCTCCTCGGCCGTGTTGCCGCGGCTGCCGACCGAGACGTAAAAGGCCTGACCGTCCGGTTGAAAGACAATGTCGCGCGTCCAGTGACCGCTGCCGTCGCCGAGTGCGCCGGGTGGCGTTACCGGTTCGACCGGCGGGCGCAGCCTGAGATCGCCAGCGCGATAGGGAATGCGAACGATGCGGTCGGGCTCGCCGATGTAAAGATAGCCGCCCCGGATCGCCAGCCCGTGCGGGCGCTCCAGGCCGTCCAGCAGCATGTGGTTGTGCTCCGCCCGGCCATCGCCGTCGCGATCCGCCAGCACGCGCAGCCGCCCGGCCGCGGATTCCGCCAAGATCACATCGCCATTCTCCGCCACCGTCAGCCAGCGCGGGCCGGACAGGCCTTCGGCGAACAAGGCAACGCTGAAGCCTGGCGGCGCGTTGAGCCGCGCCCCCGCCGGCCGTGGCACCACCCGCGCCCCATTGGCGACCGAGGCAGTGGCGAAGGGCGCCGGAAGGTCGCTCGGCCGCAGATGAAATTGCCGGCCGACCGGCTCGTTCGGTTCGGCCAGCGCCGTACCGATCCATCCCACCAACAGCGCCAGCGTCTGCAACAGGAGACATCGCATGCCGGCACCCTAGGGCAGTTTCCGTGCAAATCGAACCGGCATGTTCGGTTTGAACGGAAGCTCTTGCCCTACACCCATGACCGCAGCGCGGTGGGCTGCGATCCGATGGACCCCTGAGCGCCATTCCCTCTGATCGGACACCGCACTAGCCGGAAGGAGCCGCAACGCCCATGGAAAAAAGCGTCCCGTCACCGTGGTCGGAGGGAGGCAATATCGACCACGGTGACGGTGGCCGGTGTGTCGACTGCTCGACCGGCCGATCTGGCCGCCGCTACCCCGTCCACTGACGGGCGTCGCGTACACTCGAAGAGTTATGTTGGGGTGCTCAGGGGCGCCGAAAAGGGTCTGCCTCTCACGAAACATTTACCTTTCTATCTAAATACTTGCCGAGATGATTGACGGCCGTCGCGGGGCTTTCCACACTGCAGGCATGGAGTTGACGACCCCACGCCTGCGCTTGCGGCCGCCGCGCTTCGCCGATCGGGAGGCTTTCGCCCTGCTGTTCGCCGAACCGGCGGTCAGGCGCTATCTCGCGATCGGCGAGCTTGACGCGGCGGCAGCGGAGCGTTTCGCCGAGCAGTTCATCGGCACCAGCCGCTATGAGCTGCGTCGCCATGGCAGCGGCGCCCTGTCGGTGACACTGGCCGGCGGCGGCGCGGCAATCGGCTATTGCGGCATCCGCCCGCTGCCCGACCGCTCCGATGCACGTGAACTGGTCTACGCCTTGTTGCCCGACTGCTGGGGCAGCGGCCTGGCGACAGAGGCGGCCGCCGCTTGTCTCGACTGGTGTTTCCGCAGCCTGCCGATGGCCCACGCCATCGGCTTTGCCCGCGCGGAGAACGTCGCGTCCTGCCGGGTCATGCGAAAACTGGGCATGGAACACCGCGGCTTGAGCGCGCGCTACTATGACTGGCCACTGGCGGAGTATGCCGCCGCCGCGAGCTCCTGGCTCGCCGCTCGCGTTCAGCCGATCGAGGCACGCCGCTCCGGCGCCACAGTGTCGCTCGCCGGCTGAAGCCAGCTATCGAGGAAATTGCCCAGCCAGCGCTCGACCTCGGCGTCGTGCCGGCCATGGCCGTTGAGATGGGCCTCACGCGCCTGGGCGCCCGGCAGGGTCATGCGATGCGCCGCCCGCCGGGTCCAGCGCAGCATCATCGGCTTGGTCACCTCGGGGTGGAACTGGATGCCATAGGCGTTGCCGTAGCGGAATGCTTGGTTCGGGAAGTACTCGCCCGTGGCCAGCAGCTCGGCCGAACGCGGCACCTCAAAACCTTCGCCGTGCCATTGATAGAAATACTGTTCCTTTTGGAACAGCCCGGCGCCATTGCCGACCGCGCTGACCCGGTAGTAGCCGATCTCGTTATAGCCGCCGAGATGCGGTCCAACCTTGGCGCCAAGATAGCGAGCCAGTAATTGCGCGCCCAGGCAGATGCCCAGGAACGGCTTGCCCTCCCCGAGCGGCACCGAGAGCCATTCCAGCTCCATGCGGATAAAAGGCAACACGCTGTCGTCGTTGGCGCTCATCGGCCCGCCGAAGATCACCACGCCGGCATGCTCGTGCATGGTCGCCGGCAGGCTGTCGCCGCAGGCCGTGCGCCGGAGGTCGCACTCGCAGCCCCGGCGGCTCAGCTCGGCGGCGACGCGGCCGGGATCGGAATGCTCCTGGTGAACGATCAGCAAAACCTTCTGCGACATGCCTCGCTACCCGCCTTGCCGCCAAGTTACCACTGTCCGCCTAACAACATGCAAAGCGCACGCCAAGGCTACAACCCCTCTGTCCATCACATGGCGCTGATGCCACCGTCTAGCACCAGTTCCGCGCCGGTCATGAATTTCGACTCGTCCGAGGCCAGGTAGAGCACGGCATAAGCCACATCGTCGGGTTCGCCCACCCGGCCGAGCGGCACCTGCCGGGCAAGCTTGGCCAGACCTTCCGCGCGCCCGCTGCGTTTGAGCAAATCATCCAAGATGGGGGTGTCGATGAATGTCGGGTGCAGGGAGTTGCAGCGGATGTTGTAGCCCTTGCGCGCGCAATGCAGCGCGACCGACTTGCTGAGCAGGCGCACGCCTGCCTTGGCCGAGTTGTAAGCCGCCATATTGTGGCCGGCAATGATGCCGGAGATCGACGAGATGTTGACGATCGAACCGCCACCGGAGCGGGCCATCGCCTGAATGACATGCTTGCAGCCCAGGAAAACGCCGTCGAGGTCGATGGCATGCACCCGCCGCCATTCCTCCAGCGTGGTCTCTTCCACGGTCTTGGTGATACCGATGCCGGCGCTGTTCAGCAGGATGTGGAGGCCGCCGAACGCCTGGACGGTCGCCGCTATCGCGGCTTGCCAGTCGGTTTCGGAGGTGACGTCGTGTTTCAGCGCGATAGCCCCCTGGCCGATCGACCTGGCAGCGGCCCGGGCCCCCGCCTCGTTGATGTCGCTGACCGCGACCCGCGCGCCCTCCCTTGCCAGCAGCAGTGCCGCGGCTCGCCCCAAGCCGGACGCGCCGCCGGTGACCAAGGCGACCTTGCCCGCTACCCGACCCATCCTGCCCTCCGACGCCTTCGATCCGACAATGCCCGATGTCCCGGCCAACACAAAGGCGTCACTCACCCTCGGATTGCCCCCGGCCGGGTTTTGCACGCCGGGCCCGCTCTGCTAGGTTCCCGCCTTCGCATCGAAACCGATTCAGGAGTTGCTGTGCTGTCAGCCCCGTCTATGCGTCTTGCCCTGGCGGCCCTCGGTCTTGCGATCGTGCTGCCCGTGGCGGCGCAGCAAACGAAGTCGCCGCCGGTCGCGCCGGCACCGCAACCGGCCGCCCCCAGCCAGCCCGCCTCGCCCGCCCAGCCCCGCGCCGCCGTCCAGCCGGCGCCCGCGCCGGTCGCCGGCGCGCCGGTGGTGGCGATTGTCGATGTGCAAGCCGTGATGCGCGACACCCGTGCGGCGCAGAACCTCAAGAGCCAGGTCGATCAGACCCGCGCCGCCTTCGAGAAGGACGTCGAACGCAAGAAGGCGGAACTGAAGAGCGCCGAGGATGAGTTGCGCCGCCAGCAGGGCAGCCTGGCGGCCGATGCGCTGGAACAGAAGCGCCGGCAGCTCGAACGTCGGTTCGCCGATGCCCGGCGCCAGGCCGAGGATCGCCAGGCGGTGTTGAACCGCGGCTTCAACGAGGCGATGGGCAAGCTGCGCGAGGAGATGGCCCTGTCGGTCGCCGACGTGATGAAGAACCACGGCGTGACCATGGTGCTGCCGCGTGCCGCTGTCCTGGTGTTCGACGAGAACCTCAACCTGACGGCCGAGGTGATCGAGGTGCTCAACCGGCGCCTGCCGAGCCTGCGCGCCAATCTGGGCGAGGGTGGCACGCCGGCCCCGGCGGCTGGGCCCGTGCCGTCCGCCGCTGGCAAGGCGCCGGCCAGCAAGGCGCCGGCCACCAAGTAGCGCCTCAGACCTTGTCGTCGATGCCGGCGCCGAACGGCACGATGTCGCGGTCGTCGGTCTTCAGGTGCAGCAGGGCCGGCCCCGGATGCGCCAGCGCCTGGGCCAGCGCGGCAGGGTAGTCGTCCGTGCGCTCGACCGTGAAGCCGGCGCAACCATAGGCGCGGGCCAAGGCCGCGAAATCCGGCCCGGTGATGCGGGTCGCGTAGATTCCGGCCTCGCCATAGGCAGTTCGCTGGCCTTGCAGGATCGAGCCGTGCACCTGGTTGTCGCAGACCACGACACGGATCGGCAGACGCTGTTCCACCGCGGTCGACAATTCCTGCCCGGTCATGAGGAAACTGCCATCGCCGGAGAAGGCGATGACCGGCACGTCCGGCCGCGCCAGGATGGCACCGACCGCGCCGGGCACGGCATAGCCCATCGCGCCAACCGCGGGGCCGGCCTGGGTGTAGGGCCGGCGGAACCGATAGTAACGGTGGATCCAGCGGGCAAAGCTGCCGCCGTCGGTCAGCAACACCGCCTCCTCGCCCACTTGCCGCATGGTCTCGGCCGTGACCCTGGCGAGATCCACCTCGCCGTGCACCGGCACGCTACCGGGCGTCGAGAGGTCGAGATAGGCTTGGTGCAACCGGTCGCGCCAGGCGAGCCGCTCGGCAGGTGGGCGGCCGGTGGCAGCGGTCAGTGCGCCCAGGGCTGGCGCCAGATCGCTGACCAGGCCCGGCTCGGCCTGGAAGCGCGAGACGACCTCTGCCTCCGGATGCAGCATGATCAGGCGCTGGTGCGCGCGCGGCAGCGTGTATTCCTCGGAGGTGATGGCATCGAGCCGGCTGCCCACCGCGACCAGCAGATCGGCTTCGTCCAGCAGCCGTTTCTGCCAGCCGACCCGGTTGATCTCCAGGTGTCCGGCATAGGCCGGGTGCAGGTTGGGGAAGGCATCTTGCCGCCGGTAGGCGGCGATCACCGGCGCACCGCTCGCCTCGGCGAAGGCGACAAGGGCGGCCTGCGCACCTTCGTAGCTGACGCATTCGCCAACCAAGACGAGCGGCCGCTTGGCCGCGGCGACAGCCTGCGCGGCCGCGCTGACCGCCTCGGCGCTGGGACCGGCGGCGGGGCGCGGCACCGGCCGGGGCAACGGCCCCTCGCCGGCATCGGCCTCGGTCAAGTCGCGCGGCAGCACCACCACGACCGGGCCAGGCCGCCCGGCCGTCGCCTGGCGCCAGGCGCGCGCCGTGCACTCGGCGATGTCCTTGGCGCTGGCCGGCTCGATCACCGCCTTGGCGAGCGAACCGAACAGGCGATGATGATCGGCCTCCTGGAACGCCTCGCGGCCCTTGGATCGTACCCGGACATGGCCGACGAACAGCAGCAGCGGCGTGGAATCCTGCATCGCGGTGTGCACGCCGATGGATGCGTTGGTGGCGCCGGGCCCCCGGCTGACGAACACGGCGGCCGGCTTGCGGGCGAGCTTGGCATAGGCGTCGGCGGCGAACGTGCCGCCCGACTCGTGCCGGGTCAGCACCAGACGCACGCGGTTCTGCCGTTGTCGCAGCGCTTCCAGCACCGTCAGGAAACTCTCGCCGGGCACGGTGAAGGCGTGCTCCACGCCATGCGCCACCAGGGTCTCAACCAGTGCCTCGCCGCCGTTCATGCCGTCCTCCGCCCGCCGGCCGCACCATGGCCGAGCCGCCGTGAAGCGGCAAGCCATCAACAACGCATGGCTTTCGTGCTTAACTCAACGGCGGCATTCCGAGGGGGACGACCATGCGCATCGCGGTCAACGGCACGCAGATCAACTACGACGTGAGCGGGCCGCCGGGCGGCCCGGCGATCGTGATGGGCCATTCGCTGGCCTCCAGCCGAGTGATGTGGGACCCGCAACTGAGCGCGCTCAGCGGCAAGTACCGCGTCATGCGCTTCGACACGCGGGGCCACGGCCTGTCCGCGGTGCCGAGCGGCGCCTATACGGTCGACCAGTTGGCCGACGACGCGCTGGCGCTGATGGACGCGCTCGGTATTGCCAAGGCGCACTGGATCGGCCTGTCGATGGGCGGCGTGCTGGGCCAGAACATCGCCCTGCGCCGCCCGGAGCGGCTGCTGAGCCTAGCGCTCTGCAATACGCTGGCGCGGGTGGCGCCGGAGGCGCGCGCGGTCTGGACCGGCCGCATCGCCACCGCCGAGGCGGAAGGCGTGGGGCCGATGGCCGATACCACGATGCAGCGCTGGTTCACCCAGCCCTATCTGCAGAAGAACCCGCCGGAACTGCAGACCATCCGCGCCGAGTATCTGAACACGCCGCGCGGCGGCTATGTCGGCTGCTGCCATGCGCTTTCGACGCTCGATTATCTCGACCGCCTGACAGCGGTGAAGGCACCGACCCTGGTCATCGTCGGCCGGCAGGACATGGGCACGCCCGTCGCCATGTCGGAGGCGATCGCCGGCAAGATTCCCGGCGCCAAACTCGTCGTGGTCGAGAACGCGGCGCATCTCGGCAATATCGAACAACCGGAGATCTACACCCGCGAACTCCTGGCCCTCATCCAGCGCGCCGGCGGCTGACTAACGGCGAGGCGCGTTCTTCCAGCCTAGGCGGACGGCGGCGATGGCGAGCGCCGCGGCCGCCTGGCAGAGGTCGACCACCGGCACACCCAAGCGATCCTCCAACGCCGGGCGATAGCGCGCCATGCCGGCGCAGCCCAGGATGACGACGTCGGCGCCGTGCTCGGCCACCAGCCGCCGGCCGATGTCCGCCAGCCGGTCCTCGACCACCTGGCCTTCGCCCAGCGCGGTCACGCCAAGGCCGACCGGCAGGTCGGCCGCGAAGCGCGGTTCCAGGCCCGCCTGGCGGATGTAACGCCGATGCCGGGCGACCGAGGCCGGCAGGATGGCGATGATGCCGAACCGCTCGCCCAAGGTCAGCGCGCTCGCCAGCGCGGCTTCGGAAATGCCGAACACCAGCCGCGCCGTGGTCTCGCGGGCGGAAAGCAGGCCGGGGTCGGAGAAACAGGCGATGACGAAGGCGTCGGCCCGGTTGTCCTCGCGCCGGATGGTTTCGCATAACGGGCCGATCACGCCGTCGACGTGGCGCTGGCATTCGATGCCGGGCGGCCCCTCGGCCAGCGTCAGGCAGTCGAGAGCCGGCCCGTCGGCAAAGCGCAGAGGGGCCAGCGCCGCCTCGATGCCTTGGGTTACCGCCGCGGTCGAATTGGGATTGATGACGACGATGCGCTGGGCCATGGCGTCGGTCAGTCGGGCGGCGGCGTGGCCGCGGTCTGGCCGGTGATGATGCCGTAATGCTCGATCCGCCGGTGCTTGGCGAAATTGAACACCGTCTCCTTGATGTAGCGGCCGCGCTCCAGATCGACATCGGCGGCGATCACCTCGTCGCCGACCGTCGTGGCCAGCGCCACGATCTCGCCGGTCGGCGCCACGATGCAGCTGCCGGCCATCATGTCGACGCCCTCCTCCAGCCCGCCCTTCGCCGTGCCGATGGCCCAGGTGGCGTTCTGGTAGGCGCCGGCCTGCATCGACAGGTGGTTGTGCAACATGCGCACATGCGCGCCCTCATGCGCCGCCACCGAATTGGCCGTGGGCGTGTTGTAGCCCAGCATGACCAGTTCGACACCCTTCATGCCCATGACCCGCCAGGTTTCCGGCCAACGGCGGTCGTTGCACAGGCACATGCCCATGACGCCCCCCATCGTGCGCCAGACCGGGAAACCGAGATCGCCAACCTCGAAATAGCGCTTCTCCAGATGCTGCCAGGGCCGTTCCGGCTCGTATTCGGCATGCCCGGGCAGGTGCACCTTGCGGTACTTGCCGACGATGCGGCCGGCGCGATCGACCAGAACGGAGGTGTTGAACCGCCGCTTGCGCCCCGCCGCGTCGCGGAACAGCTCGGCGTAGCCGAGATAGAAGCCGAGGCCCAGCCGGCGCGCCTCCTCGAACAGCGGGGCGGTCTCGTTCGACGGCATCTCCTTTTCGTAGAAGCTGTCCAGTTCCTCCTCGTCGGCGATCAGCCAGCGGGGAAAGAAGGTGGTCAACGCCATCTCCGGAAACACCGCGAGGCTGGCGCCGCGCTCCTTGGCCTGGCGCAGCAGCGCGATCATCCGGGCAACCACGCTTGCGCGCGATTCGGACCTCGAAATGGACCCCAGTTGGCAGGCGGCGGCGATGAAACGGCGCGACATGGTCCCCTCGGAATTCGCGTGCGGAAAGTTGCGGGGGGCGATGATAGCATTCCCGCCGTCATGGCCATCCTGTTTCACACCCCTTGGGCGAATGCCGCGGACTGGCTGGCCGGTTTCCGCGCGGCCTTGCCCGAACACGAAATCCGGGTCTGGCCCGAGACCGGCAAGCCGGAGGAGGTCGCGTTCGCGCTGCTCTGGCAGTTCCCGCCGGGCGAACTCGGCCGCTTCCCGCGCTTGCGCGGCATTGCGTCGCTGGGCGCAGGCGTCGACCGGCTGCTCAACGACCCCTCGCGACCGGCCGACGTGCCGGTAACCCGGCTCGCCGATCCGCTCTTGGCGGACCGCATGGCGGAGTATGTGGTGGCCGCCGTGCTGCATGGTCATCTCGACCTCGACGGCTACGCCACCCAGCAGCGCGACGCGCTTTGGCAGCGCCGGCCGTATCGCGATGCCAGTCGCCGTCCCATCGGCATGTTGGGCCTGGGCTTGATGGGTCGCCGCTCGGCCGAGCGCCTGGCGGCCTTTCGCTTTCCCATCCTGGGGTGGAGCCGACGCCAGCAGCGGATCCCCGGCATCGATTGCCGGTCGGGCGAGGACGGCTTGCGCGCGGTGCTGGCCGCGGCCGAGATCCTGGTACTGCAATTGCCGGCGACGCGCGAGACAAACGGCCTGCTCAGCGCCGCCCGGCTGGCCTTGCTGCCGCGCGGCGCGGTGCTGATCAACCCGGCCCGGGGCGAACTGCTGGACGAAGCGGCCTTGCTGGACGCGCTCGACAGCGGGCGGCTGGCCGGCGCCACGCTCGACTGCTTCGCCACAGAGCCCTTGCCCAAGGACAGCCGACTGTGGCGTCATCCGAAAGTCAGCATCACGCCGCACATTGCCAGCCTTTCGGAGCCGGCGACGGGGGTGGCGCTGCTGGCCGCGGAATGTCGGCGGTGCCTTGCGGGCGAGCCGATGCTGCATCGCGTCGATGCGGCCGCGGGCTATTGAGGGGGAAGTCATGGACCGAGAAATGTTGCGCCGGCTGGCACGCACCTGGCACGGCATCGAATTGAGCGAGGCCGAAGCCGACGGCATCCGGCGCTTCCTCGACAGCGTCGAACCGGTGGCGGAACGCGAAAGCCGGCGGCACGAGTTCCAGGACGAGCCGGCACGCTATTGGGCGACACTGGAAGCGTTGGCCGAGCAGCACTGAGGGTAAGCCGATGCCAAGCGAACCGACCCATGTCGATCTCGTCGAACTGGCGGACCAGGTGCGGGCACGCAAGCTGTCGGCGGTGGAAGTCGCCGAAGCCAGCCTTGCGCGCATCGCCGACAAGCAACCGGAACTGAACTGCTTCATCTCGCTTGACGCCGACGGCGCCATGCGGGCGGCGCGCGCGGTCGATGCGCGCATTGCCCGGGGCGAGGATCCGGGGCCGCTTGCCGGCGTGCCGCTGGCGCACAAGGACATGTTCTACCGCCAGGGGCGGATTTCGACCTGCGGCTCGAAGATCCGTCGGCAATGGGTGGCCGACAATACGGCCACCGCGCTGACGCGGCTCGACGCCGCCGGCGCGCTCGATCTGGGCGGCCTCAACATGACCGAATTCGCCGTCGGGCCGACCGGGCACAACCTGCAGTTCGGCGCCTGCCGCAATCCCTGGAACACCAGCCATTCGCCGGGTGGTTCGTCCGCCGGCTCCGGCGCGGCGGTGGCGGCGCGGCTGGTGCACGGCTCGCTTGGCAGCGACACCGGCGGCTCGATCCGCCTGCCCTCGGCCTTCAATGGCGTCACCGGCATGAAGCCGACGCAAACCCGCGTGAGCCGCCATGCGGTCATGCCGCTGTCGGGCTCGTTCGATTGCGTCGGGCCACTGGCCCGCAGCGCGCGCGACGTGGCCCGGCTCATGTCCGTGCTGGCCGGGCATGATCCGCTTGACAGCACTTCGAGCCGCAGGCCGAGCGAGAACTTCGAGGCCGCCTGCGAGCTGCCCGTCAAGGGCCCGAAGGTCGGCCTGCCGACCAGCTATTACACCGACGGTCTCGATCCGGCGCTGGAGCGGGCCCTGACGGTGACGGGCAAGGTGCTGGCGGCGATGGGCTGCGCACTCGTCGAGGTGCCCGTGCCGGCGCACGAGCCGCTCAACATGCTGTGGCAGATCATTCTGTCGGCGGAGGCCGCCACCATCCATCGGCGTTGGCTGATCGAGCGGCCGGGCGACTACAACCCGCAGGTCAAGCGGCGCATCGAGCTCGGTCTCTACCTTCCAGCGACGCGCTACCTCGAAGCGATGGACGCGCGCGACCGGTTGACGCGGGAGTTCGCCGGGATGGTTTTCTCGCGCTGCGATGTGCTGCTGACGCCAGGGACACCGGTGCCGGCGCCCACGCTCGACGAACTCGACGTCGGGGCCAGCGACAAGATGCCGGAACTGATCTTGAAACTGTCGGCCTTTACCCGGCCGATCAGCTTCCTGGGCTTGCCCGCCCTGTCCCTCCCCTGCGGCTTCGCCGAGAACGGCCTGCCGCTTGGCATGCAGCTCGTCGGCCGGCCATTCGCCGAGGCGACGCTGCTGCGGCTCGGCCACCACTACCAGCAGGCGACAGACTGGCACCGCCGCGTGCCGCCGATCTGATCGCCGCCGACGCAACGAAGGAACTCGTCATGACCCAGGCGCTTGCTGGCATCCGTCCGCTCGATGGCATTCGCGTCCTGGATGCCGCGACCTTCATCGCCGCGCCGTTCTGCGGCACGCTGCTGGCCGAGTTCGGGGCCGAGGTGATCAAGGTCGAACTGCCGAACGTTGGCGACCCGCTGCGCAAGTTCGGCACGGCCAGCGAGATCGGCCTGACCTTTCCCTGGCTGTCGGAAGCGCGCAACAAGAAGTCGGTGACGTTGGACCTGCGCAAGCCGGAAGGTGCCGAACTCTTCAAGCGTCTGGTCGAGAAGGCCGACGCCGTGTGCGAGAACTTCCAGACCGGCACGCTGGAAGGCTGGGGCCTTGGCTACGAGGCGCTGAAGGCGGTCAATCCTGGCTTGGTCATGTTGCGCGTCACCGGCTATGGCCAGACCGGGCCGTTCGCCGGCCGGCCCGGTTTCGCGCGCATCGGCCAGGCCTTTGGCGGGTTGTCGGTCTTGGCCGGCTATCCCGACCGCGCGCCGGTAACGCCCGGCTCGTCCACCATCGCCGATTATATGAGCGGCCTGTTCGGCGCCTATGGCGTGCTGCTGGCCTTGCGTGCGCGCGAACGCACCGGCGAAGGGCAGGTGATCGACATCGGCCTCTACGAGTCGGTGTTCCGCATCCTGGACGAACTGGTGCCGAATTATCAGCGCACCGGCTATGTGCGCCAGCGCATGGGGCCCGGCACCATCAACGTCGTGCCGCACAGCCACTATCCCACCAAGGACGGTCACTGGGTGGCGATCGCCTGCACCACCGACAAGATCTTCGAGCGGCTGGCGAATTTGATGGGCCGGCCCGACCTGGCGGGAGCCGGTCCCTGGGGCAACTACCGCGAGCGCGACCGCGAGCGCGACAAGGTGGACGCGTTCGTGGGCGAATGGTCGACCCGGTTCGACTTGCGCGAGTTGCTGGAGATGTGCGATCGGGCGCAAGTACCCTGCGGGCCGCTGCATACCGTCGATACGCTGTTCCAGGACCCGCAATTCGCCGCGCGCGAGAATATCGCCCTGGTCCCCGATGCGCGGCTGACCGGCCCGCTCGCGGTGCCGAACGTGGTGCCCAAGCTGACCGACACGCCGGGCCGGATCGATCATCTGGGACCGCAATTGGGCGAGCATAACCGCGAGATCTACGGCGGCCTGCTCGGCTTGACCGACCCCCAGCTCGCCCGCCTGGCCGAACTTGGCGTCATCTAGCCGGATCGCGCGGTGAGGGCGCGCAACCGGGCGAGCACCGTTGCGCCCAACTCGCCGCCGCCGCCCTTCAGATCTTACTTCAGCACGATGTCGACCGCGTCGAGATGCGCCCGGGCGATGCGGCGCACGTCGGCGACAAGCCGTTCCCGCCGCCGCAAGTCGGCGCAGAGATTGTCGACGATGTCGGTGGCCAGGGAATAGCCAAAACTGCCGGCCAGTCCCTTGATGTTGTGTGCCACCGAGAACAGCGCCTTGTGCCCGGCCCCCTCGTCCTCGGCCTGACCGAGAACCGCGCGGGCCTGTGCCAGGTAGTCGCCCATCCAACCGCCGAAGCTCTTCGCCAGCTTCGCCACCTCGGCATCGGCACGCTCGAGGGACAGTCCCTGTTCCGCCAACGTCATTGCAAGGCCCTCACCACGGCATGACAACCGACGGTAGCAAGGCGAAGATTAAGGCGGCTTCAGCCAAGGCGGTTAACGCGGCCTTTCGCCGCCCGGCCGCGCCCACCATAATCGCCGTTCGGCAAGGCGATTGGCGGAAGGAAACGCAGGCATGAATCAAGGCATCGTCTGGCGGCCGGATGCGGAAACGGTCGGGCGCAGCAACTTGCGGCGCTTCATGGACCGACACGGCATCGCCGACTACGAGGCCTTGGTGAAGCGCGCCGACGCCGATCCGGAATGGTTCTGGGACGCCACCATCCGCTTCCTGGATATCCGCTTCGTCACGCCCTATGAGAAGGTGCGCGACCTGTCCAAGGGGGCACCCTGGGCCGAATGGTGCGTCGGCGGCACGACCAACCTCACGCTCAGCACGCTCGACAAGCATCGCGGCACGCCGACCGAAGCCAAGGTCGCCATCCGCTGGGAGGGCGAGACCGGCACGGTCCGGCAGTGGACCTACGCCGAGCTCGATCGCGAGACCTGCCGGCTGGCCGCCGGCCTGAAGGGCCTGGGCATCAGGCCGGGCGATGCGATCGGCATCTTCATGCCGATGCTGCCGGAAACGGTGGCGGCGTTCTATGCGGCGGCGCGGGTCGGCGCCATCACCGTGCCGTTGTTCAGCGGCTTCGGGCCGGAGGCGATCATCGCCCGCCTGACCGACGCCGAGGCCAAACTGGCGATCACTGTCGATGCCTCCCGCCGGCGCGGGCAGGTGGTCCCGATGAAGGCCACGATGGACCAAGTGGCCGAGCGGGTGCCGACGCTGAAGCACGTCCTCGTGCTGAACACCATGGGCGAGCCAGTCGCCTTGCGCCCAGGCCGCGATCTCGATTGGCACGAACTCGCGGCCCGCCAGCCGGACCGGATCGAAGCGGAAGCGGTGCCTTCCGAGCACCCGCTGCTGCTGGTCTACACCTCCGGCACCACCGGCCGGCCCAAGGGCACGGTGCTGACCCATTGCGGCCTGCCCACCAAGATCTCGGCCGATTTCCAACTCAATCTCGACGTCAGACCGGACGACCGCTTCCTGTGGATCACCGATTTCGGCTGGGTGGTGGGACCGGCCCTGTTCGTCTCGGCGACCGTGGCGGGCGCCAGCATGGTGCTGGTGGAAGGCGGCCCAGACTTCCCCGACACCGGGCGCATGTGGCGGCTGGTGCAGGAGCACAAGGCGACCTATCTGGGCGTGGCGCCAACCTCGGTGCGCACGCTGATGCGCTACGGCGCCGAAACGGTCGCCAAGTATGACCTGTCGTCGCTGCGCGGCACCGCCTCGACCGGCGAGCCGTGGACCGAGGAAGCCTGGCTCTGGTTCTTCGAGCATGTCTGTCGGCGCCGGGTGCCCATCATCAACTGGTCGGGTGGCACCGAGATCGGCGGCGGCATCATCTGCGGCACCATGATCCATCCCTTGAAGCCTTGTTCCTTCGCCGGGCCGATGCCGGCCATGGGTGCCGATATCGTCGACGAACAGGGCGCGAGCGTCGGCCCCAACCAGGTGGGCGAACTGGTGCTGCGCACGCCCTCGATCGGGCTTGCGCGCGGCCTCTGGAAGGACCCGGAGCGATATATCGAGACCTACTGGAGCATGTTCCCCGGCCTGTGGCGGCATGGCGACTGGGCCAGCCGTGATGGCGACGGCATGTGGTACATCCACGGCCGGTCCGACGACACGCTCAAGATTTCCGGCAAGCGTACCGGCCCGGCCGAAATCGAGGGCATTGTCATGGCCACCGGCAAGGTCTCGGAGGCAGCCGCCATCGGCATTCCCGATGCCATCAAGGGCGAGGCGGTGGCCTGCGTCTGCGTGCCGGCGCCCGGCATCGCCGCCGACGAGACGCTGCGTCAGGAACTGGCGGAGGCCGTCACCCGGGGCTTCGGCCGTTCGTTCCGGCCGCAACGCATCCTGTTCGTCGCCGACCTGCCGAAGACGCGCAGCCTGAAGATCATGCGCCGGGTGGTGAAGGCGCTGGTGCTGGGCAAGCCGCCGGGCGATCTGTCGGCACTCTCAAACCCGGAAGCGCTCGACGAAGTGAAGCGCGCCGCCGGGCAGACCGACTGACGGTCACTCCACCACGACACCGGCGCGGCCGAGACCGTCGATCTCGGTCGCCATGCGGTCGCCGGGCTTCAGCCACTTGGTGGCAACGATCGAGCCCATCAGCACGATGTCGCCGGCGTGCAGCCGGCGGCCGCGATGGTTGAGGCTGTTGGCGAGCCAGGCCAGCGCCTCGAACGGGTGGCCCATCACGTCGGCACCCCGCCCCTCGCCCACGACCTGGCCGTTGATCAGCATGCGGCCCTTGAGGTTGGCGAGATCGATGGCATGCCAATCGCGCACCGGCTGGCCGACGACGCAGCCGAAATTGAACGAGTTGTCAGCGATCAGGACGGGCGCCGCCAGCGAGCCATAGACGCAATTACGATCATCGACGATCTCGATGGCCGGCAGCAGAGCCGCCACGTGATCGGCGATGCTGGCCCGGCTGTGCGGCTTGGCCCCGGCCGGCACATCGCGCGCAATCTCGACCGCGATCTCGCTCTCGACGCCCAGATGCACGTAGTCGGCGGCGCGAAGCCGCGCCTCGCCCCGATGCACCCGGTCAGAGAAGATGCCACCCTCGCAAGGGTGATCGACACCCACCATCTTCTGCATCACCGACGTGGTCAGCGCGACCTTCCAGCCGGCCAGTTTTCGGCCGCCCTCGGCCTGGTAGAGCGCCTGCAAGCGATCCTGCACCGCGTAAGCTTGGGCCAGATCCGCCACCGCCAGATCGGGCGGCAAGGCGCCGATGGCGCGCTTGGCCTTGTGGTCGGCATAGAGCTGCTTGGCCGTGCGTTCGGCGCGGGCGGCGTCGTACATCGCTTCATTCCTCCAACAAGCGGCGGATGTCGGCATCGGCCTGGGTCGCCGCGGCCCAGCGCAGGAACAGCTTGCCCATGACTTCGGACGGGCTGCCGAGCTGCGTCAGCATCACGCCGCTTTCGAAGGCGTCGTCATAATCCGCGATCAGGCCGGCGCGCAGGCGGAAGCGGCCGATGCCGCGCAAGGCGACACGCCGGCCGGCCGCGTGCTTGGTTCTGGCGGTGTATGCGTAAAGGAAGCTGGCATAGCCGGTATCGCCCGCCAGGGCCGGATCGTGAAAGCGCCAGTGGAAACGCTCGCCGTCGGCATGGAAGCGGCGGAGCAGCGCCTCGATGGCCGGCCGGCCGTCATTCCGGCCATAGAAGCGGTCGTGATAGACGCCATCTTCCGTGAACAGCCGCGCGAAACCGGCCGCGTCGCCCGCTTCGGCACAGTCCGAGAACGCCTCAAGGACTTGCTGAAATTCCATGCGGCCCTTCCCCGTTCCTACAGTGCCAAGGGCGACGGCCGCCGGCAAATCCGGCTACTGCCGGGGTTGGCTGAGGAAACCGTGCAGGAACAGATCGGCGGCCAGTTCCGCCAGGCGTTCCGGTGCCACCGCGCCCTTGGGATCGTACCAGACATAGGTCCAGTTGATCAGGCCGTAGAGCATCATGGCATAGGGCTTGCGCAAGTTGGCATGCGGCGCCAGGCCCGGATTGAGGTCGAGCAGCAGGCCGACGACCAGATCGACCAGTTCGCGTTCGAGTTCGCGGATTTCCTCGGCCTGTTCGGGCGCCAGGTGATCGAGCTCGTTCATCAGCACCAGGTGCTTGTGCGGAGCCCGGGCATAGACCTCCAGGTTGGCCGCGATGAAGGCGCGGAAGCGGTGCATCGGCTGCTCGTTTACCTTGAGCGCGGCCTTGCTGACCCGGCGCAATTCGGCGATATGCGCCTTCAGCAGAGCGTAGAGGATGGCCTCTTTCGACGCGTAGTAGTGATAGATCCAAGCCTTCGAGAAGGCGCAGGCGCGGGCGACCTCGGCGATCGAGGTACGGGCGAAGCCCTGGCGGGCGAACAATTCCGCCGCCCGTTCCAGGATAAGCTGCTGGTTCTCCGCATAGTGGTCGGAACGCGTGCGGGCCATCAGCGACCCAGGAATTTCGGCCGGCGCTTTTCCTGGAAGGCCTTGAAGCCTTCGACACCGTCGGCCGTGCGCAGGGCTTCCGCCTGGCCCTCGGCTTCGAGTTCCAACGCGCGCGCATAGTTCGCGTTGGCCAGCAGGATGCGTTTGGAGATCTTGAAGGCCATTGTCGGGCCGTCGGCGATCTGCCGGGCCATGCGGCGGGCCTCGGCCATCAGGTCGGCGGCGCCCACCGCGCGGTTGACCAGGCCCAGGGCGGCAGCCTCGCGGCCGGAGATCAGGCGGCCGGTATAGATCAGTTCGGCGGCGCGGTGCGGCCCGATGCGCTCGGCCATCGCGTAATGCCCGCCGCAATCGAGGATGCAGCCGATGTTGCGGAACGGGCTGCCGAGCAGCGCGTCGTCGGCGACCAGCGCGATGTCGCAGGCCATGGCCAGGCCGAAGCCGATGCCAAGCGCCGGGCCCTCGACCGCCGCCACGGTCGGCAACGGCAGGATCCGCAGGCGCTGCACCACGGGGTTGATCACCCGCTTCAAGATGCCCTCATTGTTGTCGGTCGCCGGATCGGCGCCGGCGATGTCCCGGCCAGCGCTGAACGATCCACCCTGGCCATGCAGCAGCAGACAACGCGCCGCGGACCGCTCGATCTCTGCCAGATGGCGGTCGAGCAGCGCCATCTCTTCCGGTCTCAGACTGTTCTTCTTGTCCGGACGGTTGAGGCGGATTTCGGCGACCGCGCCATCGAATGCGAGATCGACCGTGGCCTCGCTCATGCCACGGCCGCCTTGCGCCGACGCGCCTGCAGACATTTCAGTTCGCTCGACATGACCAAGCGGCCGTTCTGGTTGAGCGCGTTCCATTGCAGCACCACCAGGCCGGAATGGGCGTCGCGATCCTCCTTTGCCGCGACCGTCGCCTGCAGGCGGATCGTGTCGCCGATGAAGACGGGCGCGACGAAGCGGAGCTTGTCGGTGCCGTAATTGGCGACGATCGCCTCGCCATCCGCCGGCACGCCCAGTCCGGTGGCGAAGGCATGCACCAGCAGGCCGGGCGCGATGCGTTGGCCGAAGCGGGTCTTGGCAGCGTAATGCGCGTCGGTGTGCAGCATGAACATGTCGCCGGTCAGCGTGCACCAGTTGACGATGTCGCCTTCGGTGATGGTGCGGCCGCGGCTCGTCATCGTCTCGCCGACGACGATGTCGTCGTACCACTTGGCCAGGATCATGGCGCGCCCTCCTAAAAGACCGGGATAATCTCCGAAGGATCGAAGGCCACGGTCTTGCCGTCAACGCCGATCTCCGGCAGGGCCGGAAACTCGATGCCATGAGGTTCGATCAGCCCCTTCATGCGCAAGACCGCGTTGCGCCAATTCTCCTTGCGCTCCTCGGCCGTCAGGATGCCAAGGCCGGCCGAGCGGGCCACGTCTTCCAGCAACAGATGCGAGGCATGGAATGTCGGCCCCAATTCCCAGAACTCCTTGGGCGGCAAATAGAGGATGCCGGAGAGGAAAATGAAGCCTGCGCGGATCTGCTTGGTGATGACCGCGCGCTGCTCGTCGGTCAGCTTGGGCAGGATGTTTTCCAGGACCGTCAGGCAGATCCCCATGTGGCGGGCCTCGTCCTGGCCGACCCGGCGGAAGCATTCCTTGAACACTGGAATGCTGGTGGCCTGGTACATGCCGTGGAACAGCGTCGAGGAGGCGATCTCGCCCATCAGGAACGAGGTGAACAGGATGGGCAGCGGCCACTTGCCGATCGAGCCCTTGAAGCCCGACCAATAGCGACAGCCGTTGTGATACATCCAGCGCACATTGTTCTGCGCCAGCTTGCCGAGCGGCGTTTCGGGCACATAGTCGAGTGGCCCCTTCGGCACCAGCGCCTGGATGGCGCGTTGGCAGATCTCCTCGTGGTTCACCTCGTCGCGCACGATGGAGAAGAAGCACTTGCGCACCGGGTCTTCCTCGTGCGTCTCCCAGGTGTGGATGAAGGCGCGCGCGAACACCGCCGGACCGGAGCCGTCAAACACCGAGAGCAGCGTGAACCAGTAGGCCAGCGCGTAACGCTGATCGACCGTGAAGGCGCTGGGCTCGAGCGTGTCCCAGGGCAGCAGGTTGGGCGCCCAGCCGGGGTCGCGCGACTTGTCGTAGAGCGCCTGCAGCTTCGGCGTCTCCACGCGCCATTCCAGCGGGAAGATGTTGAGTTCCGGGAAGGGCGGCGGTTCCGCCATGCCATAGAGCAGGCTGGCGGCGTCCGGCGCGACCGCGCTGGTGCCGGGCGGCGGCGACGTCGTCTTGCCGGCAAGGCGTTCGGCGGTGGTTGGGCGGTTCATGAAGTCACCTCCTCGGCGGCACGGTGCCGGTCTCTATCATTAACTGACCGGACGGTCAATGAATTCGGGCGAAGCGCGATTCCGTGCCGGAACGGCTGCTGCCATACTGTCGCCCGGGGGAACCAGCATGCCTGACATCGCTTCGATCCTGGCGGGCGGCCTGCCCGGGGGCGGCTTCGCCGGCAGTTTCGTTGGCCGTGCTTTCGTGCCGGGCGAACCTGGTGGGCCGAGCCCGGTTCTGCTGCGGGACGACGGCGTGTTCGACTTGTCGCAGCGTTACGCGACGCTGGCCGACTTGCTGGCGGCCGATGATCCGGCCCGCGCCGCTCGGACATCGCCCGGCCGGCACCTCGATTCGGTCGCCGACCTGCTGGCCAACAGCGCGCATGACCGGCGCGACGAACGGCGGGCCTATCTATTGGCGCCGGCGGACCTGCAGGCGTTGAAGGCCTGCGGCGTCACCTTCGTGCGCAGCATGCTGGAGCGGGTGATCGAGGACCGGGCCAAGGGCGACCCTGCCGCCGCCGAAGGCATCCGCAAGGCGATCGCGGGAGAACTCGGCGCTTCGTTGCGCGAGGTCGCGCCCGGGTCGCCCGCCGCATTGCGGGTCAAGCAGCTCTTGCAGCAGCGCGGCCTGTGGTCGCCCTATCTGGAAGTCGGCATCGGCCCGGATGCCGAGATCTTCACCAAGGCGCAGCCGATGGCTGCCGTCGGCACCGGCGCGTTGATCGGCATCCACCCGCAGTCCACCTGGAACAATCCGGAGCCCGAAGTGGTGCTGGCCATCGCCCCTGACGGCCGCATCGTCGGCGCCACGCTCGGCAACGACGTCAACCTGCGCGACGTGGAAGGCCGCAGCGCGCTGCTGCTTGGTCGCGCCAAGGACAACAACGGCTCGTGCGCCCTCGGGCCGTGGCTGCGGCTGGTGGACGGCAGCTTCGGACTTGACGACATCCGCCGGCTGGTGGTGCGCCTCAGGGTCGAAGGCGAGGATGGCTTCGTGCTGGACGGGGCGAGCCCGCTGTCGGAGATCAGCCGCGACATCGCTGACCTGGCCGGCCAGGCGCTGGGCGCGCACAACCAGTATCCCGACGGCCTCATGCTGTTCACCGGGACGATGTTCGCGCCGACCGCCGATCGCGATGCCCCGGGCCTCGGCTTCACGCACCATACGGGCGACCTGGTGGCGATCTCGGCCCCCGCGATCGGCACGCTGGTCAACCAGGTTGGCCAGACCGACCGTATACCGCCCTGGCGCTTTGGCAGCCTCGCGCTGCTGCGCAACCTGGCGGCGCGCGGTCTGCTACGGAGCGGCGCATGACGCCGTTGCCCGAGGGCGCGCTGGCGACGCTGCGCGAGGTCAGCACCGCCACCATCACGCTGCAACTGCTGAAGCGCGGCATCCGCAACGTGTTCATCGCCGGCGCGCGTCCGCTTAACCCGGCCGGCTGCCGCTTCGTTGCCGAAGCCTATACCTTGCGCTTCATCCCGATGCGCGAGGACCTGAGCCGGCCGGAAATCCTGGCCAACCCCGACTATCCGCCGCGCAAGGCGATCGAGGCGATCGCACCCGGCCAGGTGTTGGTCATCGACTGCCGAGGCGACCTGCGCGCGGGCGTCGCCGGCGGCATTCTGGCCACCCGCCTGGCGCGCCGTGGCTGCGCGGCCGTCGTCGCCGACGGTCCGATGCGCGATGTCGGCGAATTGCGCCACTTAGCCCTGCCGATCTTCTGCGCCGGCGGCGCGGCGCCCGCCAGCATCGCGGTGCATTTCGGCGCCGACCTGCAATGCGCCATCGGCTGTGGCGGCGCGGCCGTGTTGCCGGGCGACGTACTCGCCGGCGACGAGGACGGCGTCGTGGTGATTCCGCGCGCGCTGGCGCCAGACATCGCCCGCGATGGCGCCGAACAAGAACGCCTGGAGCGCTTCGTTCAGGAGAAAGTGGCGGGCGGCAGCGGCATTTTCGGCGTCTATCCGCCCAACGAGGCGACCCTGGCGGAATATCGCCGCTGGCTGCAACAGAAAGGCGAAACGTGAATGAACGCTGCCGTCGATCCGCTGAACGCCTATGTCGCGCATACGGCCGTGCATCTGCCGGGCAAGCCTGGCCGCGCGCTGTCGGGGCTTACTTTCGCGGTCAAAGACATCTACGACCTGGAAGGCTGCCGTACCGGCTGCGGCAATCCGCGTTGGCTGGAAACGCACGGGCCGGCCACGACAACCGCGCCGGCGCTGCAGGCCGTCCTGGATGCCGGCGCCGAGCTGACGGGCAAAGTGCATACCGACGAACTCGCCTACAGCCTGAACGGCGAGAACGCGCACTACGGCACGCCGCGCAACAGCAAGGCGCCGACGCGCATACCGGGCGGCTCGTCCAGCGGTTCGGCCGCCGTGGTGGCGGGCGGGGCGGTCGATTTCGCGCTCGGCTCCGATACCGGCGGCTCGGTGCGGGTGCCGGCCAGCTATTGCGGCATCTTGGGCATCCGCACGACGCATGGGCGAATCGCCACGACCGGATTGATGCCGCTCGCCCCCAGCTTCGACACCGTCGGCTGGTTCGCGCGCGAGCCCGCGATCATGCGTCGCGTCGGCGGGGTGTTGCTCGCAGGCGGCGATACCGGCCCGCGCCACCGCCTGGTCTTGGCAAGCGATGCCTTCGCCATGCTTGACGACAGCGGTCGCGACGGGCTGCGACAGGCCGTGGATCGCGTCAAGCGCCACTTCGCGTCGGCCACGGATGCGGCCGTGAGCCCGGTTGGCCTTGCCGCATGGATGCAAGCCTTTCGCCCCTTGCAAGCGCGCGAGGTCTGGGCGTGCCATGGGGCTTGGATCGAAGCGCACAAGCCGACCTTCGGACCGGGCATCGCGGAACGTTTCGCCTGGGCCCGTACCGTCAGCGAAGCCGAGGTCGCGCCGCTGCGTGGCGTGCGGCAGCAAGCGGCGGTCCGCTTGCGCGATCTGCTGGGGGGCGATGCCCTCCTCTGCTTGCCGACCGCTCCCGGCGCGGCACCGATCAAGGGAACTTCCGGTCCCGCGCTCGAGGAGTTCCGTGGCCGCGCCCTCAGTCTGACGGCCATTGCCGGCCTTTCGGGCTGCCCGCAGATCAGCCTGCCGCTGGGCGAAACCGCGGGCGCCCCGCTCGGCCTGTCGCTCCTGGGCCCGCCCGGCACCGACGAGCTGCTGTTAGCCCTGGCCGAACGCATCCTGGGCGACTAGCGCGGTGTCCGATCAGATGGCATCGCGATCAACGATCCGATCCGCCCGGGGAGCCGCGCTAGGCGGCGGCGTCGATCGCCTGCACCTCGCGCGTCGCGCCTGCGAGCGCCGCCAAGGTCGCGTCGGCGCGTCGCAGGCCGTCAAGTGCTTCCGCCAACTCGGCCGGCAGTGGCCGGCTGGTCGCTCGACCGTCGGCGGCGGCCAGGAATGCCAGGTACTGCCGGCGGAACGGGCGGAAAGCCAGCAGCACGCCCAGTGCCAGCAAGACGCCCGACAACGCCATCGCCACAAGGCCGCCAGCGGCGACGGTCGCGAACCGCTCGTGTGCCCTTTGCTCGAAGGCCGACCGCGAATAGCGCAAGGCGATGCCGCCGACCGGCTTGTCGAAGCTGTTGCGCAGCGCGACGCCCACCACTTCGGCCTCGAAGTCGGTCGTGCCCCACAGCCCGTCGCCGCCGGCGCGCGCCAGTTCCACCCAGCCCTGCTCGATCGGATCGCCAATCAGGCCGCGGTCGGTATTGAACAGCGAGCGGCCGCGTTCGTCGAACACCTCGATCGAGAGGATCTGGTCGTCCTTGGCGCGTTCGCGTTCCAGCGCGTCCTGGATTTCCCGCAGCACGCCAAGAGGCAGGCCCAGGCTCATCCGCATCTCGATGCTATGCGACAGATCGGCGAGCACGATTCCCGCGCGGGAGCGGGCCTGCTCGCGATAGGCCTCGTCGACCGCTCGCCCGGCTAGCGCCGTCGCCAGCGCGCCGCTCAATGCGAGCCACAGCAGCAGCACCAAGCCATAGCGGAAGGCCAGCCGGCCAGGTCGGCCCCGCTTCTCACCGTCGCGAATGTCGGCGGCCGTCACTCGTCGCCGCCCAGGCTGTCCACGACCTCGCGCTTGATCCGCACGGACTGCGCGCGCAGCAATTCCTCGGCGGTGATCTCCCGCTTCAAGCGTTCCAGCAGGGAAGCCGATCCCGCGCCCTGCGTCAGAGCCGCCAAGCTGAGCCAGTAATAGGCCTTGGCCTTGTCGACATAGCCCAGCATGCCCGACAGATAGAACTCGCCCAGGTCGCCTTGCGCCGACGCCAGACCGCTGGCACTGGCCTGGATCAGCAACGCCTCCGCCCGCGCGAGATCGCGCGCCACGCCCGCGCCATCGCGGAAAGCCAAGCCCAGGCGGTGACGCGCCGCCGGCTGGCCGGCATCCGCTGCCCTGGCATAGAGTTCCGCCGCCCGACCGGCATCCTTCGGGACGCCTTGCCCACGGGCGTAGAGGTCGGCGAGCTTGCGCAAGGCAGCGGCATTGCCCAAGTCGGCCGACCGGCGAAACAGCTCGGCCGCACGGGCGAAATCGCGCGGCACGCCCAAGCCGTCCTGATAGAGGATGCCCAGATTACGCAGGGCCCGATCGTTGCCTTGCTGGCCGGCGCGCTCGAACCAACTGGCCGCCTGACCATAGTCGCGCGCCACGCCCCGGGCCAACTGATAGCTGATGCCCAGCAGCCGCTGCGCCTCTGCCTGGCCGCTTTCCGCGGCCAGGCGGAACCAGCGCACCGCTTCGGCGGCGTCGACCGCCACTGCCAGGCCGCGGTCGTAGATCCGTCCGAGGTAAAGCTGCGCCTCGGCGTCGCCGGCCTCCGCCAGTGGCCGCAGGCCATCACGCGCGGCCTGCCCATCGCCTGCGCGGAAGGCGTCGATGGCGCGCGACAGGTTGCCGTCCGCGCGCGACGACCACGCCAGCAGCGCCACCAGCGCCAGCATGGCAAAGCTGGCCAGGCGCTCATTCATTGATGATCTGCGCGTAGCGCAGGATGTTCATCGGCGGGTAGAAACCCAGTGCGCGCGCCGTGGCCATGTTCACCACGAAGGAGAAGCGCGACAGCGTTTCGATCGGTATCGCGCCCGCCGCTCGCCGTCCTCGCAAGATCTGCTCGGCCTTGAACCCGGCTAGTTGGCCGACATTGTAAAAGGGCGCGACCAGGCCGGTCAGGCCCTTCGCGCGGATCTGCACCTCGATGGCGCAAAACGTGGGCAGGCCCCTTTTCAGGGCTTCGCCCGTCAGCAGGTCGCTATGGTTGGCGAAGAAGCTGACCGGCGGGATGTACAGCATATCGGGCTGCTGGCCAGCCAGATCGGCGACCACCTGGGGAATGCGCTCGGCCGATGCCCTGCCATCCGGTCCAAGCGGCGATCCGATAACCAGTTCGATGCCCGCCGCCTTCGCCAGCTGGGTCAGCCGCTCGACCCGCTCGCGCTGCGCCTTCTCGGTCAAGTCGGTGATCACCGCCAGCCGGCGGATGGGCGTGAACGCCTGCATCGCCTTGAGCTGCACCTCCAGCGACACGACATGGACGGCGCCGGTCAGATTGCGTCCGGAAACAAGCGGTTCCTCGGCGGACTTGGGTTCCGCGACCAGGCCGGAGCCAACCGGCTCCGACACCATGGCGAAGACAATCGGAACATCGCGGATATGCAGTTCGGGGCGTGCGCCGTCATGGGGACCGGCCAGGGCCGTGGTGACGATGGTGCTCTGCGCGTAGATCAGATCCGGCTTGACCTGGCGGACTTCCTCGACAATGCCCGGTAGCAGACGGAGATCGTTGTTGATGTTGCGGACCGTGTATTCGATGCGCAGACCCGTGGCGTCCAGATAGTCCTTGAAGCCCACGTCGGCCAGGGCGCCCGCCCGGTGCAATACGATGAATACCTTGAAGGGGCCGGTCGGCTCGGCCCGCCGCTGCGCCTGGGCGGACAGGCCGGCGCCGCAGAGCAACAGCAGCAGCGCCAAGAGCCCCCAGCAGCGTTGCCAACCGCCCACCATCCCTAAGCCTGTCTTCGAAAGCGTCGTCAACCGATGTCCGGGTTCGCACAGAAGTGAGACGGGTTGAGTAAGGGAAGGGGTTCTCCGAAGCTCGGGTTGCTGAGACTCGAAGCAAAGGAGAACCCCATGCAGGTGTTTGGCCTGCCCGGTCAGGTTGAACCGCGCCGGGTTTCCCGGAGGCATTGTCGTTTGAGTCACGCGGCCATGGCAGGTTGGTCTGCCATGGCGTAGTAGCGTTCCTCGGCTTCGGCCGGCGGGATGTTGCCGATGGGCTCCAGGATACGCCGGTTGTTGAACCAGTCGACCCATTCGAGGGTAGCGTACTCGACGGCCTCGAAGGAGCGCCACGGCCCC
>VGEV01000008.1 GCA_016869175.1 Alphaproteobacteria bacterium
CTCGGCGACCGTCGCCTCTTCCCGCAGCGCTTCCAAGGCGATCTTCGCCTTGAATGCCGCATCAAACTTCCGTCTTGTCTTCGCCATCGCTCCCTCCGTCACAATGACGGATCAGAACGCGGCTCCATTCAAGCCCCTGGTCCCAAAACCGGGGTCCACTTCTGTCGCGAAATCAGAGGCCAGTTTCAGCGAACCGATGAACAATCACTGCTGGTTACCGCGCCGTCAATAGCGGTAGGCTTCGGGCTTGAACGGCCCCTCGTTGCCGACGCCGATATAGGCGGCCTGTTCGGTTGTCAGTTGGGTCAGCCGGGCGCCCAGCTTGTCGAGATGCAGCCGGGCGACTTTCTCATCGAGGTGCTTGGGCAAGGTGTAGAGCTTGCGTTCGTAGCGGGCGCCGTTCTGCCAGAGTTCGATCTGCGCCAGTACCTGGTTGGAGAACGACGCGCTCATCACGAAGCTGGGATGGCCGGTGGCGCAGCCCAGATTGACCAGCCGCCCTTCGGCCAGCAGGATCAGGCGCTTGCCGTCCGGGAACTCGATCTCGTCGACCTGCGGCTTGACGTTGTGCCAGGGATGGTTGCGCAAGGCCGCGACCTGGATCTCGCTGTCGAAATGGCCGATGTTGCACAGGATGGCGCGGTGCTTCATGCGCCGCATGTGTTCGATGGTGACGACGTCGATATTGCCGGTGGCGGTCACCACGATGTCGGCGACGGCGGCGGCCTCGTCCATGGTGGTGACTTCGTAGCCTTCCATCGCCGCCTGCAGCGCGCAGATCGGATCGATCTCGGTCACCATGACGCGGGCGCCCTGGCCGCGCAGGCTGGCGGCGCAGCCTTTGCCCACGTCGCCGAAGCCGCAGACCACCGCGCGCTTGCCAGCCAGCATCACGTCGGTCGCCCGCTTGATGCCGTCGACCAGACTTTCGCGGCAGCCATAGAGGTTGTCGAACTTCGACTTGGTCACCGAATCGTTGACGTTGATCGCGGGTACCTTGAGTTCGCCGCGCTTCTGCATCTCGTACAGCCGGTGCACGCCGGTCGTGGTCTCCTCCGACAGGCCGCGCACCCCGCCCAACACCGCCGGATGCTGCTCGTGCAGCAGCTTGGTCAGGTCGCCACCGTCGTCCAGCACCAGGTTCGGCTGCCAGCCGCCTGGGCCGGCGATGGTCTGCTCGATGCACCACCAGAATTCCGTCTCGCTTTCGCCCTTCCAGGCGAAGGTCGGTATGCCGCGGGCCGCCATCGCCGCCGCCGCATGGTCTTGCGTCGAGAAGATGTTGCAGGACGACCAGCGCAGCTCGGCGCCCAGCGCCATCAAGGTCTCCATCAGCACCGCGGTCTGGATCGTCATGTGCAGGCAGCCGGCGATGCGGGCACCCTTCAGCGGCTGCTTGGGGCCGAACTCCGCGCGCAAGGCCATCAGGCCCGGCATTTCCGTCTCGGCGATGGCAATCTCCTTGCGGCCCCAGTCGGCCAGCGCGAGGTCCTTCACCTTGTGATCGTTGCTGCTGCCCATGGACGCTTGCTCCACCGCGGGTTGTGACCAAGTCGGGACCGGCCGCCGCGCGCGGCCGGCCGCATGCGAGACTAACGGCCAGAACATAAAGAAATCTTTATGTTGTTAAATGGCGAATGGTCCGGGCGTCAAGAGCGCGCCGCGCCCCACCGGCTAGTTCTCCTGGAACTTGTCGGCCACCAGCACGGCCAGCGCCTCCAGCGCCGCCGCTGCCTGTGGACCGCGCGCGGCCAGCTCCAACTCCGTGCCCATACCGGCCGCCAGCATCATCAGCCCCATGATCGACAGCGCCGACACCGTCTGCTCGGCCTTCGTCACCTGGATCTCGGCCTGGAAGCGTTCGGCGCAGCGCACGAACTTGGCTGCCGCCCGGGCATGCAGTCCCAACTGGTTGACGATGGTGACGTTGCACCGTTGCCAGCCATCCACGCCGAGGGTCACTTGCTGTCGCCCGCCAGCAATTGCGAGGCGACGTTGATGTACTTGCGGCCCGCTTCCTGCGCCGCCGCCACGGCGCTGGCCAGCGGCTGATTGCCGCGCACCCGCAACAACTTGATCAGCATTGGCAGGTTGACGCCGGCAAGTGCCTCCACCCGGTCCCGCGCCAACATGCTAATCGCAAGATTGGATGGCGTGCCGCCAAACATGTCGGTCAGTACGATCACGCCTTCTCCGGAGTCGACTTGATTGACTGCCTGGAGAATTTCCTGACGACGCGCTTCCATATCGTCATCGGGCGCGATGGAGACTGCGCAAATCGCAGGCTGACGGCCCATCACGTGTTCCGCGGCAGCGATGAATTCCTGGGCCAGGCGGCCGTGCGTCACCAGGACGATGCCGATCATTGTCGCTACCCGCGGGTCATTCGCTGCGCGGCCGGAGCTCACGGTGCGTGAGATGAACGTGATAGCCGGCTCCGGTCAAGCGGGCCGCCACGTGCTCGGCGACGAACACGGAGCGATGCTGGCCGCCGGTGCAGCCGATGCCGACGGTCAGGTAGCTCTTGCCCTCGCGTTCGTAGAGCGGCAACAGGCGCAGCAGCATGCGGTCGAGTTGCTGCAGGAAGTCCTCGGCCGCCGGGTCGGCCCGGATGTATTCCGCCACCGCCGGATCGACCCCGGTCAGCGCGCGCAATTCCGCTTCATAGAAGGGATTGGTCAGGAACCGCACGTCGAACACCAGGTCGGCCTCGCGCGGCAGCCCGCGCCGGTAGGAGAAAGAGACGACTGACACGGTGAGCGGTTCGCTGGCCTCCAGTCGATGGCTGCCGCCGATCAACCGGCGCAGGTCGGCGGCGCCGAGATAGGTGGTGTCGAGCACCCGGTCCGCGGCATCGGCCAACGGCGCCATCAGCCGGCGCTCGGCGGCGATGCCCTCTGGCAGCGGCCGGTTCTCGGCCAACGGGTGGCGTCGGCGGGTCTCGGTATACCGCCGGCGCAAGGCCTCGTCGTCGCAGTCGAGAAACAGCAGTTCCACCGTCACGTCGGCCCGCGCGCGCAGCGGCGCCAGCAGCCGCAAGAAGGCATCGGCCGAGAAGTCGAGCGTGCGGGCGTCGATGCTGATGGCCACGGCGTGCCGCGCGGGGGCGTGTTTCAGGCCAATCTCGATCAACGCTTCGACCAGCGAGATCGGGCAGTTGTCGGTTGCCTCGTAGCCCAGGTCCTCCAGCGTCTTGAGGGCCGAACTCTTGCCGGCCCCGGACAGGCCGGTCAGCAGCAGGATGCGCAGGGGCCGCGGCCGGGCGACCGGCTGTTCGCGGTCCCGTGACGGCATGTCCGGTGGCAAGCTGCGGCTCGAATACAAGCGATCCCTCAAGCGCCGAATATACCTTGACGGCAGTTCCGCACCAGCAGGCGAACCTTGGCCGGCGCCGAAGCCTGCCAGGCACATAAGCGGTAAAGCGGTAAAGCAATTGCAAGCAGCTCCAGCCGACCGGGCCCGGGCAGGCGCTCCAGGTCGCCGTCCGGCACCAGGTCGATGGCCAGCTGCACGACCGCCGCGGGCCGCGCAGCCAGTCGTGCCAGGCCCAGGCCGCGCACCTCCAGCAGGCCGGCCAAGGCGGGCGGCGCGGCCGCCCACAACAGGCCGCCTCGGACCCGCAGCTCGACTTGGTCGTCGGCGACCAGGCCGGCCCCGGCATCGATCAGCCGCAGCGCCAGGTCGGACTTGCCGGCGCCGGACGGGCCGCGCAGCAGCAGGCCGATGCCGTCCAGCTCGACGCAAGTGGCGTGCACGCGCAGCATGTCGGCCATCTGCCGGCTGTCTCACCCCTCGGCCTGGGGCAGCGCCAGACGGAAACACGCGCCCAGCACCTGTCCGTCGGCCGCAAGCCGGTTGCTGGCGGTCGCGCGGCCGCCATGCATGTCGGCCACCTGGCGGACGATCGACAGGCCCAGGCCGGAATGACGGCCGAATGCCTCGCCTTGCGGCCGCCGGCTATAGAATCGCTCGAACACGCGTTCCAACTCGGCTTGCGGCAGCCCCGGCCCGTCGTCCTCCACCGTCACCACGACCTCGCCGCCGTCGCGCAGGCAGCGGATCGTGACCATGCCGCCCGGCGGCGAGAAGGAGAGCGCGTTGTCCACCAGGTTGCCGAGCGCCTGGCCCAGCCGGCCCGGCAGGCCCAGCGCCCGGCAGTCGTCCCCCGGTCGAGCGCTGACCTGCAGCCGTGGTCCGCCGGCCAGCTCGCGACTGCGATGGAGTTCGGCCACAGTGTTGGCGAGCTCCAGCAGGTCGACCGGCTCGAACTCCGCCCGCAGCATCTCGGCCTCGATGCGCGAGGCATTGGAGATGTCGCCGATCAGTCGATCCATGCGCTCGATATCCTGGGCGATGATGTCGCGCAGGCGGGCGATCCGCGCCGGGTCGCGGGTCAGCGCCAGCGTCTCGCTGGCGCTCTTCAGCGAGGTGAGCGGGTTGCGGATCTCGTGCGCCACGTCGGCGGCGAAGCGCTCGGTCGCCGCGATGCGCGCGTTGAGCGCGCGCACCATGGCGTCGAGGGCCACCGACAGGTCACCGATCTCGTCGTGCCGATGGCGCAGGTTGGGCACCGCCACCGGCCGGCCCGGGAAGCGGCCGGCGCGTTCGGCCATCCGCGCCAGCCGGCGGATCGGCCGGGCGATGGTGCCGGCGAGGAACAGCGAGAGCAGCACGGTCAGCCCGAACGCAACGGCGATCACTCCGGACATCTGCACCCGCACGCTGCGCACCGCCTCCTCGATGTGGGCGCTGCCCGAACTCAGCAGCAGGCCGCCCAGCACCTGCCGCAAGTGCTGCACCGGCACCGCCACGGTCAGCACCAGCGAGCCGTCCGGCAGGCCGCGCACGGCGCCGCTCGGCGTGCCGGCCAGGGCCTGCGCCACCTCCTCGTAGTCCTCCGCCCGCTGGTCCGGCCGCTCGACATAGGGCAGACGTTCGGGCGCGCGCGGCAGCCGGGGCGCCAGCCAGTCGTAGAGCCGCTCGACGAAGCGGTCGATCAGGTGAAAGGGGTCGTGGGCCGGGAGATAGTAGAGCTGCACCTGCCGGCTGGCGCCAGCCAGATAGCGGCTGTCGGCGATCAGGTCGCCAGCGGCCGCGAACAGGCGGGCGCGCGCGCCAGAATTCTCCAGCAGGCGGGCCAGGAGTTGACCGGCGCGCTCGCGCTGGATCTGCTGGGCTTCGGGCGGACCGCCCAACGCGGTTTCGGCCAGGGTGCCGGCAATGGCGACGGCCTGCGCCTGTAGCGCCGCGACTTTCTGGTCGATCAGGCTGGCCCGATACTGGTCGAGGAACAGCAGCCCGCCTGCCAGCACCACCAGAGGCAGCAGGTTGGGCGCCAGGATGCGCAAGGTCAGCGTCGACAGGTGGCGGCGGACCGGCCGGGGAAACAGGGCGGCAGAGGGCGTCGCGGGCGCCGGCCGCCCGGCATCGGCGGGCGGCGCCGGCGGCGATCGCGGCTCAGTCCTGGCGGTAACGGTATCCCAGGCCATAGAGCGTCTCGATGGCGGCGAAGCCGTCGTCAACTTGCTTGAACTTGCGCCGCAGCCGCTTGATGTGGCTGTCGATGGTGCGGTCGTCGACATAGCTGTCGTCACTATAGGCGGCGCTCAGCAGCTGTTCGCGGGACTTCACATGCCCCGGTCGCTGCGCCAGCGCCTGCAGCAGCAGGAATTCGGTCACCGTCAGCTCCAGCTTGTGCCCGCGCCAGGTGCAGAGGTGGCGTTGCGGGTCCAGGCTGAGCGGCCCGCGCATCAGCACGCGCGCCGGCTCGTCCTCGGGCCCGCCATGCGCGGCGCGTTCCGCCCGGCGCAGCAGGGCGCGGATCCGCTCCACCAGCAGGCGTTGCGAGAACGGCTTGCGGATATAGTCGTCGGCCCCGAGCTTGAGACCCAGCACCTCGTCGATCTCGTCGTCCTTGGAGGTCAGGAAGATCACCGGCAGGCTGGAATTGCGGCGCAGCCGGCCCAGCACTTCCAGGCCGTCAAGGCCTGGCATCTTGATGTCGAGCACGACCAGATCGGGCGGCTCGCGTTCCATGCCCGCCAGCGCCTGCGCGCCGTCGGCATAGCTCTGCACCTTGAAGCCCTCGTCTTCGAGCGCAATGGCAAGCGAGGCAAGGATATTGCGGTCGTCGTCGACCAACGCCACGGTGGCCACCTGCAAGCGTCCTCCCGGCCGCGCCGCGGCGGCCTAAAGCCGGCGCACCGGCCGACGAGATATATGGTTGAAACGCAACCCCAAAAGTAGGGCAGCGAGACTGACCCCTACCCAGGCGCCGGCCATCAGTCCAGGGGCGCCCCAGCCCAAGCCGAGCCCCAGCCAGGCGGCGAGCGGCAGCATCAGCAGGAAGAAGGCGGCCGAGTGCAGGGCCAGCGGCACCCAGACATCGCCCAGGCCCCGAAGCGCCCCCATCAGCACCGCTTGCATCCCGTCGGTCGGCAGCATCAGGCCGCCGACCAGCAGGGTCGGCACCGCCACCGCCAAGACCAGCGGGTCGCTGGTGAACAGCCCGCCTACCGTGCGCGGCAGGCTGAGCAGCAGACTGCCCGCCACCGCCATGAACAGCACGATGGCGATCAGCCCCGCGAACCCTGCTCGCCTGAGGCCGGCCTGATCTTGCCGTCCGACCGCCAGGCCAACCCGCACGCCGGTCGCGCTGGCCGTGCCAATGGCGCCCATGAATGCCATCGCGACCGCACTGATGGCAATCTGGTAGCCGGCCACCGCCTCGGGGCTGACGAGGCCCGCCAGCAGCACCAAGCCACCGAAGGCAGCCGACTCGGCGCCCTGCGTCAGGCCGATGGCATAGCCGAAACGGCGCAGTTTGCGGCCGATCGTCATGGCGCCAACCAGCGGACCGACAATGCCCCAGCGCTGGCGGTCGGCCAATGTCAGGATGTACAGGACAAGGCCCAGCGCGGCCACGCTGCGGGCGACGCTGGTGGCGAGCGCGGCGCCGGCGGCCCCCATCGCCGGCAGGCCCAGTCCGCCGCCAATCAGCAGCAGGTTGAGCAGAAAGTTGATCACGTTGGCCGCCAGCATGGCGGCCACGCCCGGGCGTGGCCGCCCGAGCGCCTCCAGGAACAGAGTCGAGCAGACGAAGACCAACGCGCCCGGCAGGCCGAGGCCGGCCAGCAACAGAACCTGGCCGCCGCCCGCCGCCATCGCCGGCGCCTGGCCAGTGAGCGTCAGGGCCGGCTCGCCGGCCAACGTCAACAGCGCGAAACCGCCGCCCAGCACCAGCGCGTACAACAGCGCGACCCGCCAGACCCGTCCGCAGCTCTGTTCCTCGCCCGCGCCGCGCGCCTGCGCCGACAGCACCGCCGTGCCGACCAGCATGCCGATGCCAATCAGCAACAGCACCAAGTGAAGCGCGTTCCCGAGCCCGAAATAGGCCAGTTCGGCGCTGTCGTAACGGCCCACCATCGCGGCATCGACCAGCACCAGCAACAGCATGCCGATGCGGCTGGCGGCCACCGGCACCGCCAGGCGCGCGATGGCCACGATCTCCTGGGCGTAGCCCGGGCGGGCGGCGGTTGCGGCCATCGCCCGACTGTAAGCGCAGTCCCGCTCTGGCGGCTATCGCGACGCTTGCGCTAACCTCGCCCGCATGTCCGCAGGTCCGCAGACCGATCCACCCGTCGCCGTGCTTGCGCGCGGTGTCATGCGCGGCCTCGACGCCGCCGGCCTGGCCACGCGCCTGGCTGGCGCGGACTGGCCTTATGCCTCGCTGGTGCTGGTGGCGCTCGACTACGACGCCACGCCGATCCTGCTGATCTCGCGGCTGGCCGAACACACCAAGAATATCCAGGCCGACGACCGGGTCTCGTTGCTGTTTGACGCCACCCACGGCCTGGACAGCCGGCTGACCGGGGCGCGGGTGAGTGTGTTGGGCCATGCCCGGGCGAGCACGGACACCACCATCATCCGCCGCTTCGTCGACCGCCATCCGCAGGCCATGGCCTATGCGTCCTTCGCCGACTTCGCGTTCTATCGGGTGGCGATGACGCGGGCGCACCTGGTGGCCGGCTTCGGTCGCATACGTTGGCTGGAGGCCGACGAATTGCGGCTTTCCCTGCCGGCCAACCTGCCGCTGGCCGAGGAGGAGCGTGCCGTCGTCGAGCACATGAACGCGGATCATCTCGATACGATACAGCTCTATGCGCGAAAGCTGTTGAACGCCACGGACGAAGGCTGGCGCATGACCGGCTGCGATCCAGAGGGCGTCGACCTGCGCCGCGGCGGACAGGTGCTGCGCCTCGCCTTCGCCAAGCGCGCGGACAGCGCCGAGGCCGCACGCGTCGAACTGGTGCGGCTGGCCAAGCTCGCCCGCGCCAAGACCGTCAACGGGACCTAGGAACTCGATGCCGACGCTTGGCTCCCAAGCGTCGGGATCGAGCCACTAACCCATTGCTGCAGTGGATCGACCGCCCAAACGGCGGGGTCGCTTCCGTTTCGGCTGACCCACCAGCCGGCGGCGCCCGCCGACCGTGGGCATGAATATTGCTGCGCACCAACATGCCTGAGCCGCGACCCAGCCCGCCCGCGCCAACATTGCGGGTCGGCGGGGGGCGGACTATATCGAACTGGGTGAGTCGCACGGCGAACAGTCGGCGCGTTGGCGTGCTGGCGGCACGCTTCCCAAGAATGGTGCGTCAGGAGGAAACGGTGGAGCAAACCGGCCCGCATGGCAGTCGCTTCGGTCTCGATCGGCACGGCTTGATCAATATCAAGCGCGATTTCTGGAACCTGCCGACGCCGACGCTCTACGAACATGCGATCCGGCGCGGCGAAGGTTGGATCGCCGAGGGCGGCGCCTTCGTCGTGCATACCGGCCAGCACACCGGCCGTTCGGCCAACGACAAGTTCATCGTGCGCGACAAGGCGGCCGACAGCAAGGTCGACTGGGGCACGGTAAACCGGCCGATCGGCGAGCCGGAGTTCGAGGCGCTGCTGCAGCGCCACCTGGCCTATTACCAGGGCCGCGAACTCTACGTGCAGGATTGCTGGGCCGGCGCCGACCGGGAACATCGCCTGGCGGTGCGCGTGGTGACCGAAAATGCCTGGCACAGTCTGTTCGCGCGCAACATGTTCATTCGGCCCTCGGTCGACGAACTGGCCGAGTTCGAGCCTACCTTCACGGTGTTGCACGCGCCCGGCCTGGAGGCGGCGCCGGGCACGCCGGGGCTGCGCTCGGGCACCTATATCGTGGTCAGTTTCGCCCAGCGCCTGGTGCTGATCGCCGGTACCTCGTATGCGGGCGAGATCAAGAAGTCGGTGTTCAGCATCCTGAACTTCCTGCTGCCCGAGGCCGATGTGCTGCCGATGCATTGTTCGGCCAATGTCGGCGCCAAGGGCGATGTCGCGGTGTTCTTCGGCTTGTCCGGCACCGGCAAGACCACCTTGTCGGCCGACCCTGCGCGCACGCTGATCGGCGATGACGAACACGGCTGGGGCGCCAATGGCGTGTTCAACTTCGAGGGCGGCTGCTATGCCAAGGTGATCCGGCTGTCGGCCGAGGCCGAGCCGGAAATCCACGCCACCACCAGGCGCTTCGGCACCATCCTGGAGAACGTGCCGATCGACCAGGCGAACCGCCGGACCGACCTGGACGACGACCGTTTCACCGAGAACACGCGCGGGTCCTACCTGCTCGAGTGCATTCCCAACGCCTCTCCCTCTGGCCATGCCGGGCATCCGACCAGTGTCATCATGCTGACCGCCGATGCCTTTGGCGTGCTGCCGCCGATCGCCCGGCTCAGTCCGGAACAGGCGATGTACCACTTCCTGTCCGGCTACACCGCGCGTGTCGCCGGCACCGAGAAGGGCCTGGGCCGCGAGCCGCAGGCGACCTTTTCCGCCTGTTTCGGCGGCCCGTTCATGGCCCGCCATCCGTCGGTCTATGGCAACATGCTGAAGGCCAAGATCGGCCGGCACGGCGTTGCCTGCTGGCTGGTCAACACGGGCTGGACGGGCGGCCAGGCCGGCGTCGGCAACCGCATGCCGATCCAGGTGACGCGCGCGCTGCTCGCCGCGGCGCTGGATGGCAGTCTGGACGAGGTGCCGATGCGCCTGGATTCGCATTTCGGCCTGATGGTGCCGGAATCCTGCCGCGGCGTGCCGGCGCAATTGCTGGAGCCGCGCAAGACCTGGCCCGACCAGCGTGCCTATGACCGCACCGCCAGCGAAGTCGTGCAGCGCTTCCAGGCGAACTTCGCGAAATACGAGGCCTTCGTCGACGCCGAGGTCAAGGCCGCCGCGCCGCGCGCCGCGTAGCCGGCCAGGCCCGGTCTAGCCGAGCGCCGCCTCGATCGCGGCCAGCAGTGGCGGATCGTCGGGCGCCACGCGCGCCGGCCAGGCGCCGGCCAGCTCGCCGTCCCGGTCGAACAGGAACTTGTGAAAGTTCCAGCGTGGGCTGCCGCCCTCGCCCAGTTCCTGAGCGATCTGGCGGTAAAGCGGGTGCGCGTGTGGTCCGATCACCGACACTTTCTCCGTCAAGGGAAAGTCGACCCGGTAGCGGGCGGCGCTGAAATCGGCGATCTGTTGCCCGCTGCCCGGCTCCTGTCCGCCGAAATCGTTGCTGGGCACCCCCAGAACCAGCAGCCCACGTTCACGAAACCGCTGCCAGAGCGACTGCAGACCGGCATATTGCGGGGTATAGCCGCATTGGCTCGCGGTATTGACCAGCAGCACCGCCTTGCCGCGAAACCCCGCCAGGGGCAGCGGCTGCGCATCCAAGGTCTGGAATTCGTAGCTGAACAGATCCACCGTCCCCTCCCGACCAGGCGAGTCGTTAACCTTATCGCAACAACCGGCCCACCATGCTGCGGCAAGCCCGCCGGTAGGCCGCATGAATCCCATCGCGCAATTGCTGCTGTTCGTCGCCCTTTCGGGTCTGGCCTTCGGCACGGCCGTCGTCGTGCCGGCGAGCGAGCCGGTTTCGCGCATCCTGACCGCCGCCGTCATTCTGCTGGCGGGCGCGCTGGGTCGCGAGGCCTAGCTGCGCCGGCAGGACGGCGAGCAGTTGCTGGCCGAGCAGCGCCAGCGGATGCGCGAGCAGAGCCAGGACGACGAGTCGCTTTGGCAGGGCCAGCGCATGCTGGCCGACAAGGTGACGGCCCTGGAGGAGCGCCTGGGCCAGCTCAACAGCTCGGCGCATGAACGGATGATCGCCGAGATGCGGCTGTTGCAGGACCAGCTTGCGCATCTGGCCGAGCGGCGCGCCGCCGGTCCGCCCCGCGCTGCGCCGAGCCCGAGCGGCGGTTCGGGCTTGGTCGACGAATTGCGCCAGAGCCTGGAGGACAACCGCATCGACCCGCACCTGCAGCCGATCGTCAGCTTGCCACAGTGCAAGCGACGCTACTACGAAGCCTTCTCGCATCTGCGAACCGGCGCCGGCGAGGCGTTGCCGCCGGAACGCTACCTCAAGCTGGCCGAGGACGCCGGCCTGATGCTCACGCTCGACAATCTGTTGCTGTTCCGCTGCGTGCAGCTCGTGCGCCGCATGAAGCCGCGCAACCGGCATACCGGCTTCTTCGTCAATCTGTCCCCGCGCTCGCTGTCGGATGCGGCCTATATGGAACAGTTCGTCGAATTCCTGCCTGGCAATGCCGGGCTGGCCGAGGTGCTGTTCTTCGAGGTCGGCCAGGCCACCATGCGCCAGCACTGGCGCGACGCCGAACCCTATCTCGAGCAGCTGGCCGAACTCGGCTTCCGGTTCTCGCTCGACCGGGTCGAGCGGCTGGACCTCGATTTCGAACTGCTGGCTCGCCGGCGCTTCAAGTTCGTGAAGGTGCCGGTCGGCCTGCTGCTGGCCGGGGCGCAAGCGCCAGGTGCGGGCATCCACCCAGCCGATCTCAAGGAAGCCCTGCGGCGCAACCAGATCGACCTGATCGCGGAGAAGGTCGAGAACGAACGCAGCGTGCTGGAGCTTCTGGAACTGCAGGTCGACTTTGGCCAGGGCTTTCTGTTCGGCCAGCCGCGGCCGGCGCGCGAGTCGGTCGAGCGGCCGGAACTGGCGGTCGGTTGACCCTGCCGCGCCGGCCACGCTATGCGGCAGCATCGAGAGCAGGGGATGCGCTTGCCGATCCACATGCCGGCGGGCGTCGGCGAACTGGCCGACCACTACAACGGTTTCATCTGTGATGTGTGGGGCGTGCTGCATGACGGCGTGGCCGCCTATCCCGGCGCGGCCCGCTGCCTGGGCGAATTGCGCCGGCGGGGCAAGCCGGTGGCATTGCTCTCCAACGCGCCGCGCGCCGCCCAGCGCGTCGCCGACCGGTTGGGCGAACTCGGCATTGCGCGCGAGCTCTACAAGGCCATCGTGACCTCGGGCGACGCGGCGGTGGGCGCGCTGCGACGGGGCAGCGATCCCTGGCATGCCGGTCTGGGCGAAGCCTGCTTTTATCTGGGGCCGGAACGCGATCTGGCGGTGCTGCGCGACAGCGGCCGGCGGGGCGTGGCGCTGGAAGCGGCCGACTTCATTCTCTGCACCGGGCTATTCGACGAGGCGCGCGAGACACCGGACAGCTATGGCGAATTGTTCCGGCGGGCGCTCGCCCGTAAGCTGAAATTCGTCTGCGCCAATCCGGACCGCGTGGTCAATCGCGGACCGGCGCTGGTCTACTGCGCGGGCGCGTTGGCCGACCGCTACCAGGACCTCGGCGGCGAGGTGCGGCGGCATGGCAAGCCCGATGCCGCAGTCTTCCGGTTGGCGGCCGCCGCGCTCGGCCTGTCAGCCGGCGCGCGGCTGCTGGTGGTAGGCGATGGCCTCAACACCGATCTTGCCGGCGCGGCCGCCGCGGGCTTCGATGCGCTGTGGGTGCTGGACGGCATCCATGCCCAGGAATTGGCGGCCGACGGCCGGCCGGTCGATGCCGAACGCGTGGCGGCCTTCCTGGCCAAGGCGCAGCGCAGGGCGGTGGCGGCAGTCGAGCGGTTCGCCTGGTAGCGCAGGCCGGCCGGCCAGCCGGGCTTGCCGCCCGCGCCTGGCCCGCGAACAAGCGCCGGAACCGCTGCCGCGGGCAAGCCGGTCGCCCAGGGCGATTGCCGTTCCCATCGAACCGGTAGGTTCGGTTTGAACGGAATCCATTGCCCTGCAACCGCGACGGCTGCGCGATGGGCTCCGACCAGATGGTATCGCGATCAGCGATTCCATCTGATCGGACACCGCGCTAGTTGAACAGCGCGTCGATATCGGCCTGCGAGGCCTTTTCGCCGCCGCTGGGTGTCGGCGGAGGCGGCGCCGGCTTGGCAGCGGGCTGGCTGGTGGTTTTCGCCGCGGCTTTCTTCGCGGCCGCGGTCGCACCCTTGGCCGGCTTGCCAGCAGGCTTCGCCGCAGGCGACTGCGCGCTGGGCTCGGCCGTCAGCGCGGGCGGCGTTGGCGCGACCGCTGGTTTGGCATCCGGCGGCGAGGCCGCCGCCGCGGGCAAAGCGGCCTCGTCCGGCCCCTCGGCGACGGCCGCTGGCGAGCCCGCCACGGTGTCGGGCGGCGACGGCGGGGCCGCCGCTGCCGCCAGGGTGGCGGCGCCCAGCAATTCGTCGACCGCCGATTGGTCGATGCCTTCGCCGGCCAGCGCCGGGCCGTTCAGCAGTGCCGCGTCGCCTTGCGGTGCGGCCTGCGTCTCGCCTTCGTCGGCAATGTCGGGTCCCCAGGCGCGGTCGAGGCTGTTCAGCCGCTCCTCGATATGCGTCAGCGTGGCAACCACCTTGGAGATGCGCTGGCCGGTGATGTCCTGGAACGAGCACGCCTCGATGATGCGCAGGCAATGGTCGTTGACCTGCGCGCAGTAGGCTTGGGCGTCCTCGCCGTCCAGCGCCATGATCTGCTCGGCCGCGCTCATGATGGAATCGGTGGCTAGTTCGGTCGCCTGGACGATCGCCTCCAACTCCATCCCGGCCCGCGGGATCTTCTCTTTTTTCAGGTCGTTCGGCCGCATCTGGGCAATCTCCTGACGCGCCTGTCCAATATGCGCCGACAGATTGCGCAACTCGCGATAGATCTCGACATCGATCGACGCGAAGAAGCGCTGCGTGGCGGCGATCAGCACCTCGGTCACCGAGGCGATGTCGGCAAGCCCGACCGCGGCGCCTCGATCGGCGCGCAGATGATCGACCAGCCGCTCAATCGAGCCAGCCAGTCGGCTGGCGTCCATCAGAATTCTCCCAGCACGGCGCTTATCTTGGTCTTCAGCGTCTGCGCGTTGAACGGCTTGACGATGTAGCTGTTGACCCCGGCCTGTTTGGCGGCGATCACGTTCTCGGTCTTGCTTTCCGCGGTGACCATGATGAAGAGAGTCTTGTTCAGCTTCTCGTCGGCTCGCACCTCCTTCAAGAGGTCGTAGCCGGTCATCGGCTGCATGTTCCAATCGGAGATCACCAAGCCATAGGGCTTCTGCCTCATCTTGGACAGCGCCTCGGTCCCGTCCGAGGCCTCGTCGACATTGTCGAAGCCCAACTGTTTCAATAAGTTGCCGATGATGCGCAGCATCGTCTTGTAGTCATCCACGATGAGGATTGGCATCTTCTTGTCGACTGACATGGCGTCCCTCTGCCAGATCAAGAGGTGATCGGTTTGCGGTGCAGCGGCTACTGGCTCGATCGAGGCTAGGCGCCATATTCAAAAGTTCCGTTAAGGCCGGGGGTTGTGGGCGGTCCGGGCGGCGGCTATAAGGGCGCCGCCTTGTTGCAATGCAAAATGCACCAGCCTTTCTTCATGCTTCTCAAACCCGCCTGGAATTAGCGTAACCCCTCGCACGCTTGGCCCCATAAAAGGGAATTGGCATGAACGTGCCCGCCGCTCTGGCTCCCGCCCTGGCCAACACACCGGTCGATCTGCATCGCGAACTGCATGGCTACTTCATCGACGATCTGGAAGTCGGCATGTCCGCCTTCTATTCGCGCACCGTGACGGAGGCCGACATCGTGCTGTTCGCGGGCATTTCGGGCGACTTCAACCCGCTGCATCTCAATCGCGAATTCAGCGAGAAGACGCGCTTCGGGGGGTGCATCGCGCACGGCATGTTGACCGCCAGTCTGATCTCCACCGTGGTTGGCACCAAGCTGCCGGGGCCGGGCGCCATCTATCTTGGGCAGTCCTTGCGCTTCACTGCCCCGGTTCGCCCCGGCAACACGGTCACCGCGCGGGCGGTGGTGACCGAGGTCGAGCGCGAGAAGCGACGCTGCCGACTGATCACCAATTGCATGGTTGGCGGGCGGCTGGTAGTCGAGGGCGAGGCCCTGATGCTGGTGCCGGCGCGCGGCTGAAGCGCCGTCCCGCCGGCTGGACGATTGCGCCGCCGGCATTGACCCGCATAATGGCGGTCGCCCGCGCCGCTAAGGACCATGCAGCTTATCCGCGATTATCAGGGCTTGCCGCCGGCGGCCACCGGCGCCGTCGTGGCGATCGGCAATTTCGACGGCCTGCATCGCGGCCATCGGGCGTTGCTTGCACGCTGCCGAACGGTTGCGCGCGACGCCGGTCTGCCGATGGGCCTGTTGACCTTCGAACCGCACCCCCGTTCGGTGTTCAACCCGGACGGGCCGCCGTTCCGGCTGACGCCGTTCCGCAGCAAACTGCGGCTGTTGGCAACGCTGGGCGTCGAGCGCTGTTATTGCCTGCGCTTCAACGCGGCGCTGCATGGCAAGCCCGCCGAGGCCTTCATCGCCGACGTGCTGGCCGGCGGCTTGGGCGTGCGCCACGTCGTCGTCGGCTACGATTTCGTGTTCGGCCATCGCCGTGGTGGCAACGCCGAGCTGCTGCAGGAACTCGGGCCTCGGCACGGCTTCGCGGTCAGCGTGCTGCCGGCGGTGACGCATGGCGAGGACGTCTGCTCGTCGACCGTAATCCGCAAGGATCTGGAAGCCGGGCGGGTGCGCCGGGCCGCCGAATTGCTCGGTCGCTGGTGGGAGGTCGAGGGGCGGGTGCGGCACGGCCATCGGCGCGGCCGCACCATCGGCTTCCCCACGCTCAATCTGCATCTGGCGCCCGGCGCGCTGCGCCCGGCTTTGGGGGTCTATGCCGTCCGCATCGCACTCGACCGGGACGGCGCCGCCGACTGGCTGCCGGGGGTGGCCAATTTCGGCCGGCGGCCGACCGTGGACGGCACCAGCCTGGTGTTGGAGGCGCATGTCTTCGACTTTTCGGGCGACCTCTACGGCCGGCGCGTGCGCGTGGCCTTCGTCGACTACCTGCGCGGCGAGCGCAAGTTCCCCTCGCTTGCCGCCCTGCAGGCGCAGATCGCCGAGGACGGCGCGGCCGCCCGCGGCCTGTTGGCACGGCCGGATGCGGCGTTCTGAGGCGGGCCGGCCTCGACAGCCGCGGTCCGGCTTTGCTACCAAGCCCGATTGGCGAATCGGGCAGACCGCCCGCACGGATTCCGGCATGAGCAAGGACTACAAGCAGACGGTGTTTCTGCCCGCGACTTCCTTCGCGATGAAGGCCGGGTTGCCGCAGCTCGAGCCCAGGCTGCTCGAACGCTGGCGGAAGCTCGATCTCTATCGGCGCTTGCGCGAACTCTCGGCCGGGCGGCCGCGGTTCGTGCTGCATGACGGACCGCCCTACGCCAATGGCAACATCCACATCGGCACCGCGCTCAACAAGATCCTCAAGGACGTGGTCAACCGCGCGCAGCAGATGCTGGGCAAGGACGCCAACTACGTGCCCGGCTGGGACTGCCATGGGCTGCCGATCGAATGGCAGATCGAAGAGCGCTACCGGGCCGCCGGCAAGAACAAGGACGACGTGCCGATCGGCGAGTTCCGCCGCGAATGCCGGGCTTTTGCCCAGCATTGGATCGGGGTCCAGGCGGAGGAGTTCAAGCGCCTGGGCGTGCTGGGCGATTGGGCCAATCCCTACACCACCATGTCCTACGCCGCCGAGGCGCAGATCGTCGCCGAATGCCTGAAGTTTCTGATGAACGGCGGGCTTTACCGCGGCGCCAGGCCGGTCATGTGGTCGGTCGTGGAGAAGACCGCGCTGGCCGAAGCGGAGATCGAGTATCACGACCGCACCTCGACCACCGTGCATGCCCGCTTTCCGGTCGTGCGGCCGGGCCTGCCGGAGCTGGCCGGCGCCGCCATCCCGATCTGGACCACCACCGCCTGGACACTGCCCGGCAACCGCGCCATCTGTTTCGGGCCGAAGTTCGCCTATCGCCTGATCGAAGTGGAAGCGGTCGCGGAAGGCAGCGCCGCCCGCGTCGGCGAGCGGCTGGCGGTGGTCGAGGATTTGCGCGCGGCGATGTGCCACGAAGCCGGCATCGCCCGTCACCGCGTGCTGGCCGACCTGCCGGCGGCGGCGCTGGCGGCCACCGTCTGCGCGCATCCCTGGCGCGGTCGCGGCTACGATTTCGATGTGCCGCTGTTCGGCGAAGAGCACGTCACCAACGACCAAGGCACCGGCTTCGTGCACACCGCGCCGGGCCATGGCGCGGAGGACTTCGAGGTCGGCCGCAAGCACGGGCTGGAGACGCCGCGTACGGTTGAGGACGATGGCACCTTTCATCCCTCGGTGCCGCTGCTGGCGGGCGTGCATGTGTTCAAGGCCGACCGGCCGGTGATCGACGCGTTGCGTGCGGCCGGCGCGCTGCTCGCGCAAGGCAAGTTGCAGCACAGCTATCCGCATTCCTGGCGCTCCAAGGCGCCGCTCATCTTCCGCAACACGCCGCAATGGTTCATCTCGATGACTGCGAACGGCCTGCGCGAGACCGCGCTGGCCGCCATCGACCGGGTGCGCTGGGTGCCGGCGACCGGGCGCAACCGCATCCGCGCCATGATCGCCGAGCGGCCCGATTGGGTGGTATCGCGGCAACGCGCCTGGGGCGTGCCGATCGCGCTCTTCGTCGACCGGCGCAGCGGCGAACCGCTGCGCAAGGAAGCGGTCAACCAGCGTATCCTGGCGGCGGTGCGCGAGGAGGGGGCGGAAGCCTGGTTCGACAGTCCGCCCGAACGGTTCCTCGGCCCCGGCCACGCGGCCCAGGACTACGAGAAGGTCGACGACATCCTCGACGTCTGGTTCGACAGCGGCTCGACCCACAGCTACGTGCTGGAGCAGCGCCCCGACCTGCAGTGGCCTGCCTCGCTCTATCTCGAAGGTTCCGACCAGCATCGCGGCTGGTTCCATTCCTCGCTGCTGGAAAGCTGCGGCACGCGTGGCCGGGCCCCCTATGACGCGGTGCTGACGCACGGTTTCGTGCAGGATCAGCAGGGGCGGAAGATGTCGAAGTCGCTGGGCAATGTCACCGCGCCGCAGGAGGTGATGGACAAGTTCGGCGCCGACGTGCTTCGGCAGTGGGTGGTCAGCGCCGACTATTCGGAGGATCTGCGCATCGGCCCGGAGATCCTGTCGGCCCAGGTCGAGGCCTACCGGCGCTTGCGCAACACGCTGCGCTTCCTCTTGGGCAATCTCGCCGGCTTCAGCCCGGCGGAGCGCCTGGCGCTGCAAGAACTGCCGGCGCTGGAACGGTGGGTGCTGCATCGGCTCTGGCAGCTGGACAAGCAAGTGCGCCGCGCGGCCGAGGACTACGAGTTCCATCGCCTGTTCGTCGAACTCTACACCTTCTGCACCGTCGACTTGTCCGCGCTCTATTTTGACATTCGCAAGGATGCGCTCTATTGCGATGCCGCGACGCAGGCCCGCCGGCGGGCGACGCGCGCGGTGCTGGACGAAGTGTTCAACTGCCTGACCGCGTGGCTTGCCCCGATCCACTGCTTCACCGCCGAGGAGGCTTGGCTTGCCCGCTTCCCGTCCGAGACCGACAGCGTGCATTTCCGCACCTATCCGCCGGTGCCGGACACCTGGCGCGACGAGGCGCTGGCCGCCCGCTTCGAGCGCGTGCGCGACATCCGCCGGACGATCACCGGGGCGCTGGAAATCTGGCGCAAGGAGCGCCGCATCGGCGCCAGCCTGCAAGCCTGGCCGCGGGTGCATCTGCGGGCCGCGGACGAAGCGGCGCTGGCCGGCTTCGACCTGGCGGAACTCGCCATCGTGTCTGGCGTCGCGATCGCGCTTGGGCCGGCGCCGGCCGAGGCGTTCCGGCTGGAGGGTGTGGACGACGTGGCGGTCGTGGTCGAATTGGCCCCCGGCACGAAATGCGAGCGCTGCTGGCAGGTCCTGCCGGAGGTGGGCCGGCATCGCGAACATCCGGGCCTCTGCCGGCGATGCCTGACCGTGGTCGACGCCCAGGCGGCGTGAACCGGGCGCTTGTCCACCGCCTGCTGCCGGGCTCGTGCGCGGCCCTGGCCGTGCTGGTGCTCGACCAGGCGGTCAAGGCCTGGCTGCTCGACTTGCTGGTCGTGCTGGGCGGCCATGCCCGGGTCACCGGCTACTTCAACTTGGTGATGGTGTGGAATACCGGCGTCAGCTTCGGCCTGTTGCAGGCCGGCCAGGAGGCGCGCTGGCTGTTCATCCTGTTATCGCTCGGCATCGTCGTGGGGTTGATCGTCTGGCTGGCCCGAGCCGAAACGCGCGCCCTGGCGCTTGCGCTCGGTCTGGTGATCGGCGGTGCGCTTGGCAACGTGATCGACCGCCTGAGGTTCGGCGCGGTGGCGGATTTCTTCGATTTCCACTATGCTAGCTACCACTGGCCGGCCTTCAACATCGCCGACGCGGCCATCGTCCTGGGAGTCGCCGTCATCTTTCTGCAATCCTTGCTCGGCCCCCGTTCGCTGGCTAAATAATGCACATGTTGTCGCCCAGGGCGGAGTGAAGCATGCGTGGCGACTGGCGTTGCGGCCTTGCCGGCCTGCTCTTGCTGGGCTTGCCCGGCTGCGAGGGCGTGCGAGAGCAACTGGGCCTGGGCAAGCGTCCGCCCGATGAATTCGCGGTGGTGACCAAGGCGCCGTTAGCGTTGCCGCCGGAATTCACGCTGCGGCCGCCCAAGCCTGGCGCTCCCCGGCCGCAGGAACAGCCGCCGAGCGAGACCGCCCGCAGAGCGCTGACGCAAGGTCGCACGCTGCCCAACTTCGCCATCGGGCGCAGTCCCGGCGAACAGGCGCTGCTGAAACAGGCGGGCGGCGAGCGGGCCGATCCCAAGATCCGCGAGGTGGTCAACCGCGAGACCTCGCAATTCGCCGAGCGCGACGTGTCTTTCGCCGACAAGTTGATCTTCTGGCGGGCCCCCGAACCGCTCGGCAACGCGGTCGACGCGCAGAAGGAGGCACAGCGCCTGCGCGACAACGCGGCCCAGGGCAAGGCCAGCACCGAAGGCGAGACACCGGTCATCCGACGTCGCCAGCGGGGCCTGCTGGAAGGCATCTTCTAGGGCAATTTCCGTGCAAATCGAACCGGCAGGTTCGGTTTGAACGGAAGCCATTGCCCTGCAACCATGACGGCAGCGCGGTGGGCTCCGATCAGAGGGATCGCTGATCGCTGCCATTTGATCGGACACCGCGCTAGCCAGCGGACACGCGAGCGTGAGCGGGCTTGTGCTTGCGCTGGGCCGACCGGCATGGCCATAGTGCCCGGCCGATGAACGCGTCGTTTCCCAGCTTGTGCCGTCTGACCGGTCTAGTGGTGCTGGTGGCGTCGATCCTGCGGAGTGCCCCGCTCACGGCCGGCCTGTTCAACCCGGAAAGCTTCAGCCTGGCCAATGGCCTCCAGGTCGTGGTGGTGGTCGACCGCCGGGCGCCCGCGGTGACACAGATGCTGTGGTACCGGGCCGGCACCATCGACGAGCCGGTCGGCAAGTCCGGCATCGCGCATTTCCTGGAACACCTGATGTTCAAGGGCACCTCCAACGTGGCGCCCGGCGAGTTCAGCCGGCAGGTGGCCCGGCTGGGCGGCCGCGAGAACGCCTTCACCACCTCCGATTACACCGGCTATTTCCAGCAGGTGCCGGCGAGCGAGCTCGAATTGGTGATGCGACTGGAAGCCGATCGAATGGTCAACCTGCGGATCGAACCGGCCGAAGTCGAGCGAGAGCGCCAGGTCGTGCTGGAGGAGCGCCGCATGCGCACCGACAACCAGCCGGCGGCGCAGCTTTGGGAGATGGCTGGCGCGGCGCAGTATCTCGCGCATCCCTACCGCCTGCCGGTGATCGGCTGGCAGCACGAGATAGAGCGGCTGACGCCCGCGGACGCGCTCGACTTCTATCGTCGGTTCTACGCCCCCAACAATGCCATCCTGGTGATTGCCGGCGATGTCGAGCCGGCGAAAGTGCGCGCCCTGGCCGAACGCTATTATGCACCGATCCCGGCCCGACCGCTGGCGCCGGTGGCGGACCTCAGCGAGCCGCCGCAGCGCGCGGCCCGGCGGGTGCAACTCATCGATGCGCGCGTCAACCGACCCGGTTTGTGGCGCACCTACCTGGCACCGTCGCGGGTGCATGGCGAGACCCGGCACGCGGTGCCGCTGCGCCTGCTGGCCGATATCCTGGGCGGCGGCGCGAACAGCCGGCTCTACCGCCGGCTGGTGCTGGAACGCGAACTGGCCAGCGGCGCCAGCGCCTCCTATAGCGGCATCGCGCGGGGGCCCACCACCTTCAACCTGTCGGTCACGCCGCGCGAGGTCGGCAAGCTGGCCGAGGCCGAGGCGGCAATGGATGCGGTGGTGAGCGAATTGCTGGCCGAGGGCGTCAGCCAGGCGGAGCTGGAGCGGGTGCGCAATGCGGTGTTGGCCGATGCGATCTACGCGCGCGACAACGTCGGCGCGGCGCCGCGCGTGCTGGGCGCCGGCCTGATCATCGGACTGACCGTCGAGCAGATCGAGGCCTGGCCGCAGCTCGTCGAGCAGGTGACGCTCGAGGATGTGAACGCCGCCGCCCGCGCGGTGTTCAATGCCAATGCCTCGGTGACCGCGGTGCTGCTGCCGAAACCGGCGAGCTGAGCCGATGCGGCGCTGGCTGGCCCTGCTGCTTGCGCTCCTGCCCCTGGCGCCGCCGGTCGCCGCGGCGCCGCAGGCGATCGAGCGCGTGACCAGTCCGGGCGGCGTCGTGGCGTGGCTGATCCGGCAGCCGGAAGTGCCGGTCATCGGCTTGCGTTTCAGCATCGAGGGCGGGGCGCGGGCCGAGCCGGCGGACAAGCCGGGCACCGCCCGGCTGATGGCCGATCTGCTGGACGAGGGTGCCGGCCCGCTCGATGCCCAGGCGTTCCAATTGCGCCTGGAGGAACTCGCGGTCGAGTTGAACTTCTCGGCCGGCCGCGACGAGCTTTCGGGCGGCCTGCGGACGCTTGCCCGCAACCGCGAGGACGCCTTCCGCCTGCTTGGCCAGGCGCTGGCCGAGCCGCGGTTCGAGGAGGGCGCGATCGCCCGGGCCAAGCGGCAGATCCACAACGAACTGCTGCGTCAGCAGGAGGACCCGCAGTCGATCGCCCGACGCGCCTGGGCCGAGGCGGTGTTCGCGGGCGAGGCCTATGGCCGGCCGGCCGACGGCACGCCGCAATCGCTCGCCGCGCTGAGCCGTGACGACATCGTCGCCTACCATCGCCAGCGGGTGGCGCGCGACCGGCTGGCGGTCGGCGTCGCCGGCGACATCACTGCCGCGGAACTGGCGCCGTTGCTCGACCTGGCATTCGCCCGTCTGCCGGCGACTTCCGCGCCGCTCGCCGACGACGAGCAGCAACCCCGGCTGGCGGACAAGGTGCAGGTGGTCCGCCGGGCGGTACCGCAGAGCGCCATCGTGTTCGGCCTGCCGGGGGTCAAGCGGGACGATCCGGACTGGTACATCGCCTTCGTGCTGAACCACATCCTGGGCGGCGGCGGCCTGACGTCGCGGCTGGCGGAGGCGGTCAGGGAGAAGCGCGGGCTCGCCTATTCGGTGTCGAGCTACCTTGTGCCACTCGACCGCGCCGGCCTGCTGATGGGGTCCGCTGGCACGGTGAATGCCCGGGTGCCCGAGACGCTGACCACCATCCGCGCGGAATTGCGCCGGCTGGCGCAGGACGGACCAAGCGAGCAGGAACTGGCCGACGCGAAGACCTTCCTCAATGGCTCGTTCGCCCTGCAACTGGTCGGCAGCGGCCGGCTGGCCGAACTGCTGGTCACCCTGCAGCGCCGCAACCTGGGCGCCGATCATCTGTTGCGGCGGCCGCAGCTGATCGATGCGGTGAGCGCGGCCGACATCGCCCGCGTGGCCGATCGGCTGCTGCGGCTCGATCGCCTCTATGTCGTGGTGGTGGGCGATCCGCCCGGCGTCTGAGCGGCTTCCGGCGCCCCGGGGGCTCTGTTAGCGTCGGGCATGCGCTACCGCCATGTGATCGATTCGTGCCGGGCCGAGACGATCGGCGATGCCGGTCTCGACGACGTCGAACTCGAGGCCCGGCTTGCCGGTTGCGCCGCGGGCCTAACGACCTTGCGCCGCCAGCAGGTCGACGGCAGCCTGCCGCTGCTGCGGCTGCCCGCCCGGCGCGACGACCTGGGCGAACTGCAGACCATCGCCGCCGACTGGCGCCGACGCTTCGGTCGGGTGGTGCTGCTTGGCACGGGCGGCTCCAGTCTGGGCGCGCGGGCGCTGGCGGCGCTGGCGCCGCCGGGCGGCCCGGAACTGATCGTGCTCGACAATCTCGATCCCGACGGGTTCGGTGCCTTCGCCAGCGGCCAGCCGCTCGACAGGACTGGCCTGCTCATCGTCTCCAAGTCCGGCGGCACGGCGGAAACACTCAGCCAAGCGCTGGTCTGCCTGCCGGCATTGCAGGCCGCGATCGGCCAGGCGGCGCTCTCGCGCCAGGTGCTCGCCGTCGTCGAGCCCGGCAACTCGGCGCTCCGACAGTTGGCCGCGGCCTATCGGCTGCCGGTCCTGGCGCACGATCCGGGCGTCGGCGGCCGCTTCTCGGTGCTGTCGCTGGTCGGCCTGTTGCCGGCCCTGCTGCTGGGCCTGGACGCCGCCAAGGTGCGGGACGGGGCGGCGGAGGTGCTGGATCAGGCGCTGGCGGCAACGCGCCCGGCCGAGGTGCCGGCCGCGGTCGGCGCCGCCCTGGCGGTGGCGCTGGCCGAGCGGCGCGGCATCGCGGAAGCGGTGCTGCTGCCTTATGTCGGCCGGCTGGAGACCTTCGCCTTGTGGTATTGCCAGCTTTGGGCGGAGAGCCTGGGCAAGGCCGGACATGGCATCACACCGGTGCGGGCGCTGGGGCCGGTCGACCAGCACAGCCAATTGCAACTCTACCTCGACGGCCCGGCCAACAAGCTGTTCACCCTCATCACCCTGCCGATGCGGGGCAGCGGCCCGCTGGTGCCGGAAGCCGAGGCACGACGCCTGGGCCTCGACTATCTGGCCGGCCGGCGGATCGGTGACCTGGTGGCCGCCATGCAGCGCGCCACCGCCGAAACGCTGGCCAAGCGCGGCCGGCCTGTCCGACGGATCGAACTCGAGCGCCTGGACGAAGCGACGCTGGGCGCCTTGCTGATGCATTTCATGCTGGAGACCATCCTGGCCGCGCATCTGCTGAAGATCGATCCCTACGACCAGCCGGCGGTCGAAGAGGGCAAGGTATTGGCAAGGTGCTATCTCGCGCAGATGGCGGCGGTCGGCTGACGGCGATGATGATGCTCCGCCGCCTGCCGGACCGCCTGGTCGATCGCATCGCCGCCGGCGAAGTCGTGGAGCGCCCGGCCAGTGCGCTGAAGGAGCTGGTGGAGAACGCGCTCGACGCCGGCGCCACCCGGATCGAGGCGACGCTGCTCGGCGGCGGGCGCGACCTGCTTCGCGTGGTCGACGACGGCCGCGGCATGACGGCCGAGGAACTGGCGCTTTCGGTCGAGCGGCATTGCACCTCGAAGCTGCCGGACGACGAGCTGATCGACATCCGCTTTTTCGGTTTCCGTGGCGAGGCGCTGCCGTCGATCGGCGCGGTCGCGCGGCTGACGCTGGTCAGCCGGCCGCCCGGCGCCGAATGTGGCTATCGCCTGACGGTCGAGTTCGGCCAGAAGCGGCCGGCCGAACCGGTTGCCGCCGCCTTCGGCAGCACCGTCGAGGTGGCGGAGCTGTTCGCCGCCACACCCGCCCGCGCCGGGTTTCTGAAATCCGACCGGGCCGAGATCCAGGCGGCGGTCGACCAGATGAAGCGGCTGGCCATGGCGCATCCGGCGGTCGCGTTCACTCTGCTGGATGGCGCCAGGCCGCTGCTCAAGCTGGCGCCCGCCGCGGAGCTGCCCGAACTGGCCCGCCGCCGCCGCGTGGCCGACGTGCTGGGCCGCGACTTCGCCGACAACGCCATGAGCATCGCCGCTGAACGGGACAGCGTGCGCCTGGAAGGACTGGCCGGCCTGCCCACCTACCACCGGCCAACGGCGCAGCAACAATATCTCTTCGTCAACGGCCGGCCGGTGCGCGACCGTCTGCTGGCGGGCGCCCTGCGCGGCGCCTATGCCGACGTGCTGGCGCATGACCGGCATCCGGCGGTGGCGCTGTTCCTGACGCTGCCGCCGACGGCGGTGGATGTGAACGTGCATCCGACCAAGAGCGAGGTGCGCTTTCGCAACCCGATGCTGGTGCGCGGACTGTTGGTCGCCAGCTTGCGCCAAGCCATCGCCGAAGCGGGCAAGCGCGCCGCCGGTACGCTGGCGGCCGGTACGCTGGCGGCGCTCAGGCCTGGGCGCGGTGTCGCCTACGCCGCCGCGCCCAGCCGCGGCAGGCTCGCCCTGGCGGAGGCTGCCGCGGCCTTCCAAGCCCCGACGCCGGCCGCCGCGCTGCCATTGCGCACGCCGCCGCTGGCTCCCGCGGTCGCCGCCGCGCCCGATGACGGCGCGCTGGCGCACCCGTTGGGCGCGGCACGCGGGCAACTGCACGGCACCTATGTGGTGGCGGAGACGCGCGAGGGGATCGTCATCGTCGATCAGCATGCCGCGCACGAGCGCCTGGTGCTGGAGCGCCTCAAGGCAGGCCTGACGCAAGGCGGCGTTCCGCGGCAGACCCTGCTGCTGCCGGAAGTGGTCGAACTGGAGCCGACCGCCGCCGCGCGCCTGACGGCGGCGGCGGACGGTCTGGCCGAACTGGGGCTCATGGTCGAACCGTTCGGTGCGGCCGCCGTCCTGGTGCGCGAGGTGCCGGCCACCCTGCACGGCGCGCCGGCGGCGGCACTGCTACGCGACCTGGCCGAGGAACTGCTGGAATGGGAGGCGCCGCTATCCTTGAGCGAGCGTCAGGACCGGCTGTGCGCGCGCGTGGCCTGCCATGCCAGCGTGCGGGCCGGGCGAAAGCTCGGCGTGGCGGAGATGAACGCGCTCTTGCGCGAGATGGAGACGACGCCGCGCTCTGGGCAATGCAGCCACGGCCGGCCGACCTATGTCGAACTGAAGCTGGCCGACATCGAGCGGCTGTTCGGACGCAAATGATCGCTGGGGAGCAAGCGTTGGCCAAGCGGAGCTGCATGCTGTTCAGTTCGCCCGACGATCCGGTCGATGTCTGGGTGCCGGAACTGCAGCGCAACCTGCCGGAGGTGGAGTTCCGCGTGGCGCCGGAACTGGGCGCGGCGGCCGACATCGACTACGCCATCGTCTGGAAGCCGCCGGCCGGCCTGCTGGCCAGCCTGCCCAACCTCAAGGTGATCTTTTCCATCGGCGCCGGCATTGATCATATCCTGGCCGATCCCGAGCGACCGAAGGCATTGCCCATCGTGCGCATGGTGGACCCCTACTTGCGTGACATGATGTGCGAATACGCGCTTCTGGGCGTGCTGCATTTCCACCGTTTCATGCCGGAATACCAGGCCGATCAGCAGGCCCGGGTCTGGCAGCGGCGCTGGCCGCATTACACGCCCGAGATGACCGTCGGCGTGCTCGGTCTGGGCGAAATCGGCGCCAAGGTGGCCGAGAGCTTTCGCCAGTTGGGCTTCCGCGTGCGCGGCTGGTCGCGCGGGGAGAAGCGCCTGCCGGGCATCGAATGCTTCCATGGCCGGGCGGCGCTGCCGGTAATGCTGTCGGCGTGCCACTATCTCGTCTGCGTGTTGCCGCTGACCGGCGAGACGGCGGGCCTCCTGGATGCCGCCGCGTTCGCCGCCCTGCCGCGCGGCGCGGTCGTGGTCAGCATCGGTCGCGGCAAGCATGTGGTGGAGCCCGATCTCCTGTCCGCGCTCGAATCCGGCCAGGTAGGGGGCGCCTTCCTCGATGTCTATGCCAGCGAGCCGCCGCAACCGGCGCATCCGTTCTGGCGCCATCCCAGGGTGATCATGACGCCGCACATCGCGGGCGAGATCGTCCCGAAGAGCAGCGCCAAGGTGGTGGCCGCCAACGTCCGCCGGCATCTGGCGGGCGAGCCCATCGCGCATGTCGTCGATCTGGCGCGCGGCTATTGAGCTATAGCCGGCGGATCGCGCTGACGGGCTGGCCGGCCGCTTCGGCCCGGGCCAGCACATCGCCCAGCGGGTGGATCGAGACCCGCATGTCGAAGGCGTTGGCGTGCAGGAACCGCCCGTCGCCCAACGCGATGCCGGCATGGCCGGGGAAGAACACCAGATCGCCCGCATGCAGCCGCGCGCAATCCCAGGGCACCGGCAGCGCCTGGCCAAGCGTCGCGGCCTGCTGGTCGCTGTCGCGCGGCGCCGCGATACCGGCTCGCTGCAGCACAAGTTGCAGCAAGCCGGAGCAGTCGACGCCGTCGGCCGAACGGCCGCCCCAAAGATAGGGCACCCCCAGGAAGGCTTCCGCCGTGCCCACATAGCCGGGTTCGGGCCGCTCGAGGCTGGCTGCATGCTTGGCGAAAACGAACCCGCCCGCGACCAGTTCGAGGAAGCCGTCACGCTCGCCCGCGACCGCGAAGCGCGCGCCGAACCCTAGCCGGCAAAGCGGCCGAAGCTTCAGATCGGCGGCGCGGTAGAGATGGGTGGACAGCGCGCTGACGATATGGGTCGGCGGCATCGGATGCACCAGCGTCGCCGCCGGCAGATAGCCCACATAGCCGTCGAGCAGGGCCTGGCCCCAGGCCCAGCCGTCGCGTTCCTCGTAGACGGTGAAGCCTTCGCCCAGCAAGAGCTGGCTTTCTTGCCGGGCATTGGCGTCGGGGCTGAAGCTCAAGGTGACGACCGGCACGCCTACCTGTCGGGCTTCGCCCACGGCGTAGCGATCGGCGGCGATGCGGCCGCGATAGTGCTCCGCCGCCAGGTCGGGCCGGGCAGGTGTGACCCGGCGGTCGAAGGATTGCGTCATGGCCGGGACCGACCGAAACGTTGCTCGACGAGCGCGTAAAGCGCCCGCAGGGCCAGTGGCTCGCCGCCCGCCGGTCGGCCCGGCCGGTTGTCGTCGATCCACGCATAGCTGTCGATATGGGCGTAGGCCGTGGTCGCCTCGACGAAGCTCTTGAGATAGAGCGCGGCGGTGATGGCGCCGGCGAACGGGCCGTCGGACACGTTGTTGAGATCGGCGACGCGGCTTTTCAGCAGGTCGCGATAGCGTTCGTGCAGCGGCAGCCGCCAGAGCGGGTCGAGTTCCTCCCGGCCATGCGCCAGCAGCGCCTCGGCCAGCCCGTCGTCCGGCGTGAACAGGGCCGGCAGGTCGGGGCCCAGCGCCGTGCGCGCAGCGCCGGTCAGGGTGGCGACGTCGACCAGCAACGCCGGCTGTTCGGCGTCGGCTTCGGCCAGCGGATCGCACAGGATGATGCGGCCCTCGGCGTCGGTATTGCCGACTTCGACCGTCAGGCCCTTGCGGGTGCGGATCACGTCGCCTGGCCGGAAGGCGTTGCCGGCGACCGCGTTCTCGACCGCCGGCACCATCAGGCGCAAACGGACCGGCAGGCCCCGATCCATCACCATCGCCGCCAAGCCGATCAGCGTGGCGGCGCCGCCCATGTCCTTTTTCATGCGCAGCATCGCGGCCGCTGGCTTGAGGTCGAGGCCGCCGCTGTCGAAACAAACCCCCTTGCCGATCAGGGTCAGCTTGGGCTGCGCCGGATCGCCCCAGGTGAGATCGGCTAGGCAGGGCGGCCGGGCGGCGGCGCGGCCGACGGCGTGGATCGCCGGGTAGTTGGCCCGCAGCAGCTCGTCGCCCACCACCAGGCGCGTGCTGGCGCCGTGTCGCGCGCCAAGCTCGCGCACCGCCGCCGCCAGCTCGGCCGGGCCCAGATCCTCGGCGGCGGTGTTGATCAGGTCGCGGGCATGGCCGATGGCCCACGCGGCGCGGCGGACATAGCCGCGGTCGACGCCCTCCGGCTCGACCAGCGCGACGGCCTTCGCTTCGGTCTTGCGGTAGCGGCCAAACTGGTAGTGGCCCAGCAGGAAGGCCAGCGCGGCCCGGCTGGCCTGTGCCGGTGGCAGGGCACCGGCCAGGCGATAGCTGCCATCCGGCAAACCGCCCGGCAGCGCGCCGAAGGCCCAGAACTCGGCCCACTCGCCCAAGCCCAGAACCGCGCCATCCGGCCGCCCGTCGCGGCCCGGCAGCAGTGCCACCTGGTTGGCCTCGGCCTTGAAGCGCTGCGCCAGCAGCCAGGCCCGTTCATCGGCCGTGCGGCCGGCAAGGAAGCCGTCGAGCTCGGCCTTGCGCACGGCATGCAGCGGCCGGGTGTCCGGCGTCGGGCTTGGCAGCAGGTGCGGCATGTCAGTTATCGAACGGGACGCGGGGGTTGTGACGGCACGGCTGCTACAATGCCGTTGGCGGCGCGACATGCAAGGGGCGGGGCCGGTGTCGGGATATCACCTTGTGATCGGGGACAAGCGGCATTCCTCGTGGTCGCTGCGGCCCTGGCTGCTGTTGACGGAGTTCGGCCTGCCGTTCCGGGAGACCGAGGTGGCGCTGGATCGCGACACGACAGCGGCGGCGATCCGCCGGCACTCGCCCTCGGGGCGGGTGCCGGTGCTGTATGACGGCGGCTTTGCGGTCTGGGACTCGCTCGCCATCCTGGAATATCTGGCCGAACAGCATCCCGAGCATCGGGTCTGGCCGGCGCCGCCGCTGGCCCGGGCGCGGGCGCGCAGCCTGGCGGCCGAGATGCATGCGGGTTTCGCCAGCCTGCGTGCCGAATTGCCCTTCATCGCCGGCGAACGCCGACCGGGCTTGAGCTTCAGCGCCGAGGCGGCAGCCGAGGTTGCCCGCCTCAAGGCGATCGTCGCCGATAGCCGCGGCCGATTTGGCGGCGCAGGCGGCTTCCTGTTCGGCCCGTTCGGCGCCGTCGACGCCATGTTCGCCCCGGTCATGTGTCGGTTCGCCAGTTACGGCATTCCGGTCGACGGGCCGGTCGAAGCCTACATGCGCGGCGTGCTGGAGCTGCCGGGCCTGCAGGCTTGGAACCGGGCGGCAGCCGCCGGCGCGGCTACTTGAGCCGGCCTACCTCGCGATAGAAGCGTTCGGCGCCTTCATGCAGCGGGATGACCGCACCATCGAGCGCGGACTCCAGGCGGATCAAGCGGCCGTTGGGGTGGCCCCGGTCGAGCAGGGCGCGGTTGGCCGGGTGCCACAAGGCGCGGGTCAGCAGGTAGACGAATTCGGCGTCGAGGTCGGCGCTCGTCACCCAGTGCGCGCCGACGCTCAGCACCACCCGCGCCGGCAGGTTGGCATAGGTGCCGTCGGGGATGGTGGTCAGCGAGAGATAGGGGTGCTGTTCGGTCAGGCGCAGGGCAACGGCTGGCTCGATCGGCAACAGGTCGATGGCAATGCGCGTCGCCAGCCCGGCAATCGCCCCGGCCGGCGCGCCGGCGACGAAGAAGAAGGCGTCGATGTTGCCTTCGGCCAGTTGATCGGCCGAGCGGGAGGGAGACCAGTATTCCGGCTGCACGGCGGTTTCGCTGAGGCCATGGGCTTCCAGCACCAGCTGGGCCTCGATCAGCGTGCCCGATTCCGGCAGGCCCAGCGAGACGCGCTTGCCGCGCAGGCCCGCGATGCCGCGGATGCCGGTGTCGGCCCGCACCACGACATGGATGCTTTCGGGATAGAGGTTGGTGATCAGGCGCAGCTTGCCGAACGGCTCGGTGTCCTTGAAACGACCACGGCCGCGATAGGCCGCCAGCGCCACGTCGGCCTGCACGAAGGCCGATTCCACCATCCCGCGGCGCAGCAGCGACAAATTCTCCACCGCGCCTTGGCTGGTCACCGCCGCCGCGATCAGTCCCGGCACCCCGCACCGCCCGCCCTCCTCGCAGGCCCGGCCGCCGGCCGGATTGCTGATGGCGTTGGCGATCAACGCGGCGATGGGAAAGTAGGTGCCGGCGGTCGAACCGGTGGCGATGCGGTGGAAGCGCTGTTCTTGCGCCAAGGCCGGTCCGCTCCAACCACCCGGGATGCTTGTCAGCATCGCCAGGGCCGGCAGCAGAAATCCAAGCCGGCGATAGCGCATGGCAGTGGCTTATAGTCCGCCAGGGCCATCGGCGCCAAGCGCCGGTTGACGCAAACCCCGTCACGGGCAGACAGTCGGTCCTGGCATGGCTCTCGATTTCGGATTCGTGCGCGGTCTGGTGCGCGGCGGCATTCCGCATCTGCACGAGCTGGGCGTCGAACTGGAAGCGGTCGATGGCAGCGGCCTGACCATATCGCTGGGTTACCAGGAACGGCTGATCGGCAACCCCGAAACCGGTGTGCTGCATGGCGGCGTGATCACCGTGCTGCTGGATACCGCCAGCGGTCTGGCGGTGTGGAGCGCCGTCGACAAGCCGGTGCCGATCGCCACGCTCGACCTGCGCATCGACTACCTGAAGCCGGCCACGCCGGGGCAGCGGCTGTTTGCCCGCGCCGATTGTTTCAAGCTGACCCGCAACGTCGCCTTCACCCGCGCGCTCGCCTATCACAGCGCGGACGATCCGATCGCGCAAGGCATCGGCTCGTTCATGCTGTTGACGCCGGGCCAGCCGCCCGCGCCGGTGCGCTGAACCGCCGATGGCCGCGACACGCTTCCTCGACTTTCTGACCCAGGCCCGAATGAGCGGCGATTTCGAAGCCGTGCTGCAGGCCATTCCCTATGCCCGCTTTCTCGGCCTCAAGCTGCGCTCAGGCCCTGACGGCCTCTGGTCGGTCATGCCGTTCAGTCACCGCCTAGTCGGCAATCCGATGCTGCCGGCGATCCACGGCGGTGTGACCGGCGCTTTTCTGGAGAACGCCGCCATCGTCACCCTGATCGCCGAGATGGACACGCCGGCGCTGCCCAAGATCATCAACATCACCATCGAATACCTGCGGCCCGGTCGTCCGGTCGACTGCTACGCATCGGGCGTGATCACCCGCCAGGGCCGGCGGGTCGCCAACGTGCGCGTCGAAGCCTGGCAGGAGGACCGCGCGCATCCCATCGCCTTGGCCAGCGCGCATTTCCTGTTAACCATGCCGGATTAAGGGCTTGCGCCGCACGCGGCGGTCACGACGGGCTCACGATAGTTTCAATGCGATCGCGTGCTGCGATGCAGCAGGGGCGCTTCACAAACCGCCCCGACAGATTTATATCACTGCAGCGAACGGACCCTTGCCTAGGCTTTCGTTGAATCAACGGGCTTGGGAGATGGCTTCCGAAGCGTTAACATGATGAGAGTGCAAGGGGGGCGTACCGCCCCCGGCTTCCCAATCCGAGCTTGGCTGACAACGGTGCCTGTGGCCGGCGCCGGCAGCGCGCGCGGGTTGCATAGGGACCGGGTGGTGGACGAGAAGAACGATGCGGCGTGGCTGGGTGGTGGCGATCGTGATCGCCATGGTTGCGGTCAACGTGGCGGGCTGGGCTGGTTTTGGCTGGCCCATCGACGGCGAGCCGTCCTGGTATGGCCGGATCAAGGGCCTGTCGTTCAGCCCGTTCCAGCGCGATGAGAGCCCCTTCCGCGGCGACCGGCCGAGCGTCGAGGAGGTCGACGGCGACCTGGCCATCGTCGCGGAGAAAACCGATCGCATCCGTACCTATGGCGGCGACGATGCGAGCGAGGACGTGTTGCAGCGGGTCGGCCGTCATGGCATCCGCGTCAGCCTGGGCGCCTGGATCAAGGGCAAGCGCAAGGACGACGAAGCCGAGATCGCGCGCATCGTCGAACTGGCCAAGCACAATCGCAATGTGGACCGGGTAATCGTCGGCAACGAGGCGCTGCTGCGCCGCGATGTCTCGGTGATGCAGTTGATCGCCTATCTGCGCCTGATGCGGGCGCAGGTGACGCAGCCCGTCAGCACCGCCGAACCGTGGCATGTCTGGATGGAATATCCGGAACTGGCCGACGCGGTGGATTTCGTCGCCGTGCACATCCTGCCCTACTGGGAAGGCATCCACATCAACGGCGCCGTCGAATACATCATGATCCGCCAGCGGCGGTTGCAGGCGATCTTCCCCAACAAGCCGGTGGTGCTGCTGGAGGTGGGCTGGCCGACCGAGGGTCGGGTGCGGGCGGCGGCGGTGCCCAGCGTCGAGAACCAGGCGATCTTCGTGCGCCGGTTCCTGAAGGCGGCGCACGAGCGCAACCTCGACTATTACATCATGGAAGCCTTCGACCAGCCCTGGAAGGCGGCCGAGGAAGGCAGCGTCGGCGCGTACTGGGGCTTGTGGAACGCCGGGCGGCAGCCGAAATTCTCCTACGTCGCCAATATTGAGCCGCTGCCGAACTGGCCGTTCCTGGCCGCCTTGTCGAGTGCCGGGGCCGCCCTGTTCGTGCTGTGGTTCGCCAGTCGCAACCGCCTGTTGAAGCCTGCCGGTCTCGCGTTCTTCGCGGCGCTGACCCAGGGCGCCGTGTCGCTCGCGCTGTGGACCGTGTTCGTCGGCTCGCAACAATACCTCTCGCCGCTCAGCCTCGCGCTCTGGACGATCATGCTGACCGGCCAAGCAGTGCTCTATGCCCGGCTGTTCGGCGAGGGTTTCGAGCTGACCGAGCTGTTCTGGCGCCGCCGCTGGCGCCGCCAGCCCAAGCCGTCCAGCGCCCTGCCTCCCGTCGAACGCGCCTGGCCGAAGGTTTCGCTGCACCTGCCGATCTGCCGCGAGCCACCGGAGATGGTGATCCGCACTTTGCAGCGGCTGGCCCTGCTCGACTATCCCAACCTGGAAGTCCTGGTGATCGACAACAACACCAGGGACGCGGCGATCTGGCGCCCGGTCGAGGACGCTTGCCAGCGGCTTGGCGAGCGGTTCCGCTTTTTCCATCTGGAGAGCTGCCAGGGCTTCAAGGCGGGCGCGCTCAACTTCGCGCTGGCGCAGACCGTGGCCGACGCTGAGATCGTCGGCGTGATCGACAGCGACTACCTGGTCGAACGGCAGTGGCTGAAGACCATGGTGCCGCAGTTCGACAGGCCGAAAGTCGGCTTCGTGCAGTCGCCGCAGGACCACTACGACTGGTCGGGCAATGGCTTCAAGACCATGCTGAACTGGGAGTATGCCGGCTTCTTCCATGCCGGCATGGTGCAGCGCAACGAACGCAACGCCATCATCCAGCACGGTACCATGACGCTGATCCGCAAGGCGGCGCTGGCCAAGCTGGGCGGCTGGGCGGAATGGACGATCTGCGAGGACGCCGAACTCGGCATGCGCCTCATGCATGCGGGGTACGAGTCGGTCTACAGCCCGGAAGTGCTGGGCCGCGGCGTGACGCCGGACGGCTTCGCCGCCTATCGCACCCAGAGGTTCCGCTGGGCGTTTGGCGCGATGCAGATCTTGCGCCGGCATTGGCGCTGGTTCCTGACGGAGAAGGGCGGTCTCAGCGCCGGCCAGCGCTTCCACTTCATCGCCGGCTGGCTGCCCTGGCTGTCGGATGCCCTGGGTGTGTTGTTCACCGTCATGGGCTTGGTCTGGACGGTGGGGCTGATCCTGTTTCCCAAGACCATGGACTTCCCGCTGACGCTGTTCCTGCTGCCCACGCTCGGCATGTTCGCCTTCAAGACGGCCAGCGTGCTGGCGCTCTATGGCGGCGTGGTCAGGGCGGGCCTTTGGCAGACCCTCGGCGCGCTGATTGCCGGTCTGTCGCTCAACTACGCGGTCGCCAAGGCGGTAATGGTCGGCTGTTTCACGACGAAGCGACCGTTCGTGCGCACGCCCAAGCTGGAAGGCCACTCCACCATCCTGCGCGGCCTGGTCTGGGCCTGGGAGGAGACGCTCTTCCTGGTGGCGCTGCTGGCGGCCGCCTTCGCGGTCTACGAGGTGCATGGCGGCGAGCAGCGCGACGAAGCGCTGTGGATCGCGGTCCTGTTGACCCAGGCGATCCCGTTCGCCGCTTCGGTTGCCTGTTCGCTGCTGGGCGCGCTGCCGGCGCTGGGCTTCGGCCGGGTGCGCCAGCCGGCGACGTCGCGGCCGGCGCTGGGCACGTCCTGAGCCAGCGCTAGGCCGTGGGCGGCGGCTGGCGACAGCTCTGGGCCGCCGGCGCGGGCTTGCTCTGTTGGCTTGGCCTGGCCGGTGCGTGGTGGGCCTGGACCGGCGCAGCCCGGCATCTGGGCGACAGTCCGGGCATGCCGGTTGCCTGCGTTTCCTTCGCGCCCTACGGCGCCGGACAAAGCCCGTTCCAGCGGCTCGACTTGCCGCCCGAGCAGATCGACGCCGACCTCGCGGCCTTGCGCGCCGTCAGCCGCTGCGTGCGCACCTACTCCAGCCGCTCGGGCCTCGAAGCGACCGCGGCGTTGGCCGGCCGGCATGGCATCGCCGTGGCGCTGGGTGCCTGGATCGGCTCCAACGACAAGGACAACCGGCTGGAGATCGAGGCGCTGATCGCCGCCGCCAACGCGCATCCCGAAACCGTCACGCGCGTCATCGTCGGCAACGAGGTGCTGCTGCGCGTCGAATTGCGCGCCGATCAATTGGCCAATTACCTCGACGAGGTGCGCGCGCGGGTCAAGCAACCCGTCACCTACGCCGACGTCTGGGAGTTCTGGTTGCGCAATCCCCAGCTTGCCGACCATGTCGATTTCATCACCGTGCATATCCTGCCGTTCTGGGAGGACGAGCCGGTGGCGGTCGACGTCGCCATCGAGCATGTGCTGGCGACGTATCGCCAGGTGCGGGCGGCCTTTGCGGGCCGGGAGATCTTCATCGGCGAGACCGGTTGGCCGAGCGCCGGCCGCGCCCGGGAAGGCGCACGGCCCGGTCGCATCGAACAAGGTCGCTATGTGCGCGAGTTCCTGGCGGCCGCCAGCCGAGAAGGCTTCGACTACAGCCTGATCGAGGCCTTCGATCAGCGCTGGAAGCGTCAGTTGGAGGGCACGGTCGGCGGCGCCTGGGGATTGTTGGATGCCTGGCGACGGCCGAAAGGCACGCTTCTGCCCGATGTCGTCGGCAATCCGTCCTGGCGATGGCATGCCGGCCTGACCGCGGCGCTGGCGTTGCTGGCAACGCTCGTCGCCTGGCGGCGGGGCGGTCCGCCGACGGCCGGCGGCTGGTTCTGGCAGGCCGGTGCCGCCACCGCCGTGGCGCTGGCGCTGACGCTGCAGGCGCGGCATGTCGCCGAAAGCTTCCATACGCCGCTCGGTTGGCTCGCCAACTTGGCCGGGCTGGCGGCGATGGCGCTGCTGGCGGCGGCGCTGCTGGATCTCTTGCGTGCGCGGTTCCGCGGCGAAGCGCACCCCGCCGCCTCGGCGGTGCCGGTGGCCGAGACGCTCGCATGGCTGACCAGGCCGCCGCCCTGGCGGCTGTCCGCGGCACAAGGTTTCGCGGCGCTGCACGTGGCGATCGATGGGGCCGCGCTGACGACGGCGGCCGGCCTCTTGTCCGACCCGCGCTATCGCGATTTCCCGACCGCGCTGTTCCTGGTGCCGGCCTTTGGCCTGGCGTTGCGCACGCTGTTCGTGCGCGAGGCGTCGGCTGCCGGCGGCCGCGAGGAGGGGCTGCTGGCGCTGCTCTACCTGGGGCTCGCGCTTGCCATTGTGCTGAACGAGGGGCCGCTCAATCGCCAGTCCGCCGGCTTCGCGCTGGTGCTGCTGCTCATGGCGCTGCCACGGGCGCGCGCCGCCCGCGCAACATGACCAGCAGCACGACCAGCCCGGCAAGCGCGCCCAGCTCGGTCTGGTAGAGCACCACGGCAACGCCTCCCGCGCCGGCCGCGAGCCAGGGCCAGGGCCCGCGTCCGCCCGCCGCGGCGAACCAGGCGGCGCCCAGGGCCAACAGGCCGGGCACCTGATGCTGCAACAGCCAGATGGCGACCAGGCGGCCCCAGCACCAGGGCGGCAGCGCAACCGCCATGCAGGCGATGCCGACCGCGCGTTCCTCGATCACCAGGAAGCGCAAGGCGGCGGTAGCCGTCGCCGCCAGGGCATAGAGCGCGAGCACGCCCCAGTAGGCGGCCGGCGCCTGCCTCACGTGCCGACCTTGAGCGTTGCGGTCAAACCGCTCAGCGCCGCCAGCACGCTATAGGCGGTGATCCGGCCGGTGCGCGGGTTCTCGGCCGAGGGCACGTTCTCGATCTGCATCTCCAGGCGCGCGGCGGCGGCGTCCACCACGATGCGATGGGTGTTGCGGCTGACCGTCGGATCGGCCCACACCTCGACTTCGGTGCGTTCGGGGCCGATGCCGGCGAGACTGAGCGCGGCCGCCACATTCACGTTGGCGGGAAAGCCGCGCGCCGCCTCCAGCGCGTTGCCCTGGAACACGCACAATGGCGCTTGGAGACCGTCGAGGCGTATGGCGTTCCGCTCGATATGCGGCGCGCCCTTGAGGCCGGCTGGCGGCTTGCGTGTGACCATGCGCACCGAGGCGATGCCATCCAGCGCCGCCGCGCGCACCGCGTCCAAGCCCAGCAGCGCACCGGTGGGCACCAGAATGCGCGCGCCGGTTTCCCTTGCCCGCTCCACCAGGTCCATGCGCTCCAGCAATTGCCCGGCGCTGAGCACGATCAACAACCGGCCGGCCGCCACCGCCGGATCGGCGATGGCGGCAAAGGCCGCGGCCGGCACGCTCTCGACCACGATGTCGGCATGCGCGGCCAACTCGCCCAAGCCGACCACCGGCACCGGCTGACGAAACCCCGACAGTCTGGCGGCGGCCGCTGCCGAGTCGCGCGCCGAGACCGCGGCCAGCCGCAGTCCCGGCAAGCCCCGATCGAGCGCTTCGGCCACTTTGCGTCCGATCGCGCCCAGCCCGCCGATTGCCACCTTCAACACCGCCCCCTCCACTGCCCCATAGCATCACGCTATCGCCGCCATATGGGTTAGATATTGGCCCCGGGCGCAGCGGCTCGCCAAGCTGGGAAGCGAACATGCGAGGACGAAGGACGCGAGCGATGAACGCACCCAAGCGGCTTGACGCCACCAGCCGGGAACGCCGGGCGAGCGTCGAGGTCAAGCGAGTGAACCTCGCCCTGCAGGGCGGCAGCGCGCATGGCGCGTTCACCTGGGGCGTGCTCGACCGGCTGCTGGCGGACGAGCGGTTGGAGATCCAGGGCATTTCCGGCACCTCCGCCGGGGCGATGAACGCCGCCGTGCTGGCGGCCGGTGCGACGCATGCCGGCCGGGCCGGCGCGCGCCAGGCGCTGGAGGCGTTCTGGCGGCGGATCAGTCAGGCGCAGCCCTTCAACCTGCTGTCGCCGCCGCCCTGGGAGCGTGCCGTCAATGGCTGGAACGCCGACCATCTGCCGCAATTCCTGCTGCTCGACCTGATCAGCCGGGTGTTCTCGCCCTATCAGCTGAACCCGGCCAATCGCAACCCCTTGCGCAAGGTTCTCGGGCAATCGATCGATTTCGAATGCCTGCGCGAACATCCGGCGGTGAAGCTGTTCATCTCCGCCACCAACGTGCGCACCGGCAAGGTGCGCGTCTTCAAGGAGCGCGAACTCAGCATCGACGCGCTGCTGGCCTCGGCCTGCCTGCCCTTCCTGTTCCAATCGGTGATGATCGACGGCGATCCGTACTGGGATGGTGGCTACATGGGCAATCCCTCGATCTTCCCGCTGATCTACGGCGCCGAGAGCGAGGACGTGATCGTGGTGCAGGTCAACCCGCTGCAACGCGAGGAAACCCCCACCACCGCGCGCGAGATCATGGACCGGGTGAACGAGATCAGCTTCAATTCCTCGCTGATGCGCGAGATGCGCGCCATCGCCTTCGTCTCGCACCTGCTGGAGGCCGAACGGCTCGACGTCGATCGCTACAAGCGCATGCGCGTCCACTGGATCGACAGCGAGCAAGAGATGAACAAGCTGGGCTATGCCAGCAAGCTCAATGCCGACTGGGGTTTCCTCACGCATCTGAAGGAAATCGGCCGGCAGGCGGCGGAACGCTGGCTGGCCGCCAACTATGCCGGCATCGGCCAGCATTCGACCGTCGATATCAAGGCGAAGTTTCTCTAGGCGGCCTGCCTCCCCGCTGCCTGCGGCTCAACGAGCGCCAGCGCCTCGGCCAGCACTTCCAGCCCTGCCCCCGGCCGGGCCGCTGCCTCGTTGAGTTGCCGCCGCCAGCCCCGCGCACCGGGCAGGCCGTGGTAAAGCCCCGAGAGATGTCGCGTCATCAGGTGCAGGGGCACGCCCTCGGCCAGGCGCAGGGCGAGATAGGGCCGCATCGCCTCCACCACGTCGGCCCGCGCCGGTGCCGGCCGCTCGTCGCCATGCAGGCGGCGGTCGACCTCGGCCAAGAGACAGGGCGTCTCGTAGACCTGCCGGCCCAGCATCACGCCGTCGAGGCCGGCGGCCTCGACGGCGGCCTGGTCGAGCGAGCTGAGGCCGCCGTTCAGCACCACCGCCAGGTCCGGCCGGTCCGCCTTGAGCCGCCTGACCATCTCGTAGTCGAGCGGCGGGATCTCGCGGTTCTGCTTGGGCGTCAGCCCGCCCAGCACGGCCTTGCGGGCATGCACGATGAACACCCCGACGCCCGCATCCGCCACCCGGTCGACGAAATCGCGCAAGAAGGCGTAGTCGTCGCGGTCATCGATGCCGATGCGGCACTTGACGGTGACCGGCAGCCGGCAGGCGCGGCGCATTGCCGCCGCCGCCCTGGCCACGCTCTTCGGCGCCGCCATCAGGCAGGCGCCGAAGCGGCCGTGGCGCACCCGCGCGCTGGGGCAGCCGCAGTTGATGTTGATCTCGTCATAGCCCCAGTCGCCGGCCAGCCGCGCCGCCTCGGCCATCGCCGCGGGCTCGCTGCCGCCCACTTGCAGCGCCAGCGGGCGTTCGATCGGATCGAAGTCCAACAGGCGCTGGCGGTCGCCATTGAGGATCGCCCCGACCGACAGCATCTCGGTATACAGCAGGGCACGCCGGCTCAGCAGCCGCAGGAAATAGCGGCAATGCCGGTCGGTCACCTCCAGCATCGGCGCCACCGCGAAGCGGCGGTCGAGCGGTGGGGCGGGTGCCTGGTTCATGCCGGGCCATGTAGGCGAAAGCGGGCGGATCGGCAAGCGCCGGCCGGGGCGCTAGAATGGCGGCGATCGGAGGAAGCGCGATGGCCGAGCTTGCCCGCATGGCGATCAACCAGGCCACCACCCGCCCGCAATACACGCTCGAACAGGCGATTGCCGCCTACGCGAGGGCCGGCGTGCGGGCGATCGGTGTGTGGCGCGACAAACTGGCGGAGTGCGGCGCCGCGCGCGCCCGGGCGCTGCTTGCCCAGCACGGCATGACGGCCTCAAGCCTCTGCCGCGCAGGCAATTTCGCGCAGACCGATGCCGCCCGCCGGCGTCGCGCACTGGCGGAGAACCGCGCCGCCATCGCCGAGGCCCAGGCGATTGGCGCGGCCTGCCTCGTCATCGTTGCCGGCGGCCTGCCGGCCGGCAGCCGCGACCTGGCGGGGGCGCGGGCGATGGTCGCCGATGGGCTGGCCGAGCTCCTGCCGGAGGCACGCGCCGCCGGCGTGACGCTGGCGGTCGAGCCGCTGCATCCGATGTACGCCGCCGACCGCTGCTGCATCAACACCCTGCCGCAGGCGATCCAGCTTTGCGATGCGCTGGGCCCGGGCGTCGGCATCGCCGTCGATGTCTATCATCTGTGGTGGGATCCCGACCTGCTGACGCAGATCGGCCGCGCCGGCCGGCGCGTCGTCGCCTTCCACGTTTGCGATTGGCTCGCCACTACCAAGGACCTGCTGCTCGACCGCGGCATGATGGGCGATGGCGTGGCGGACATCCGAGCCATCGCGGCCGCCGTCGAGGCCGCCGGTTATCGTGGCCCCATCGAGGTCGAAATCTTCTCGCGCGACAATTGGTGGAAGCGGCCGGGCGAGGAAGTCGTCCAGGTCAGCGTCGAGCGGTTTCGCGATTGCGTCTGACTAGGGCAATTTCCGATCGAGTCGAACCGGCCCGGTTCGACTCGATCGGGAGCCATTGCCCTGCAACCGTGACCGCAGCGCGGTGGGCTCCGATCAGATGGATCGCTGATCGCAATGCCATCTGATCGGACACCGCGCTAGAGTTCGAACTGGACGAAAATCGGCTGGTGGTCCGAGCCCAGCGCCTGGTCGTCGATCCAGGCGCGCGTGACCCTGGCGGCGAGGCCGGGCGCGGCGAACACATAGTCGATGCGTTGCGGCCGGCCCGGCTCCGCGAACGTCACGCCTTCGCTCTCGCGATGGCCGGCGGCGACCCAACTGTCGACGAAGCCCTGGCGTGGCGTCAGCCGGCCGCGCCGGGGATGCCATTCGCCGACCAGCAGGGGATATTCCGGGTGGTGCGGCTCGAAATTGAAATCGCCGGCCAGGATCGCTTCCGCCGGCAGGGCCGGCGCCGGCCGCCCTTCGCCCAGCAGGAAGTCGGCGCAGTGTTCCCAGGCCAGGCCTTCGCCCGGCGCGCGTTCGACCGTTCGCAACAGCCACTCGACCTGCGGCCGTCGCTGGCCGGTGGAAATGTGCGACAGATGCAGCGAGTAGACACGCAACGCTCCGGCTGGCGTCGCCAGCACGCTCTCGACCGCGCAGCGCAGCAAGTCGAAGACGGCGGCGAGCGGTGGGCGCGGCAGCGGCAGGGTGCGGGCAGCGGCGATCGGCCAGCGGCTGGCCACCATGTTGCCGAATTCCTGGCGGCGGTTGCGCGAACGGGCATCGCCGCCGGGTGCGCCGGCATCGACGCTGAAGGGACAGCCGTGCACATAGTGGAGGCCCAGCATCTCGGCCAGTTCCGCCGCCTGGTCGGCGAAACCGTGCCGCGCGGCGTGGCGCGAGACCTCCTGGAAGCAGACGATGTCAGCTTGGCGCACGGCCTGGGCGATGCGCGCGAGATCGTAGGCACCGTCGCGGCCGATGCCGTATTGGATGTTGTAGCTGGCCAGGGTCAGCAACATGGCGGTGTTCTAGGCCGCATCGGTGACGACAGCATGGCCGCGTCAGCGCTGGGTGAGCGTGCGCCACAGCGCATCGGCGCCGCGCCCCGCCACTTCGCGGCCCAGTCGCACCGACCATTCGCTGTCGTTGCCGAACTCCGATCGCCATGACCACAGCCGGCGGGTAGTGAAGTGCAGCGCGTGCTCGTAGGTGAAGCCGATGGCGCCGTGCACTTGGTGGGCGATGGCGCAGCCGGCGCCGGCCGCCTCGCCAACGCGCGACTTGGCGACCGCGATCTCGAACCCGGGATCCCCGGTCTCCGCCGCCCGCGCGGCGACCAACGCGGCCATGCCGGCCGCCGCCGTATGGCTCGCCAGCACGGCCAGTTGTTGCTGGATCGCCTGGAACTTGCCGATCGGCCGGCCGAATTGGCTGCGCTCATTGGCGTAACGGACGCACTGGTCCAGCACCTGGTCGAGGCCGCCCGCCATCTGCAGCGAGCGGACAAGCGCGCCCCAAGGAACCAGGCCGTCTGGCCCGAGCTCGCTCGGCGCGGGTGCTGCCGCCAGTACGGCCGCGTCCGCGAAACGCAACCGGTCGCGCGGCTCGGCCGCCATGTTCCGGTCTGCCGCGACGCTTGCCGCGCCGCTGGCGACGCAGGCCAGATGCGGCCGCCCGTCGAGCGGCGCCAGCACCAACACATGGTCGGCGCGGCCGCCCCAGGGCACCCGCGCGGCGCTGCCGGACAACTTCAGCCCGCTGCCCGTGCGGGCAAGCGCCAGGCGGTCGGTCCGGCGCACCGGCGCCAAGCTGAGCGGACCTTGCGGCACCGCCAAGCCGGCACGCGTGGCCAGCCAGGCGGCCAGCACGGTCTCCGCCAGCGGCACCGGGGCGGCGTGCCGGCCGGCCGCGCGCAGCACAATGGCGGCATCGCTCCAGCTCCCGCCGGCGCCACCCTGGTCCTCCGGCACCAGCACCTGTGTCAGGCCGTTCTCCTCCAATGCCCGCCACAGCTCGGCCGGCCACAACCCCTTCTCCACCCGGTCGAGCAGGTCCTTGGTGACCACGTCGCCCAACAGCCGGGCGACCTGATCGGCGAGGATGCCAGCCAGCTCGCTCATCGCAGGCCAAGCCCGCGCGCAATGATGCCGCGCAGGATCTCCCGCGTGCCGCCGCGCAGCGTGAACGAGACCGCAATCTGCCGCAGATGCGCCAGCACCTGCTCGAAGTCCTGGGCGGAATTGGCCGATGGCTCGCAATCGATCAGCATCTGCGCCACTTCGGGCAACTCCTGCTCGAAATTGGTGCCCAGATCCTTGACCACCGAAGCTTCCAGCGCCGGGTCGATCTTCTGCTGCAGCAGTCCGGAGACGCTGATCGACATCTGCCGGATGGTGGCCAGATGGGCGACCAGCCGGCCGACCGCCAGCGCCCCGCGCTCGCTCGGGTCCTGACTGATCTCGCGGATCAGTTCCAGCAGCAACTGGAAGCTCGACAGATAGCGCTCCGGCCCGCTGCGCTCGAAGGCAAGCTCGGTCGTCACCTGCTTCCAGCCTTCGCCCTCCTTGCCCACCAGGCTGTCGGCCGGGATGAAGGCGTCCTGGAACACCACCTCGTTGAAATGTTCCTCGCCCGCCAGGTTGCGGATGGGGCGGATGCTGATGCCCTTGGTCTTGGTCGGCACCAGAAACTGCGACAACCCCTGGTGCTTGCTCTCGGCGTTGGGATCGGTGCGGAACAGCGCGATCATGTAGTCGCAATGCTGCGCGTTCGAGGTCCACACCTTGGTGCCGTTGACCAGGTAGCCGCCGTCCTGGCGAATGGCGCGGGTGCGGATCGAGGCCAGGTCGGAGCCACTGTCGGGCTCGCTCATGCCGATGCAGAAATAGAGTTCGCCCCGGGCAATGCGCGGCAGGATCGCCTGGCGCTGCGCCTCGGTGCCGAAGCGCAGCAACAGCGGCCCGCTCTGCCGGTCGGCCACCCAGTGCGCGGAAACCGGCGCCCCGGCGGCCAGCAGCTCCTCCAGCAGCACGTAGCGCTCGAAGGCGCTGCGCTCGTGTCCGCCATAGCGCTTCGGCCAGGTCAGGCCGATCCAGCCACGCTCGCCCAGCTTGCGGCTGAAGCCGGGGTCCCAACCGGACCACGAGGTGGCGCGATGGACCGCCGAGCGGTTCGGCATCGCCTCGGCCAGGAAGTCGCGCACTTCCCCGCGCAGCGCTTCGGCGTCTGGCGGCAGTCGCGTCGGCTCAAAACGGAACGCTTGCATGTGGAACCCGTCCGGGCGTGGGATGAAGAGGCGAGGTTAGCACGACCAAGTCGATCGGCCGGGGCCGGCCAATTGACGGTGGAGCGGCATGGTGGGCGCGCCTGGATTCGAACCAGGGACCTCTTGCATGTCAAGCAAGCGCTCTAACCAACTGAGCTACGCGCCCATGGCGGCAGAGCCTAATAGGAGAAAGCCGTCGGCGCCGCAAGTCCGCGGCGCGCGGGCAGCGGTGCCCGCCCTCAGGCGGCGAGCACGCGATCGACCTCGGCCACCAGGTCGCGCAGATGGAACGGCTTGGACAGCACGCGGGCGTCGGTTTCGCCGACCCGGCGGTTCTTCAGCGCCACCGCGGCGAAGCCAGTGATGAACATCACCCGGATGCGGGCATCGATGGCGACCGCGCGGCGGGCCAGTTCGATGCCGTCCATCTGCGGCATGACGATATCCGCCAGCAGCAGATCGAAGCGCCGCTCGGCCAGGACCGGCAGGGCTTCGTCGCCCTGCGCCACGGAGAAGACGCTGTGGCCGGCCCGCTCCAGCGCCCGCGCGAGGAATCCGCGCATCGAATCATCGTCTTCGGCCAACAAGATACTCGCCATGGAACACCCTGCCGGGACCTGCCCTCGCCGGCTTCCAGCCGTCGTCCGAGGATAGGCGACCCGCCCTACGAAAGCGTGAAAGCGCGGTATGCACGAGGCATGCCGCGGCCTCTTTCGACACCTCGTGCTGGCTTGTTATGATTACCGCCGCAGTTCGGCGCGCGACGTCGAGGTCTGGGAGCAATGGCGCGGCAGCAGGGCGAGGGACGGTCCACGGCGCGGCGCGAGTGCCCGCCCTTCGAGGTGCGCCAGCCGGCGACCTGGACCTCGCCGGTCGTCTACGCGGTGCCGCATAGCGGCACCTACTATCCCAGCGACCTAGTGCTGGCCAGCGCGCTCGACCGGCTCACCTTGCGCAAGTCAGAGGATGCCTTCGTCGACGAACTCTTCCTGCCGGCGATCCTGACCGGATCACCGCTCATCAAGGTGAACTATGCGCGGGTCTACCTGGACGTGAACCGCGAGCCGTATGAACTCGATCCGCAGATGTTCGAAGATCCGCTGCCGCCGGAAGCCAACACCACCAGCCTGCGCGTGGCCGGCGGGCTGGGCACCATCGCCCGGGTGGTAGCGGACGGTGCGGAGGTCTACCGCTCCAAGCTGAAATTCGAGGCGGCGGAGGAGCGGGTCGCCCGCATCTACCGGCCCTATCACGAGGCGCTGGCGGAATTGCTGCGGGCCGCGCGCGCACGCTTTGGCTTCGCCGTGCTGATCGACTGTCACTCCATGCCATCGATGGGGGCCATGCAGGGCGACGGCCGGCGCCGCGCGGACGTGGTGCTGGGCGACCGGTTTGGCACGTCCTGCGCAACTCTGTTGAGCGATCTCGCCGAGACGCTGCTCCGCGCGGAGAAGCTGGCGGTCGCCCGCAACAACCCCTATGCCGGCGGCTTCACCACCTACCACTATGGCCGGCCGGCGGAAGGTGTGCACGCCTTGCAGATCGAACTGAACCGCGCGCTCTACATGGACGAGGAGCGCATCGCCAAGCGGGCGGACTTCGCCGCGCTAGCCGCCAGCCTGCGGCGGGTCATCGCCGGTCTGTCGGGGCTGTCCGCCGAGCCGGCCGGCCGAGTTTAGCCGCCCGGCACGATGCCGGCCGGCAGGCTTTCGATGTGCCGGCAGATCTCGCCCGGCCGCGTCAGCCAGATGTCGTCGCGGTGGCGGGCGATATGGCGCAAGGCGCGCCGCAATTCGCGCAATCGGAAGGCCTGGCCGATCACGAAGGGATGCAGCGACAGGCGGAAGACCAGCGGCCGCCGACGGCTTTCCGCCAGCATCTCGTCGAACTCCGAGATGATCATGTCGGCGAACTCGGCGGCGGTCGCGTGCAGCCAGACGATGGCACGGTTGTCGTTGAGCTCGATCGGATAGGGCATCGAGAGCAGCCGACCGGCGCGGCAACGCAGCCAGAAAGGCTGGTCGTCGGCCATGCCCCAGTCCATCACGTAGCGGTAGCCGGCCTCTTGCAGCAGGTCGAGCGAGACGGGGCTGTTCGACAGCCAGGGGCTCATCCAGCCGAGCGGCTGGCGGCCTTCGTGGCGGACGATGGCGCTCGTCACCTTGTGAATGAGCTCGCGTTCGAGTTCTTCCCGCAGGATGCCCTGCTCCTCGGAATTGGTCAGGCCGTGGCCCAGGATCTCGTGCCCCCGTTGGCGCAGCGCCTGCGGGATCTCCGGCGCCATCTCATAGAGCTCGGTGTTGAGCTGCGCTTCCGCCGGCAGGGCCAGCTCGTCCAGCAGTTCGATGAGCCGCCAGAAGCCGACGCGGTTGCCATAGTCGCGCCAAGCATAGACCGAATGAGCATACGCTTGGTCGGGCGGCGCGATGGCCGAGCCCTTGCCTTGACCATAGGCGAAGACCTCGGCGTTGATGGCGACATAGGCGGCCAAGCGCCGGCCGTGCGGCCAGGAATAGTCGGGCCGCTGGGCGATGGCCGAATAGGCGTAGCGGGGTTGCGTGGGCAGCATGTGGTGGCTCCGGGTGATCAGAACAAGGGGCGATCGTCGCCATCGACCAAGCCGGCCAGTTCCGTCGGCAGCCGCCCGCTCGGGCGCGCGGGATCGGGCTTGGCGCAAGGCAGGAAACGGCCGCTGCCGGGGCTGGCCAGCAACTGTCCGCCGGCCACCACGAACCGCCCGCGCGACAGCACGGTGGTCGGCCAGCCGACCAGTTCGCGGCCTTCATAGGGCGTGTAGCCGACCTTGTCGTGCAACTCCGCCCAGCGCACCGTCACCCGCTTGTCGGTATCCCAGATCGCCAGGTCGGCATCGCTGCCGATGGCGATGGTGCCCTTGCGCGGATAGAGGCCATAGAGCCTGGCGTGGTTGGTGGCGCCGAGCGCGACGAACTGCGTCAGTTCGAGCCGGCCTTGCCGCACGCCTTCGGAAAACAGCAACGGCAGCCGCAGTTCCAGCCCGGGCAGGCCGTTTGCCATGTCCTTGAAGGTGGTGGCCTCGCCTTTCGGCAGCTTGCCGCTGGCATCGAACCGGTAGGGCGCGTGGTCGGAGGAGAACACCTGGAAGGTGCCGTTGGCCAGCCCGCGCCAGATCGCCGCTTGCGCGGCCTGGTCGCGCGGCGGCGGGCTGCAGCAGAACATGGCGCCGGCAAGCCCCTCGCGGTCCAGATCGGCCGCGGTCAGGAACAGATATTGCGGGCAGGTCTCGCCATAGATGCGCAAGCCGCGGCCTTGCGCGGCACGGATCTCCGCCGCCGCTTCCGCCGCCGACACATGCACCAGCAGCAGGGGCACATCGAGCAGTTCGGCCAGGCGGATGGCGCGGTTGGTCGCTTCCGCTTCCGTCACGCGCGCATGCGCCACCGCGTGGAACTTCGGCAGCCTGCGGCCGGTCTCCAGCAACTTCGCGGTCAGCCAGCGGATCATGTCGTGGTTCTCGGCATGCACCATGACCAGCGCCCCCTGCCGGCGCGCCAGCGCCAGGACGTCGAGCATCTGGCTGTCGTCGAGCCGCAAGCGCTCGTAGGTCATGTAGACCTTGAACGAAGTATAGCCATCGGCGATCAGCGCCGGCAGCTCCTGGCCCAGCACCTGTTCGCTCGGGTCGCTGACGATCAGGTGGAAGGCGTAGTCGACGATGGCCTTGGGCCCGGCTGCCTGGTGGTAGTCCCGCACGACCTGGCGGAGCGACTGGCCCCGGTGCTGCGCCGCGAAGGGGATGATCGTGGTGGTACCGCCGAAGGCGGCCGAGACGGTGGCACTGTGGAAGTCGTCGGCGCAGAGCACGCCGAACGAACTGAGCTGCTCCACATGGCAGTGCGAATCGATGCCGCCCGGCAGGACCAGCTTGCCGGCGACGTCCAGTTCTCGCCGGCCCGCGGGCAGGCCACGCCCCAGTGCCGCGATCACGCCGTCGCGGACGCCGATATCGGCCGCGAACACGTCCGCCGCGGTGCAGACCTTGCCGCCCCGCAGCACCAGATCGAAGGGCTCCATCGGCTCTCCCCCGCCTTGGCACGGATGATCCGCCGGCGAACCCGCCGACGCAACGGGCTTCGGCTTGCGCCGGGCGGCGCATTCTCGTGAAATGTCGCGGCCGCCGGGCGTGGCGCCGAGCCGCCCCGGCCACCGGAGGCTGGCATGGCCGCGATCGCGCCCGACAAGAAGCTGGATTTCCCGCCGACCGAACGCACGCGGGTCAAGCGCCTGCATGAACGCGGCCACTACGATCGCGAGACCGTGCACGCCATCCTGGATGCCGGCCTGATCTGCCATGTCAGCTACGTCATCGACGGGCAGCCCTATGCCACGCCCACCAGCTATTGGCGCGAGGGCGACATGCTCTATTGGCACGGCTCCTCCGCCAGCCGCATGCTGGAGAACGTGGCGACCGGCATTCCCGTCTGCGTCACCGTCACCCATCTCGATGGCCTGGTGCTGGCGCGCTCGGGCTTCCACTCCTCGATCAACTACCGCGCGGTCATGGCCTTGGGCGTTGCCCGGTTGGTCAGCGACGAGACGGCCAAGCTGAACACGCTGCGCGCCTTCGTCGAACGCTTGACGCCGGGGCGCTGGGCGGAATTGCGGCCGGTGACGGCACGGGAGCTGAAGGCGACCACGGTGGTCGGCATGCCGCTCAAGGAGGTTTCGGCCAAGGTGCGCACTGGCCCGCCCAAGGACGACGCCGAGGACTACGCGCTCGATGTCTGGGCGGGTGTGCTGCCGCTGCGGCAGGTGGCGGCGCCCGCCATCCCCGACCCCAAGCTCAAGGCCGGCGTCGCCCTGCCGCGCTATCTCCAGGACTACGCGCTCGACCGCTACGCTCGGGCGAAAGGCTGAGGCTCAGCGCTGGCCCAGGCTGACCGCGACCGGCGGGGCCTGTTTCAGCGTCTGGTAGACGACGCAGTAGCGCTCGGTCAGGCGCAACAGCGTGGCCAGCTTGTCGGCGTCGGCGTCAGTGTCGACGTCGAACGTCAGGCGAATGTCCTTGAAGCCGACGGGTGCATCCTTAGCGACCCCCAGCGTGCCGCGGAAGTCGAGCTCGCCTTCGGCCCGGACGACGCCGCCGCGGACCGGGATTTCCAGGGCGGTGGCCACGGCCTTCAACGTGACCCCGGCGCAGGCCACCAGCGCTTCCAGCAGCATGTCGCCGGAACAGGCCTGCAGGCCATTGCCGCCGGTCGCGGGATGCAGACCCGCCTCGACCAACGCGCGGCCAGTATCCACCTTGCAGGCGATGCCCTCGCCGTCTAGCCGGCCTTCGGCCTTGAGTGTCACCGTGCCGGCCTGCGGTGCCTCGCGATAGCGCTGCTTCAAGGGTGCCTGCAGCGCGCGCAACTCGTTCGCGTCCATGTCCTGTCCTAAGGGCTCGTCAGGGAATACCTGAATCGCGCCGGTCTATCGGCGGGGGATTCCGTTTGATGTGAAGGTAGCGTAGTTGATCTGAATGATCGACGACGCAGCGATCCGCGCGCGCTACGCGGGCATG
>VGEV01000009.1 GCA_016869175.1 Alphaproteobacteria bacterium
GAGATCGTTGGCATCCTCGTAGCCGCAGGCGATCGCCAGGAGGCGGGCGAGCGGGTGTATCACGCGCGCACCGTCGCGCCGATCGGCGATCAGGGCCGCAAGCCTGTCCGCCAGACCGAGACGGCGCCCGGCCTGGGCCAGTACCATCACCCCGCCGTCGGAGCTGATGCGCCCGCCGTCGAACGACGCGCTCATCTTCTTGCGCCCGACGCTTGGCAAATCGCAGGAGCGTTCTCTATCGTCGGCCATGGCGGGCGTGGCGCCTCCCTGCTCTCGTGAAGGACCGGATTAGACAACCAAATCCTGAACGAAATCAGTGAGCTATGCTACACCCGCCGCACCGATACGGCCCGCGTCACGAATAATCCAGGCTAGCGCGAGTTTTTCCCGCACGACCCGCCGGCCCGCACTTTCTGCACGGTTGGTTCATGGCCCTGGGAGTTCGACATCGAGGTGGAGTGCGTCGCGCTGGCCTGATGCGCGGGCTGATCCTCTGCCTGCTGGCGGTTGCCTGGCCGGCCGCGGCGCGCGAGGCGGGGCCGGTGCTGGCCACCCGCCAGCTCGCCGTGGCGGCGCACCCGTTGGCGGCGGAAGCGGCACGCGACCTGTTGCGGCTGGGCGGCAGCGCGGTCGACGCCGCCATCGCCGCTGCCCTGGTGCTGGGCGTGGTGGAGCCGCAGGCGAGCGGACTTGGTGGCGGCGGCTTCCTGCTGCATTGGTCGGCGGCGCATGGCCAGGTGACGAGCTACGATGGCCGCGAGACGGCGCCGGCCGCCGCCTTGCCCTCGCGCTTCCTCAAGCCCGATGGCCGGCCGATGGCTTTCCCGGAAGCGCAGACGGGCGGCCTGTCGGTCGGCGTGCCCGGCCTTCTGCGCATGCTCGAATTGGCCCATCGCCGGCACGGCCGGCTGCCCTGGCCGGCCTTGTTCCAGCCGGCGATCCGCCTGGCCGAGGGCGGCTTCCCGGTGCCGCCGCGCCTCGCCGCCGCCCTGCGCGCAGCCGACCGCCTGGAACGGTTCGGCGAAACGCATGCGGCATTTCTCGCTGCCGACGGCTCGCTGGTGCAGAGCGGCGGCGTCTTGCGCAACCAGCCGTTGGCGGGCGTGCTGCGCCAGTTGGCGGCAGAGGGCGCCGACGCGTTGCATGCCGGGCCGCTTGCCCAGCGCATCGCCCAGGCGGTTGGCGAGGCGGCGGTCAACCCGGGCGATGTGACGGTGGCCGACCTTGCCGCCTATCGCGCGGTCGCACGCGAGCCGGTCTGCGGCGGCTATCGCGGCTACCGGGTCTGCGGCATGGGGCCGCCCAGCAGCGGCGGCCAGGTGGTGCTGCAAATGCTCGCGCTGCTGCAGCGCTTCGAACTCGGCGCCCTGGCACCCGATCACCCGCAGGCGGCGCATCTGTTCGCCGAGGCGGGCCGGCTCGCCTATGCGGACCGCGCGGCCTATCTGGCCGACCCCGATTTCGAGGCCGTGCCGCTGGCGGGCCTGCTGGCACGTGACTATCTCGCCGGTCGCTCGGCGCTGATCGAGCCGCTGTGGGCGCTGGGCCAGGTGCCGGCAGGCGAGCCGGCCGGCCGGCGGGGCCACGCGCCCGTGCTGCCCGAGGTCGAGCACGGCACCACGCATCTCTCGGTGGTCGATGCCCTGGGCGATGCGGTGGCCCTGACCGCCAGCATCGAAGGACCGCTCGGCTCCTATCTCGGCGTCGGCGGCTTCCTGCTCAACAACCAGCTGACCGATTTCGCCTTCGAGCCGCAGCGCGAGGGTCGGCCGGTGGCGAACAGGGTGGCGGCTGGCAAGCGGCCGCGCTCGACCATGGCGCCAACGCTGGTGCTGGCGCCGGACGGCGGGCTCCACGCGGTGGTCGGCTCGGCCGGCGGCGCCCGCATCGGCCATTACGTGGCCGGCGCCATCCTGGCGCTGATCGACTGGCGGCTGGATCCAGCGCAGGCGCTCGGCCGGCCGCATGTCGGCAATCGCAACGGCCCGACCGAGCTGGAACAGGCAACGCCGGCGGAAGCGCTGCTGGCGCCGCTGCGGACGCTGGGGCATGACCTGCGCTTCGTGCCGATGGCAAGTGGGACGCACCTGATCCAGCGTGCCCGAGAAGGCTGGCTGGGCGCCGCCGACCCGCGCCGCGAAGGCGCGGCGGCAGGCGATTAGGGCGGGACCGGTAATCCGCGGATGAGGCGCGGCAGGTCGCCGGCCGCTGCCGCGGCGTGCCGCTCGAACACCCGTTTCACGGCCGGCAGGCGGTTGACCAGGCCCAGGCCCAGCCGGCGCGCCACCCGCAGCGGCGGCAGGTTGTTGGAGAACAGCCGGGTCAGGCCGTCGGTCATCAGCAGCATGGCCAGCGCGTCGGGCCGCCGCCAGCGCTGGTAGCTTGCGAGCGCCAGCGCCTCGCCCAAATCGAGGCCAAGCCGGGCCTGGCGGGCCAACACCTCCGCAAGACAGGCGACGTCGCGCAGGCCCAGGTTCAGGCCCTGGCCGGCAATGGGGTGCATGGCTTGCGCCGCATCGCCCACCAGCACCAGGCGACGATCGACCACCCGTTCAGCTTGCTCCAAGGCCAACGGGTAATTGTAACGCGGCCCGGCCAGGCTCAGCAGGCCCAACTGCCCGTCGGCCTGGCGTTCGACGGCGGCCAGGAAGGTCGCCTCGTCGGCGGCCAGCAGAGCCCGGGCAAGATCGTGGCGCAGGCTCCAGACCAGCGACGAGCGGCTGCGGCGCATCGGCAGCAAGGCGAACGGACCGGTCGGGAAGAACTGCTCCTTGGCCACGCCGTCATGCGTGCGTTCATGCGCCAGGGTCACGACGATGGCGGTCTGCCGGTAGCGCCAGGAAAGCGCGTTGATGCCCGCTTGCGCCCGCAGCGCGGAGCCGCGGCCGTCCGCCGCGACCAGGAGCGGCGCCTCGACCGCGGTGCCGTCGTCCAGCTCGACGCGGGCGGCGAACTCCTCGCGCTGGATCGCCCGCAACCGGCGGCCGGCCAGCAGGCGGATCGCCCCGCCGCGCTCCACCGCCGCCAGCAGCGCTTGGCGCAGGAAGCGGTTCTCCACCATGTAGCCGAACGGTTCGTCGCCGATCTCGCGGTGGTCGAAATGCAGGAAAAGCGGCGAGCGGCCGTCCGCCACCCGGATGTCGCGGATGGGCTCGGCCTCGGCCGCCAGCGTGGGCCAAACGCCCAGCACCGCCAGCATGCGCTGGCTGCCCAGCGCCAGCGAACTCACCCGGCCGTCGTCGCCGGCGTCCGCCAGCGCGGTGCGCGGTCGACGCTCGATCAGCGCTGACCTGAGGCCGACCGAGGCCGCCGCCAGAGCGAGCGCCTGGCCGATGAAGCCGCCGCCAACGATCGCCAGATCGACCTGCATGCCAGAACCCGTCGCGCCGCGCACCATGCGGCAGGCAGCGGCGGCTGTCGAGGCTGACCAGGAAATAGGCAGCGATGCCTCTCTGCCTGCATTTTCAGCAGAGGCTGCGGCCAAGGCGCTGAACCGGCTCGGCTATTTCCGGCGAAACATAATCCAATCAATGAATTACCGGAAAGCCGTCAGGCCGGCATGGTTCTTGTTTGTGGGCCGGGCGCGGCAGCGACGCCAGGCCGCCGAAGACGCGATCGACAACGAGAAACGGGGGCATGGGCGAATGAAGCTGATCATGGCGGTGATCAAGCCGTTCAAGCTGGACGCCGTGCGCGAGGCGCTGACCGCGCTTGGCGTGCAAGGCATGACGGTCACCGAAGTCAAGGGCTTCGGGCGGCAGAAGGGACACACCGAGATCTACCGTGGCGCGGAATACACCGTCAGCCTGCTGCCCAAGCTGAAGATCGAGGTGGCGGTCAGCGACGAACTCGCCGACCGGGTGGTCGAGGCGCTGGTCGCCGCCGCCCGCTCCGGCCAGATCGGCGACGGCAAGGTGTTTGTCTATCCGCTGCAACACGCGGTGCGGATCCGCACCGGCGAGACCGATGGGGAGGCGTTGTGAGGAACGGTGACTTGGGCAGGGAACGCACTGGGCGAAAGGATGCCATTCGGTCCAGGACGGCGGCAACCAGGGGAATGACGATGGGTGAATGGGCAGGGCGCGCCGGCCGGAGCGTGGCATTGGCGTTCGCGGGCATGCTGGCTGGCGGCGCGGCGCTGGCGGCAGACGCGCCGAAACTGGACAGCGGCGACACCGCCTGGATGCTGACCGCGACCGCGCTGGTGCTGATGATGACGGTGCCGGGACTGGCGCTGTTCTATGCCGGCATGGTGCGCAAGAAGAACGTCCTGGCCACCATGATGCAGAGCTTCGCCGCCTGCTGTCTGGTCACCGTGCTGTGGATGGTGGCCGGTTATTCCATCGCCTTCGGCGGCGAGGGCAGCTATTTCGGCGGCTTCGACAAGCTGCTGCTGCGCGGCATCGAAGTGGCGAGCTTGTCCGGCACGATACCCGAGACGGTCTTCATGATGTTCCAGATGACCTTCGCCATCATCACGCCGGCGCTGATCGTCGGCGCGGTGGCGGAGCGCATCAAGTTCTCGGCCCTGCTGTGGTTCATGGGGCTTTGGCTTCTGCTGGTCTATGCTCCGGTCGCGCATTGGGTGTGGGGGACGGGCGGCTTCCTCAAGGAAGCGGGCGTGCTGGATTTCGCCGGCGGCACCGTGGTGCACATCAATTCCGGCGTGGCCGCCTTGGTGCTCTGTCTGGTGCTGGGCAAGCGGGTCGGCTACGGCCGGGAGAACTTCGCCCCGCACAACCTGGTGCTGACGGTGATCGGCGCCTCGCTTCTGTGGGTCGGCTGGTTCGGCTTCAATGCCGGCTCAACGGCGGCGGCCAACGGCGTGGCGGGCATGGCAATGACCGTCACCCAGATCGCCACCGGCGCGGCCGGCCTGGCCTGGATGTTCGCCGAATGGGTGACGCGCAAGAAGCCGAGCGTCCTGGGCATCGCCTCGGGCGCGGTGGCGGGCCTGGTGGCGATCACGCCGGCCTCCGGCTATGTCACGCCGATGGGGGCGCTGCTGATCGGGCTTATCGCCGGCATTGTCTGTTTCTGGGGGGCGATGTGGCTGAAGAAGCAGCTCGGCTACGACGACTCGCTGGATGTTTTCGCGGTGCATGGCCTGGGCGGCATTGCCGGCGCTCTGCTGACGGGCGTATTCGCGGCCGAGGCGATCGGCGGCACCGGCGGCCTGCTGGAAGGGAACCCCGCCCAGCTCGGCAAGCAGGTCTATGGCGTGGTCGTGGTGCTGGTTTACAACGCCATCGTCAGCTTCGTCCTGATCAAGGCGGTTGGCGCCACGGTCGGCTTCCGAGTGCAAGAAGACGAGGAACGCGAGGGCCTCGACATTCGCCTGCATGGCGAGAGCGTTACCTAGTGGTTCGCTGCCGACGCTTGGCTCCCAAGCGTCGGTTGAATCGAACCACTACCCCATTGATGCAGTGGGTCGACCGCCCAAACGGATGGGTAGCATCCGTTTGGGCCGATCCACTAGGTGGCGACGGTCAGAACAAAGGTGGACGCGGGGGCTGGCCCCCCGCGTTGCATTTCCCGTGCGTCGGGAGTAGTTTTGCTATCCGTTGTGCGCCGCGGGGCGGGCGGCTACAGTATCTTTTGCCGTTGGCGGTCTGTTCATGGCGCCTGCGAATCGCCTGCGAATCACCCATGCTCAACAGCAACCTGGCGCTTCTGCCCGACTACCCGTTCGACCGGCTGCGGCGGCTGCTGGGCGGCGTGGAACCGCCGCCGGGCATGGCGCCGCTGGTGCTCAGCCTGGGCGAACCGCAGCACCCTTACCCGGATTTGGTGCGCGAGGTTCTGGCGGCCAGTGCCCATCTTTATGGCAAGTATCCGCCGCTGGCCGGCACGCCGGAGCTGCGCGAGGCGATCCGCGACTGGCTGATCCGGCGATATGGCCTGCCGGCGGACTTCATCGACCGCGATCGGCACATCTGCCCGGTTGCCGGCACCAAGGAGGGGCTGTTCATGGCGGCGTTGGCCGCCGTGCCGCCCGCCAAGGCGGGTCTACGCCCGGCGGTGCTGATGCCCAATCCGTTCTATCAGTGTTACGCGGGCGCCGCCGTGGCGGCCGGCGCCGAACCGCTCTACCTGCCGGCCACCCGGCAAACCGGCTTCCTGCCGGATTTCCAGGCGGTGCCGGAAGCAACGCTTGCCCGCACCGCGCTGGTCTATCTTTGTTCGCCGGCCAACCCCCAAGGCAGCGCCGCCAGCCTGGACTATCTGAAGGATCTGCTGGGCCTCGCCCGCCGCTTCGACTTCATTTTGGTGATCGACGAGTGCTACGCCGAGATCTATCTCGGCGCGGCGCCGGTGGGGGCGCTGCAAGCGGCGGCCGCGCTGGGGCAGGGGCTCGATCGACTGATGGTGTTCCATTCCCTGTCCAAGCGGTCCAGCGTGCCGGGCTTGCGTTCGGGCTTCGCCGCCAGCGATGAGCGGCTGATGAAGGCGTTCCTGCGCCTGCGCGAGTATGGCGGCACAGCCTCGCCCCTGCCGGTCTATGCCGCGGCGACGGCGCTCTGGCGCGAGGAGAGCCACGTTGAGGCCAACCGGTCGCTCTACCGGCAGAAATTCGAGCTGGCGGAACGCGCGCTGTCCAATCGGTTCGGTTTCTATCGTCCCGATGGCGGCTTCTTCCTTTGGCTGGAGGTCGGCGACGGCGAGCAGGCCGGCAAGCGACTGTGGCAAGAAGCGGCGGTCCGGGTGCTGCCGGGCGCCTATCTCGCGCAGGCCAACGCCGAAGGCGACAATCCCGGCCAGTCCTATATCCGGGTCGCCCTGGTGGGCGATGCAGCCAGCACCGCCGAGGCGTTGAGCCGCCTCGGCGCGGTGCTGTAGAGCCGGGCGATGCTGCGGCCACGTGGTCAGGCCCGCCGGCCCGCCTTATTGCCGGCCGGCTTCGGCGAGTTCCTGCGGCGCCGCCTGCGCGAGGGGCTGGGCATCCTGCTGTTCGCCGCCGCCCTGCTGCTGGCGGCAACGCTGGCGAGCTATCATCCCGAGGATCCGAGCTGGAACAGCGCGGCGCCGGGGCCCGTCGCCAATTGGTTGGGGCGGTCGGGCGCGGTGCTGGCGGACCTGGCCGTGCAATGGCTGGGGCTTGCCGCGCTGCTGCCGATCCTGCTGTTCGCCGCCTGGGGCTGGCGGTTGGCCTCGCAACAGGGCCTGCCGCGCCTGCCGCTCAATCTGGTCATGGCACCGCTCGCCATGCTGAGCGCTGCCGTGCTGGCGGCCTTGCTGCCGGACTTCACCTTGTGGCCGTTCGAAACCGGGCCGGGCGGCGTGCTGGGGGCGCTTGCCTTGCGCTTGGCCTCGCTGGGCGCGCTGTCGGAATTCGCGGTGGCGGTGACCGCGCTGGCCGTGGCGCTGGCCAGTCTGCCGTTGGCGCTCGGTATCTCGGGTCGCGAATGGGCGCGGGCGGGGCACGCCATGGCCGGCGGCCTGCTGACCTTGCTTGCCGGCCTGCGTCTTCTGGCGCGGGCGACGGTGGCGTTGCGCCAGCGCTTGGCCCGCCTGCGGCGGCGCGCGAGCCCGCCAGCCCTGGCCATGTCGTTGCCGCAGCCGGCCGAGCCGGCGCCGACCGCCGAGGATCCGGCGGCCGAGCGACTGCAAGTGCACAAGCGGGAAAGCGTGCGCCGCAGCCGCCGGGTCGAGGCCGATGGCCAGGCGCGTCTGCAATTGGAGGAAGCCGACCGGTTCGCCCTGCCGACCCTGCGCCTGCTGCGCCAGCCCGAGCCACGCGGCCGCCAGCGTCAGGTCAACGCCGAGGCCCTGCAGCAGAACGCCCGGCTGCTGGAAAGCGTGTTGGACGATTATGGCGTGCGCGGCCAGATCAACGACGTGCGCCCCGGCCCGGTGGTGACGCTCTACGAGCTGGAGCCGGCGCCCGGCACCAAGACCGCCCGCGTGATCGGCCTGGCCGACGACATTGCCCGCTCGATGAGCGCGGTGGCGGTGCGCGTGGCCACGGTGCCGGGCCGCAGCGTGATCGGCATCGAACTGCCCAACCAGGGCCGCGAGACGGTCTATTTGAGCGAGCTGTTGGCGACCCCGGAGTTCAACAATCCGGCCGGCGCGTTGACACTGGCGCTGGGCAAGGACATCGGCGGCCAGCCGGTGATGGCCGACCTGGCGAAGATGCCGCATCTGCTGATCGCCGGGACCACCGGCTCCGGCAAGTCGGTGGCGATCAACGTGATGATCCTGTCGTTGGTCTATCGGCTGCCGCCGGAACGCTGCCGGCTGATCCTGATCGACCCCAAGATGCTGGAACTGAGTGCCTATGACGGCATTCCGCATCTGCTGGCTCCGGTTGTCACCGACCCGGCCAAGGCGGTGGTGGCGCTGAAATGGGCGGTGCGCGAGATGGAGGGGCGCTACCGCGCCATGGCCCGCCTGGGGGTGCGCAACATCGCCGGCTACAACCGACGCCTGCAGGAAGCGCGGGAGGCGGGCGAAGTGCTGCGCCGCACCGTGCAGACCGGGTTCGATCCCGCGTCCGGTCAGCCGGTCTACGAGGAGGAACTGCTCGACACCGCGCCGCTGCCCTACATCGTGGTGGTGGTGGATGAGATGGCCGACCTGATGATGGTGGCCGGCCGCGAGATCGAGGGCGCCATCCAGCGTCTGGCGCAGATGGCGCGGGCTGCGGGCATCCACCTCATCATGGCCACCCAGCGGCCCTCGGTCGATGTCATCACTGGCACGATCAAGGCCAATTTCCCCACCCGCATCAGCTTCCAGGTGACCTCGAAGATCGACAGCCGCACCATCCTGGGCGAGCAGGGCGCGGAACAGCTTCTGGGCCAGGGCGACATGCTGTACATGGTGGGCGGCGGCCGTATCGGCCGGGTGCACGGGCCGTTCGTCTCGGAACGCGAGGTCGAACAGGTGGCGCGGTGGCTGCGCCAGCAGGGCGAGCCGGAATATCTCGACGCGGTGACCGAGAACGACGACGATCTGCCGGGCGGCGGTGCCGAGGGCGAGGTGGAGGCCGGCGGCGATAACAGCCTCTATGACCGGGCCGTCGACCTGGTCGCCCGGCACCAGCGCGCTTCCACCAGTTTCCTGCAACGTCACCTGCAGATCGGCTATAACCGGGCGGCGAGCCTGATGGAACGCATGGAACAGGAAGGAGCGGTCGGCCGGGCCAATCATGTGGGCAAGCGCGAGATTTTCGTCCGACGCGGCGATGACGATGCCTGAGCGCTGGCGGCGCGCGCTGGCACTGATATTCGGGCTTCTCGTAGCTTGGCCGCTGGCCGTCGCGGCGGCGCTCAGCGAGCAGGATCTCAACGACATCCGCCAGGTCGAGAACTACCTGGCCAAGCTTTCCACGCTACAGGCCAAGTTCGTGCAGATCGGCCCGCACGGGGAATTAGCGGAGGGCGATCTGTATTTGCGCCGGCCCGGCCGTCTGCGTTTCGAATACGCGCCGCCGGCGCCGCAATTGGTGGTGGCGGACGGCACTTGGCTGGTGCTCTATGACCGCGAATTGCGGCATTTCGACCGCCTGCCGCTGTTCGAGACACCGCTTTCGGTGCTGCTGGCCGAGAAGATCGACCTGATGGAAAAGGTCGAGGTGGTCCGGGTGGAACGTGCGCCCGGGCAATTGCAGATCACCATGGTCGATCGCAAGCGCCCGCGCGAGGGCAGCCTGTCGTTGGTGTTCGAGACCCCGTCGCTGGCGCTCAGGCAATGGCATGTGCGCGACGCGCAGGGCGCCGTGACCACCATTTCACTGTCGGACACCCAATTGGGCGTCGCCCTCAGGCCCGAGCTTTTCGTGTTCCGCGAGCCCGGCAAGTTTCCAAGCGAGTAACCATCGCCAGCTAGAGTGGCCGCCGTCGCCGGCAGGGGAACTTCACGGCATGAACGACGATCTCCGCATCGTGGTGGTTGGGCTTGGTTATGTCGGTCTGCCGCTGGCAGTGGTATTGGCCAAGCATTTTCCGGTACTGGGTTTCGACATTTCGGGCAACCGTATCGCCGAACTCAGTCGCGGCCATGATCGCACCGGCGAGGTCGATGCCGAACAGCTGCGCCATAGCACGCTGAACTACACCAGTGCGCCCGACTCGCTGGCCGGATACGGTCTTTACATCGTCACCGTGCCGACCCCGGTCGACGATCACAATCTGCCCGACCTGTCGCCGTTGCGGGCGGCCTGCGCCGCGGTCGGTCCGGCGCTGCGGCGCGGCGCCACGGTGGTGTTCGAGAGCACGGTCTATCCCGGCGTCACCGAGGAAATCTGCGGCCCGGCGCTTGAGGCGGCCTCCGGCCTGCGCTGCGGGCAGGACTTTTTCCTGGGCTACTCGCCCGAGCGCATCAACCCCGGCGACCGCGAGCATACGGTCGACCGCATCACCAAGGTGATCGCCGGCCAGACCCCGGCGGTGACCGAGCTGCTGGCCAGGGTCTATGGCAAGGTGACCACGGGCGGCGTGTTCCGGGCGCGCGACATCAAGACCGCCGAGGCCGCCAAGGTGATCGAAAACGCCCAGCGCGACGTCAACATCGCCTTCATCAACGAGGTGGCGGTGATCGCCCAGCGGCTGGGCCTGTCGGTGCATGACGTGCTGGAGGCGGCCGGCACCAAGTGGAACTTCATGAAATTCACCCCCGGCTTCGTCGGCGGCCACTGCATTGGCGTCGATCCCTACTACCTCGCCTATCGGGCGAAGGAGGTGGGGCACAACCCGGAGATCATCCTGGCCGGGCGGCGGCTGAACGACAGCATGGGCCGCTTCGTGGCCGAGCGGGTCAACGCCGCCATGGGCAAGCCTGGCCGGGTCCTGGTGCTGGGCCTGACCTTCAAGGAGGACGTGCCCGACCTGCGCAACACCAAGATCGTCGACTTGGTGGCGGAGCTGCGCCGGCTCGGCCACCAGGTGGAGGTGCACGACGCCGTCGCCGACCCGCGCGAGGCGGCGGATTTCTACGGGATCACGCTGATCGGGCCGCTTTCCCGTCTCGCCGGCTTCGACGCGCTGATCGGCGCCGTGCCGCATGCCGAATACCGCGCGCTCGGCGAGGCCGACCTGGCGCGGCTGGTGCCGGAAGGCGGCGTCATCGCCGATGCCAAGGGCCTCTGGCGCAAGACCCCGCAGCCCCCCGGCCGCAAGCTCTGGCAGCTCTAGGCGGCGGCCGGCCGGCCATGTTGTGACTTGCCGGGACGATTCGCACGGCCATATGGTGCGGAGGGCCTGCCTAGGTGGGAATGGCGATGGACAGGATCGTGCGATGCTACGCGCAAGGCGGCGGCCAGGACTGGCAGGCCTATTGCCTCGACCTCGACATCGCGGTGCAGGGGAAGTCGTTCGCCGAGGTGGAAACTTCCCTGCGCGAGGCAATCCGGCTCTATGTCGAAAGTCTTGCCGACCTGCCGGAGGCCGACCGCGCCCGCCTGCTCGACCGTCCGGTGCCGTTGTGGCCGCGGCTGGCGTTTGCCTGGCGCGCCTTCGCGTCAGCGCTTCCGCGGCGCGCCGCGCCGGGCCGCCAGCATAGCATCATGCTCGCCTGTCACGCCTAGAATGATCGACGAAACAAGGTATTAGGGAGACCCGATTGGCGGATCATCGAGCCCAGCGTGCCGGGCTTGATGTCGTCGTTGCCGGCGCCCGCGACCACGACCTGCTGTATCTTGCCTTTGACCGTGCCCCGATAAATCGCATGACTGCCGCCGCTCTGGCGCCGCAGAACGAACCCATGCTGTTCGAGGATACGGATGAAATCACGAAATTTCATGGCGCCAATTTGCGCCAACCAACGAACGATTCGCTAGCAAGCGGCAGTAATTGGCACGAATACCGAAGGCGGACGGCGCAAGACCCCCGGCCGCCCGGCCGCAAGCTCTGGCAGCTCTGAACGTCGCGCCCTCGACCGCTTGACGTTCAGGCGGTGAACGGGCTATGCGTTCACGGGCTGAACGGGGCGGCGCGCAGTGGTTTCGCTGGAGTTCCAGGGCAAGGCCGGGACGGCCAAGCCGGCGGATGCGGAGGCTGACGGCCAGCTGACCCTTGACCTGCTGGACGCGGTCGGCAAGAACGCCAGCGCCTCACAGCGCAGTCTCGCCAAGGAACTGAACGTCGCGCTCGGCCTGACCAATGCCTATCTCAAGCGTTGCATCAATCGCGGCCTGGTCAAGGTCGCGAAAACCCCGCCCAATCGCTACGCCTATTACCTGACGCCGCAAGGCTTCGCCGAGAAGAGCCGGCTGACGGCGCGCTATCTCGCCAACTCCTTCCGCTTCTATCGCCGGGCCCGCAACCAGTGCGACGCGCTGCTGGGCCAGGCGAGCGAGGCCGGCTGGCGGCGAGTGGCGCTGGCGGGCCAGGGCGAACTGGCCGAGGTGGCGTTGCTCTGCGCCCTGCAATTCGAACTCGAGGTACCGGGCATCATCGATGCCACGGCGACCGCCAATCGGTTCCGCCACGTGCCACTGGTGCGCGACCTGGAGAGCCTGCCGGGCATCGATGCCGTGCTGCTAACCGACCTCAAGATGCCGCAAGCAAGCTACGAGCGGCTGGCCGGCCGGCTGGGTCCGGCCCGCGTGCTGACCCCGCCCTTGCTGAAGGTGCAGCTCGGCTTGGGGGATGGGCCGTGAGCGCCTGGTACTGCGTCTACACTCAGCCGCGCCAGGAATTGTGGGCGCGCGGCAATCTGTGGGAACGCGGGTTCGAGGTCTATCTGCCGCTGATCAAGCGGCCGCGCCGCCATGCCCGGCGCACCGACTGGGTGGCGGCGCCGCTGTTCCCGAGTTACCTGTTCGCCCGCGCCGACCTGGCGGCGGGCGACCGCCGGCGCATCGCCAGCGCGCCCGGCGTGCGCAACCTGGTGGCGTTCGGGCCGTCGCCGGCGGAAGTGCCGGCCGCCGTCATCGCCGATATCCGCGGCCGCGAGGATGCCAGCGGCTATGTCGCGCTCGATCCCACGGCCGGCCTGAAGCCTGGCGACCCGGTGCGCCTCGACTGGGCGGGGCTGACCGATTGCGTCGGCCTGTTCGCCGGCGTCGCCGACAAGCAGCGCGTCGTCGTGCTGCTGCGGCTCTTGGGCCGCGAACTGCGCGTGCAGGCGCCAGCCGCCGCGCTGGCCCGCGCCGGATAGGCCCCGATGCTGCAGCCGCTGGCCCAGCTTGGCCGCTCCACCCTGATCTACGGGCTCGGCCTTGCCGCCGGGCGGCTGCTGTCGCTGCTGACGTTGCCGATCTTCACCCGCTATCTGTCGGCGACGGAGTTCGGCCTGATCGCCTTGCTGCTGCTGGCGGGCATGGTCGCGCGGCAGGCCTGCGGGCTCGGCATCGGCGGGGCGGCGGGCATTGTCTATTTCCGCGCCGCCGATGCGAGCGGGCGCGCCGCCGCCCTGTGGACGGCGGCAATGCTGACGGGGCTCGGCGCGCTGGCGCTGCTGGGGCTGGCCTGGCTTGCCGCCCCGGCGCTGGGCGGCGTGTTGCTGGACGGGGCCGAGCGCGCCGGACTGATCCGCTGGCACGCACTCGGCCTCGCGGCCGGCATGCTGGCGGAGATGCTGCTGTTGCGGCTGCAATTCGAAAGCCGGCCCGCGGCTTTCGTGTTGCTCTCGGTCGGACAGGGCGCCACCGGCCTCGCGCTCAGCTATCTGCTAGTGGTCGAGGCCGGTTTCGGCATCGCCGGCTGGATCGTTGGCAATTGCGGCGGGGCGCTGCTCGGCCTGCTGGCGGTGCTGCTGGTGGTGCTTGCCGGTTGCCGGCCGGCGTTCGACCGGCACCTCGTGCGCCCGCTGCTGACCAGCGGCCTGCCCCTGGTGCCGGGCGGATTGCTGACGTTACTGCTGTTCCAGGGGGCCACCTACGCGGTCGCGCGCGAGGCCGGACTGGCGGTCGCCGGGCAGTTCTCCATCGCCCTGCAATTCGGCGCCGGCATGATGTTGCTGACGGGCGCCTTCGGCAACGCCTGGTACCCCTACTTCCAGTCCCATGCCGGACGACCGGAGGAGGCGGCCCGGCAGTTTCCACGCTTGGTCAGCGCCTATGCTTTCGGCTTCGGGCTGGCGGCACTCGCCTTCTTCGCGGTTGCCCGGCCGCTGGTCGCGCTGCTGACCGAGGCCGGTTTCCATGCCGCCTATCGCGGCGTCGGATGGTCGGCGCTGGCCTATTACCTGCTTGCGCTGTGGAGCATGCTGCTGCCGGCGCTCTATTTCGCGCGGGAAACCTGGCTGGTCCTGCCCGTGCAGGCCGCGGCCGTGGTCTATGCCGCCGGCGGGCATGTCTTGCTGCTGCCCGCCCTGGGCCTGGAGGGGGCTGCGATGGCGGTGGCGCTGGGCGCGGGCGGCATGGTGGCAACGCAGTTGCTGGCCAACCGGCTGCGCGGCTATCGCTTGCCGATGACCGAGCCCGGCCGGCTGCTGGCCGCCTTGTCGGCGCTGGCGGTGGCCGTGCTGACGCAACGTGCCATCGACGAAAGCCTTGCCTTGCCGCTCGCGCTGCCCGCTTCGGCCGCTTTGCTGGCCGCCTACGCGGCGGTCGGCTGGCGCGGTCTGGGGCGGGAACGCCTGGCGCTGACGACGCGGCTGCGTGCCCGCGGGCAGCTGCGGGCATGAACACGATCTATGCCCGCCCGCCGCTGCGCGTCGAGAACGGCGTGCCGATCTTCGCCGCCCCCGACGCCTATACCGACAACTACGAACGGATCGCCAGCGACCATCTGGCCGCGATCGGCCAAGGCATCGCCAATCCGTTCATCGAAGACGCGATGTGGCGCGAGCTGGAAGATTCCACCGTCGCCCTGATCGAGCGCCACGCGCCCGCCGGCGGCCGCCTGCTCGACATCGGCTGCGGTACCGGCCGGCTGCTGGATCGCCTGCCCCGGTTCGAGCGGTTCGGCGTCGACATCAGCCTTGCCTATCTCGGCCGCTTGCGCGAACGGCAGATCGAGGCCGCGCTTGCCCGGGTCGAGGCCCTGCCGCATGCCGATGCCAGTTTCGATGTGGTGAGCGCCACCGACGTGCTGGAACATGTGATCGACCTGCATGCCGCCTGCCTGGAAATGACGCGGGTGCTGAAGCCGGAGGGGCTGTGCTGCGTGCGGGTGCCCTACCGCGAGGATCTGGCGCCCTATCTGGCGGAGGGCTACCCCTACCGCTTCGCGCACCTGCGCAGCTTCGACGAACATGCGCTGAAGCTGCTGTTCTGCCGGGTGCTGGACTTCGATCATCTGGCCGCGGAGTTCGTGCATCCGCTCGATGCCGGCTATTGCCGGCTGCCGCTGCCGCGCGGCAGGGGGGCGCTGACGCGGGCCCTGGCATGGCTGGAACGGCTGACGCCGGCGATGGTGGCGGGCTGGCGGCGCCGGCTCTATCGCCCGGTCGTCATCAGCATGGCCTTCCGCAAACGGGCGGCGCATGACTGAGGCAACGCTTGGCGGCGACAACGCGCGCTTCTGGGACGAGCTTTGCGGTTCCACGCTGGCGCGCACGCTCGGCATCAGCGATCACTCGCCGGCTTCGCTGCAGCGCTTCGACGACTGGTATTTCCGCTTCTATCCCTATCTCGCGCGCCATGTGCCGTTTCCCAACGTGGCGGACAAGCGGGTGCTGGAAGTGGGGCTGGGCTATGGCAGCGTCGGCGAACGGCTGGCGCGCGCCGGCGCCGATTATCACGGCCTCGACATCGCCGCCGGGCCGGTCGCCATGCTCAACCTGCGGCTCGCGCGCCTCGGCCTGCGAGCAAGCGCACAGCAGGGCAGCGTGCTCGACTGCCCGTTTCCCGACGCCAGTTTCGATCACGTCGTGGCGATCGGCTGCTACCACCATACCGGCGACATCGGCCGGGCGCTGGACGAGACCTGGCGGATCCTGAAGCCGGGCGGCGAGGCCTGGATCATGGTCTACCATGCCTATTCCTATCGCCGCTGGCTGCGCTTTCCGGCCACGACCTTCGCGCAATGGCGGTGGGAATATCTGGGCGGAGCGGCGCCGGGCAAGGCAAGTGCCGCCGAACGCCGGGCCTACGATGCCGACAGCCAAGGCAACGCGGCGCCGGAAACGGCCTTCCTGTCACGCCGGCAGCTCAAGCAGCTCTGCGCGCGCTTTCGCGGCTTCGAGGCGCGACTGGAGAATGCCAGCCTGGGCCATCTCGACCAGCTGGTGCCGCGCGCCCTGCAACTGGCGACGCTGGGCCGCCTGGCCGGCCTCGACGTCTACCTGCACCTGACGAAATGACCATGCACGGCCAGGTCCCCGGCACGCGCCCGCTCAATGTGCTGCTGCTGCACGACCGCCAGCCTCGCCTCGCCGGCACGGTCGACCAGCATGTCGCGGCACTGGCCAATCGGTCGCGGCACAAGGTGGTCGGGCTCAAGATGCTGGGCGATCTGCCGGCCGGCCTCGATCTGGCGGCGTTCGATGCCATCGTGCTGCATTACACGCTGGTCGCCTGCCACGACGCCTATGTCTCGCCGGCGACGCGCGCGCGGCTTGCCGCCGCGCCGGGCGTGAAGGCGGCCTTCATCCAGGATGAATATCGCTTCGTCGACCGCACCGTGGCGGCGTTGTGTGCGATCGGGCTGGACCTGCTGTTCACCTGCGTGCCTGAGCCGGAGATCGAGAAGGTCTACCCGGCGGAGCGGCTGCCGGGCGTCGTCAAGCGCAACGTCTTGACCGGTTACGTCGACGAAAGCCTGTTGGGGCGGCCCGTCCTTGCGCTTCGGGACCGGCCGGTCGACGTCGGCTACCGCGCCCGCAAGGTGCCGGCCTGGCTCGGCGGCTTCGGCCAGGAGAAGTGGGCGATCGGCGTGCGCTTCGGCCAGGACGCGCCAGCCCATGGCCTGAAGGTCGATCTCGCCTATCGCGAGGAGGAGCGGCTCTACGGCCAGGCCTGGATTGATTTCATGACCGGCTGCAAGGCGACGCTGGGAACCGAATCGGGCGCTTCGGTTTTCGACTTCAGCGGCGAGGTGCAGCGCCAGGTGGAGGCGGCCTTGCTGGCCGACCCCGACCTGCCGTTCGAGACCCTGCAGGAACGCTATTTCAAGCATCTGGAAGGCCTGATCCGGCTCAACCAGATCTCCCCGCGCTGCTTCGAGGCGGCGGCGCTGAAGACGCTGATGATCCTTTACGAGGGCGAATATTCCGGCCGGTTGACGGCCTGGCGCCACTATCTGCCGCTCAACAAGGACCATTCCAACATGGCCGAGATCGCAGCCGCCCTGCGCGACCTGCCGCGCTGCCAGGCGATGGTCGACTGCGCGTACGAGGAAGTGGCGCTGGCGCCGGCCAATTCGTTCCGCCAGCACGTGGCGGAGGTCGATGCCTGGTTGGCCGAGGCCTGGCACGACAAGCGCCCGTCGCCGGCCCCGGGGCTGGCCGATGGCGCCCTGCATCGGCTGCAGCGGCCGAACTTCCGCCAGCGTCGACGCAACCTGCAGCGCTGGCTCTACGAACACGCCAACCTGCTGCTGTTCCGCCACTTGCTGGGCGCCATGCCGGCGGCCCGGCGCGACCGGCTGCAACTCGTCCTGCACCGGGGCCTGAAGAGCCTGCTGACCGCGGTGCGCCCGCGTGTCTAGGGAAGTACTCGACAGGACCGGAGCGAGCGCCTATAGCGCAAAAGCAATGGATGCGAAGTCATGTGCGGCATAGCGGGCGCGGTCAGCCTGTCGGGGCGGCCGATCGAAGTGCTGGGACGGCGGCTGGCCGTGATGGCCGGGCTGATCCGCCACCGCGGGCCCGATGGCGAGGGTTTCTGGCGAGCGGCCGACGACTGCGTCGGCTTCGCCCACCGGCGGCTTGCCATCATCGACCTGTCGCCGACCGGCGCGCAGCCGATGCTGGCGCCCAACGCTACCGCCATCACCTATAACGGCGAGGTCTACAATTATCGCGAACTGCGCGAGGAGCTGGCGCCGCATTGGCGCTTCCGTTCGAATTCCGACACCGAATGCGTGCTGGCGGCCTACGAGCGGGACGACACCGAATGCCTCGCGCGGCTTCGCGGCATGTTCGCCTTCGCGCTGTGGGACGAGAAGCGCAAGCGCCTGTTCTGCGCGCGCGACCGTTTCGGCATCAAGCCGTTCTACTACGCCGTCGTCGGCGATGTGCTGTTGTTCGCGTCGGAGGCCAAGGCCCTGCTGCCCTGGCTGCCGGAGATCGCCACCGATCCGCAGGCGCTGGCGGAATATCTCACCTTCCAATACGGCATCGGCGAGCACACGCTGTTCAAGGGCGTGCGGCAATTGCTGCCCGGCCACGCGCTGACGTTGCAGGACGGCCAGCTTCGGGTCTGGCGCTACTGGGATGTCAACTACGAGATCGACTTCGACCACAGCCCCAACTATTACCGCCGGCGCACGGCCGAACTGGTCGGGCAGTCGCTCGGTCTGCACTTGCGCAGCGACGTGCCGGTCGGCGCCTATCTCTCGGGCGGCATCGATTCCTCGTTGGTCGCCATCCTGGCGACGCGCGCGCAAGGCAACGCCAGCCAGTCCTTTCACGGCAAGTTCACCTGCCATCCAGGCTACGACGAAAGCGTCTACGCGCGCACAGTGGCGCAAGGCTGCGGCAGCCGGCTGCACGAAATCGACATCGGCCCGGAGGATTTCCGCGACAATATCGAGCGTGTCGTCTACCACCTCGACTATCCCGTGGCCGGCCCCGGCTCGTTCCCGCAATTCATGGTCTCCCGCCTGGCCGCCGCCCACGTCAAGGTGGTGCTGGGCGGGCAGGGCGGCGACGAGGTGTTCGGCGGCTATGCGCGCTACCTGCTCGCCTATTTCGAGCAGTGCATCAAGGCGGCGGTTGACGGCACCTACCGCAACGGCAACTACGTGGTGACGATCGAATCGATCGTGCCCAACCTCACCTTGTTGCAGGAATACAAGCCGCTGATGGCGGAATTCTGGCGGCAAGGCCTGTTCGGCCCGGCGGAGGAACGCTATCTGCGCCTGATCGACCGCTCGACCGACCTGGCCGACGAGGTGGACTGGCAGGCGCTCGACCGCCAGCGCGTGGCTGCGGACTTCAAGGCGATCTTCAACAACCGCGCCAATGTCCGCAAGGAAGCCTATTTCGACATGATGACGCATTTCGACTTCAAGTGCCTGCTGCCGGCCTTGCTGCATGTCGAGGATCGCATGAGCATGGCGCACGGCCTGGAAGCGCGCGTGCCGCTTCTGGACCATCCCTTGATCGAGTTCGCCGCCACCGTGCCGGCCGACATCAAGTTCGCGGGCGGTGCCATGAAGCACCTGATCAAGACCACCTTCGCCGCCGATTTGCCGCCCTCGCTGCTGCAACGGCGCGACAAGATGGGCTTCCCCGTGCCGCTCAAGGAATGGTTCCAGGGCGAGTTGGCCGATCTCGTCGCCGACCTGTTCGCCAGCGACAGCGCGCGCGCGCGGCCGTTCCTCAATGCGCCGGCGGTGTTGCGCAATTTCGCCGAGGCCGGGCGGTTCTCGCGCAAGACCTGGGGGCTGCTGTGCCTCGAACTCTGGCATCGGCGGTTCCACGACCGCGCGCCCGAATGGCGCGCCATGGCCGCCTGAGGACTTCGTTCATGGAGAGGCAATGAAAGTCTTCATCACCGGCGGCGCCGGCTTCATCGGCTCCCACCTGGCCGACCGACTGCTGGCGCAAGGCGACACCGTGGCCGTGCTCGACAATTACGAGACCGGCCGGCGCGACAATCTGGCGGCCCACCCGCGGCTCAGCGTGCACGAAGGCTCGGTCGCCGATGCCGGTCTGGTGACGGGCCTGATCGGCGATAGCAAGCCCGATCTCGTGGTGCATGCCGCCGCCAGCTACAAGGACCCGGAGAACTGGCTGCAGGACGGCCTCGTCAACACCGTCGGTACCGCCAACGTCGCCAAGGCGGCCAAGGCGGCGGGCTGCCGGCGCCTGATCTATTTCCAGACCGCGCTCTGCTATGGCCTGAAACCCTTGGAACAGCCGATCACGCTGGCGCATCCCATTCTGCCGGGCGGCTCGTCCTATGCCATCAGCAAGACGGCGGGCGAGTATTACATCCAGCTTGCCGGCCTCGATTTCGTCACCTTCCGTCTCGCCAACGCCTATGGCCCGCGCAACCTGTCCGGCCCGCTGCCGACCTTCTATCAGCGGCTGACCGAGGGCAAGCCGTGCTTCGTCATGGATACCAGGCGCGACTTCATCTTCATCGACGATCTGGTCGATTGCGTGCTGGGAGCGGCGGCGGGCAAGGGACACGGCGCCTATCACATATCCTCCGGCTCGGACTACGCCATCAGGCAATTGTTCGAGGAAACGGTGAAGGCGCTGCGCATCAACCTGGAACGCCCGGTCGAGGTCCGGCCGCGCCAGCCCGACGACGTTGCCACCATCCTGCTCGACCCCAGCCGCACCGAGGCCGAGTTCGGCTGGCGGGTGAAGACGCCGCTGGGCCAGGGCGTGGCGCGGGCGATCGACTGGTACAAGAGTCACGGCGTCAGCCAGACGTTCACGCACTTGAACCTGCCGAAGGGTTGAGGCGCGGACGATGGCACGGCGGGTCAGCAACGCCGAGGTGCGCGACTTCTGGGAAGCGAACCCGGTGGCGGCGGCGGCGATCGAAGCGGCGCCCGGCAGCGCCGGCTTCTTCGCCGCCTTCGACCGGCTGCGCGAGGCGGAGGAGTGCGAACCTTGTGCTTTTTCCAACCTGATCCACGGCTATGACCGGGCGGCTGGCTTGGCGGTGTTGGATGTCGGTTGCGGCAACGGCTATGTGCTGGAGCGCTACGCGCGCCATGGCGCGTGGGCGGCCGGCATCGATCTGACCGAGGCGGCCTTGCGGCTGTCGCGCCGGCGCTTCGAGCTGGCGGGCCTGCGCGGCGAATTCCGCCTGACCGACGGCTCGCGCGTGCCGTTCGCCGATGCCAGCTTCGACATCGCTTGCGCCATGGGCGTGCTGCACCATATCGAGGATCCGCTGCCGATGCTCCGCGAGATGCACCGCGTGCTGAAGCCGGAGGGTCGGCTCATCCTCATGCTCTATCATCGCCACAGTTGGAAGGCGCGGGTGCTGATCCGCTTGCGCCGGCTGCTCGATCCGCGCTTCCGCGGCCTGAGCCAGCAGGAGGCGCTCAACCGCAACGACGGCGCCGGCTGCCCGCTGGCGCGGGTCTATTCCCGGGCCGAGGCGACGGCCGTGCTGGCGGCGGCCGGCTTCGTCGAGCCGCGCTTCACCGTCAACCAGCTCGGCTGGCGTCAGCTCCTCTTGGTGCCGCCGCTCGCCCGCCTGCTGGCGCCGCTGCTGCCGAGCCCCGATCGCAGCTTCCTTGCCCGGCGCTGGGGCTGGGCGCTCTACGTCCACGCCCGGCGCGGCGCTGACCACAAGGGCTGATGCCATGCTGCAGGGCGCGACGGTGGTGGTGGTGGGCGCGGCCGGCTTCGTCGGTGCCAACTTGTGTCATCGCCTGCTGGCGTTGGGCGTGCGGCGCCTGGTGGCGGTCGACAACTTGCTGTCGGCCGAGGCCGACAATCTGTCGGACGATCCGCGGCTCAGCTTCCTGCACGGCTCGATCACCGAGGACCGCCTGCTGGCGCGACTGCCGCCGGCCGACTGCGTGTTCCATCTCGCGACCTACCACGGCAACCAGAGCTCCATGGCCGATCCGCTGGCCGACCACGACAACAACCTGCTGCCGACGCTGAAACTGTGCGAGCACCTGAAGGTCGCGCCGGGCCTCCACAAGCTGGTCTATGCCTCGGCCGGCTGCACGGTGGCGGAGAAGACCTTCGCGGCGGCGGACGCAACACGCGAGGACGATCCCGTTTCGCTCTATCTCGACAGCCCCTACCAGATTTCCAAGATCGTCGGCGAGTTCTATGGCAACTACTACTTCATGCGGCACAAGCTGCCGTTCGTGAAGGCGCGTTTCCAGAACGTCTATGGTCCGCGCGAGGTGCTGGGCGCCGGCCGCTGGCGCGGCACGCCGGCCAGCGTCTGGCGCAACGTGACGCCGACCTTCATCTGGAAGGCGCTGGCCGGCGAGGCGCTGCCGGTGGAGAACGGTGGCATCGCCACGCGCGACTTCATCTATGTCGACGATCTGGTGGACGGTCTGGTTGCCTGCGCCGAGCGGGGCGAGCCGGGCGAGGTCTACAATCTCGCCTCCGGCGTCGAGACGACGATCCTGCAATTGGCCGAGACGGTGAACCGGCTGACCGGCAACAAGACGCCCATCCGTCTCGCACCGGCGCGCAATTGGGACCGCTCCGGCAAGCGCTATGGCGATCCGGCCAAGGCGGCCGAGCGGCTCGGTTTCCGCGCCGGCACGCCGCTGGAGGACGGGCTCGCCCGCACCATCGAGTGGACCCGTGCCAATGCCGCGTGGATCGGCCACTGCATCGCCCGGCACCGGCGCTTCCTGGCCGAAGCCGAGCGATGAGCGTGCTCTCGGTCGTCGGCGCCCGGCCGCAATTCGTCAAGGCCGCCGCCGTCAGCCGGGCACTGCGGACGGCGGGCCTGCCGGAAACGATGCTGCATACCGGGCAGCATTACGATGCCGACATGTCGCAAGTGTTCTTCGATGAACTCGACATTCCGGCCCCGCGGCACAATCTCGGCGTGCACGGCGGCCGCCACGGCGAGATGACGGGGCGCATGCTGCTGGCCCTCGAGCCGATCCTGTTGGCGGAAAAGCCCGACTGGGTGCTGGTCTATGGCGACACCAATTCGACGCTCGCGGCCGCGTTGGCGGCGGCCAAGCTCAATCTGCGGGTCGCGCATGTGGAAGCGGGCCTGCGCTCGTTCAACCGGCGCATGCCGGAGGAGCTCAACCGGCTGCTGACCGATCATCTGAGCGCCCTGCTGTTCTGTCCGACGCGGGCCGCCGTCGCCAACCTGGCGAGGGAAGGCATCAAGGCCGGCGTGCATCACGTCGGCGACGTGATGTACGACGCCACGCTGCATGCCAAGGCAGCCGCCGGGCGACGATCCGACATCCTGCTTCGACTGGGCCTCGTCCCCGGCCGCTACGACGTGGCGACCCTGCACCGGGCGGAGAACACCGACGATGCCCAGCGCCTGAAGCGGCTCACCGATTGGCTGAAGGAACGGGCGGCGGTGCGTCCGGTCGTGCTGCCGCTGCATCCGCGCACGCGGGCGGCAGTGACGGCGGCCGGGCTTGATCTCGCCGGCCTTGCCGTCATTCCGCCCGCCTCCTACCTCGACATGGCGGCTTTGGTGGCCGATGCCGCCGCCGTCTACACCGATTCCGGCGGGCTGCAGAAAGAGGCCTATTTCCACCGCAAGCCCTGCGTCACCTTGCGCGAGGAGACGGAGTGGGTGGAAACCGTCGCGGCTGGCTGGAACCGGCTGTGGCAGGGGCCGGGTTTCGCACCGCGAAGCGAGATATCGGACTATGGCGACGGCCAAGCGGCGCAGCGCATCGTCGCCATCCTGGCGGGCGGCTAGCGCATGCGGGAATCGCGCATCAAGACCCTGGTACTGCACGCGCACTACACCACGCGGCTGTCCTATTACGACGATTGGCTGGATGCCTTTCGCGCTGCGCCCGGATTCGCGGTCACCGCGCTCAACATCTGCCAGCGGGACATCGGCGCGGCGCTCAAGCCGGCGCTGCGGGAGGCCGAACTGACGGTGCTGCTGCATTCGACCAACGGCGACACCACGATCTACCTGGAACCGCTGGCCCCCCTGTTGGCCGCGCGCAAGGGCAAACTGCTGAGCTTCGTCGGCAACGAGTTCAACGCGGTCGGCTCGCCCATCGCCGCCAAGCGGCAAGTATTGGCCGTCGTCCGGCCGGACATCATCGCCACGCAATTGCTGAAGGAAGCGGGCGCCTATCTGTTCGGCGACCTGGCGGAACGCATCATCGCCGTGCCACACGCCCTCAATCCCGGGGCCTTTCGCGCCGAGCGGTCGGCCGCGGAGCGCCATATCGACCTCGGCGTGCGCGCGGCCCGCTATCTGCCGCATCTGGGCGACGAGGACCGCAACCGGGTGCACGCGCTGTTCGCCGCCAACCGTTTCCAGCCACCGCTCACGGTCGATATCGGCGATCAGCGCCTGACGCGGAGCGACTGGGCGCGCTTCCTCAACGACTGTCGAGGGACGGTCAGTTGCGAGGCCGGCTCCTGGTATCTCGAACGCGACGACGCCACGGTCGAGGCAATCCGCCAATGGACGCGCCGGCGGATGGGCGGCCGGCTGGTGATCGCCAACGATTCGAACCTGCGCCGGCTCGGGCACAAACTGCCCTGGGGCCTGCGCGCGGCCGCCCGGCGCCTGCTCAGCGCGGGCCCGTTGCGGCATGAGGTGACCGTCAACGAGGAACTGCCGTTCGCGGAGGTGCATGCCCGCTTCTTCGCCGGCCGCCCGCGCCCGCCCGTCTACGGCAAGTGCATCTCCTCGCGCCATTTCGACGCCATCGGCACTAAGACCTGCCAGATCATGCTGCGCGGCCGCTATAACGACATCCTCGAGGCCGACCGCGACTATATCGCGTTGGCGCCCGACTTCGCGAACCTGGAAGACGCGGTGGCGCGCTTCCGCGACGCACGCTATCGCCAGGCGATGGTGGATGCCGCCTATGAGCGCGCGCTGGCCGCGCATACCTACCGTCACCGCATCGACCGCGTCGCCGACGCGGTGGCGGCGCTCTAGCGATGTGCGGCATTGCCGGCATCTTCGATCCACGCGGCGGTGCCGAGGCCGGCCTGCTGGCGAGCCAAGCCCGCGTCATGGCCGATGCCATCCGCCATCGCGGCCCCGATTCCGACGGCCTGTGGGTGGACGCGGCGGCGGGCGTGGCGCTGGCGCACCGGCGCCTTGCCATCATCGATCTCAGCGCCGAAGGCCACCAGCCGATGCTCTCGGCCGACGGCCGCTATGTGCTGGTCTATAACGGCGAGGTCTATAACTTCCCCGAACTGCGCCGCGAACTCGAAGCGCTGGGATGCGGGTTTCGCGGCCGTTCCGACAGCGAGGTGATGCTGGCGGCGATCCGCCAGTGGGGTTTGCGGCCGGCGCTTGCGCGCTTCGTCGGCATGTTCGCCTTCGCGCTGTGGGATCGGCAGGCGAGCACGCTCCATCTGGTGCGCGACCGGTTGGGCGTGAAGCCGCTCTATTGGAGCCATCGCGACGGCCGCCTGCTGTTCGGCTCGGAACTGAAGGCGCTGGAAGCGCACGCCGACTGTCCGCGCGAACTCGATCGCGACGCCTTGGCGCTCTACTTCCGACGCAATTGCATCCCGGCGCCGCTTTCCATCTATCGCGGCGTCAACAAGCTGCCGCCGGCCAGCATTCTGAGCATGGCGGCCGGTGCCAACGCGCCCGGCATCGAGCGTTACTGGTCGCTGGCCGAGGTGGCCGAGGCGGGGCAGACGCGGCCCTTCGCCGGCGACGAGAGGGAGGCGACCGACGAGTTGGAGCGCCTGGCGCTGGAAGCCGTGCGCTGCCGGCTGGTGGCGGACGTGCCGTTGGGGGTGTTTCTTTCGGGCGGCATCGATTCCTCGACCGTCACGGCATTGATGCAGCGGGCAAGCGCGCAACCGGTCAGCAGCTTTTCGATCGGCTTCGCCGATGCCGGCTACGACGAAGCCAGCAATGCGGCGGCGGTCGCGCGCCATCTCGGCACTCGCCACCAGGAGCTTTACGTCCGCGAGGCGGAGGCGCTTGCCGTGGTGCCGCGCCTGGGCGAGCTGCTGGACGAGCCGTTCGGCGATTCCTCGTTCCTGCCGACCCATCTCGTCGCCCAGCTCGCGCGGCAGCAGGTGACGGTGGCGCTGTCGGGCGACGGCGGCGACGAGTTCTTCGCCGGCTACAATCGGCATCTGTGGGTGGCGCGGGTCGCGCAGCTGGGCCGTCTGCCACGCGTTCTCAGGCAAGCGGCGGCTCGCGGGCTGCGCGCGCTGCCGCCGGCCACCTGGGATCGCCTGGCAGGCGTGTTCCGCCAGCGTAACCCGGGCGACAAGCTGCACAAGCTGGCCGGCATCCTGGCGGCGGACGGCGAAGCGGCGATCTATCAGGGCCTGACCAGCCACTGGACGGCACCAGCGTCGCTGTTGCCGGGTGCCAGCGAGCCGGCCGACCTGCCCGCTCGCCCGGCCGACTGGCCTCGCCTGCCGGACTTCACCCGGACGATAATGTATCTCGATGCCATGACCTATCTGCCGGACGACATCCTGACCAAGGTCGACCGGGCCAGCATGGCCGTCGGCCTGGAAGCGCGCGAGCCGCTTCTCGACCATCGGCTGGTCGCCTTCGCCTGGAGCCTGCCGTCGGGCATGCATGTCGCGGGCGGCGTCGGCAAGCGGCTGCTGCGGGCGGTGCTGCACCGCCATGTTCCGCCGGCCCTGGTCGAGCGGCCGAAAATGGGGTTCGCGGTGCCGCTGGCCGAATGGCTGCGCGGGCCTTTGCGCGACTGGGCGGAGGATCTGTTGCAGCCGGCCCGGCTGGCTGACGGCGGGCTGATCGATCCGGCGCCGGTGCGCGAACTGTGGTCCCAGCACCTGGCGGGCCGGCGCAACGGTCAGCACCAGTTGTGGGACGTGCTGGCCTTGCAGGCCTGGCGAAGGGCGCGCGCCGCATGAGGGCGATATCGCAACCCCGCCTGCTCTACCTGATGAACGAGGCGCTGTTCTTCACCACCCATCGCATGCCGGTCGCCCTGGCGGCCCGGGCGCAAGGCTTCGAGGTGCACGTCGCGGCGCCTTACGCGGCCGAGCATGTCGCCGTGATCGAGCGCAACGGCTTCGCCTATCACGCCATCTCGTTGCAGCGCGGCGGGCAAAGCCCCATCGCGGATCTGCGGCTCTTCCTCGCCTGCTGGCGGCTGATACGCCAGTTGCGGCCGCGCCTCGTGCATCATGTGGCGATGAAGCCGATCCTCTATGGCGGGCTTGCCAGCCGACTCTTGGGCGTGCCGGCGACCGTGCACGCGGTGACCGGGCTCGGCCATCTCTTCGTGCGCCAGGATTGGCGGGCGCGGAGCTTGCGCTGGATCGTGTTGCGGCTCTACCGACTGGCGCTGCGCCACGGCAACGCGCGCGTCATCTTCCAGAACCGCGACGACCTGGCGATGTTCGTCGCGCGCGGCTTGGTGGCGCCGGCGGCAACGCGCCTGATCCGCGGCACCGGCGTCGACATGGCGGTTTTCCATCCGGCACCGACGCTGCCGTGGCCGCCCCTGGTGCTGTTCCCGGCGCGGCTGATCGCCGACAAGGGCGTGTATGAATTCGTCGCCGCCGCGCGTCTGCTGAAACAGCACGGCATGCCGGGCCGCTTCGTGCTGGTCGGCCGACGCGACCCGGAGAATCCGACCGATGTCGCGGAAGCGACCCTGCACGGCTGGGTCGCGGACGGCATCGTCGAATGGTGGGGCTTCCGGCGAGACATGCCCGAGGTGCTGCGCCAGGCCAGCATCGTCTGCACGCCCAGCTACCGTGAGGGCCTGCCGCGCGGCTTGATCGAGGCGGCGGCGAGCGGCCTGCCGATCGTCACCACCGACGTGCCCGGCTGCCGCGAGATCGTGGAGCACGAGGCAACCGGCCTGTTGGTGCCGGCGCGCGATGCCCCGGCTACGGCAGCCGCGCTCGGCCGGCTTATCGCCGACCGGGCGCTCTGCCAACGGCTGGGCGCCGAGGGGCGCCGGCGCGCATTGCGCGACTATGCTCTCGAACCGTTCGTCGCCGCGACGCTAGCCCTCTATCGCGAGCTCTTGCCATGCCCCGGCTGACGCCGATCGCCCTTATCGCCGGTCTCTTTGCGCCCTTGGGTGTGCTGGCGCCGAAGGGCATGTGGCTGTTGTTCTTGGTTCCGGCGCTCTGGCAGTCCGTGCTCGCTTGGCGTGGCGGCGAACTGGGCACGGCCTTCCGCGGGCCGCTGGCCTGGCTCGCGCTGGCGGCCTCGGCATGGGCGCTCGGCAGCGCCGGCTGGGCGCTCTCGCCCTGGCCGGCGCTGGCGGTGGCAGCCTCCCTCGCTCTGGGTTTCGCCGGCTTGCTGATCCTGTTGGCCGCCGCCCGCAGCCTGGACGAGACCGACAAGCGGATGGTGGAGCGCGCGCTGGTGCTGGGGTTCGCCGTGGCGGCGGGGCTGCTGGCGGTCGACCTGGCGGCGGGCGGCGCTGGTTTGCGGCTGGCGCATGGGTTGCTGCGCGAGGACGAGCCGTTCCGCCATACCTTGTTCAACCGGCGCATCACCGTGCTGTCGCTCGCCGCCTGGCCCGCCATGCTGGTGCTGTGGGGTCGCGGCAAACGGCTGATGGCGCTCGCCTGCCCGCTGCTGGTGCTGCTGCTGGCCTTCGCCGGCTACAGTCTGTCGGCCCGCCTGGCCGCGGTGGCGGCGCTGGCCGGCTTCGCCTTGGCGCTCGTTCTGCCCAGGGCAACGCGCGTGCTGCTGGCCGGCGGCGTCGCCGCCTTTGCGCTGCTCATGCCCCTGCTCGCGCAGGGGCCGCTCAAGCCCGAGCGCTACGAGACCAGCCTGGGCGGCCGTGCCTATTCGGCGTTGCACCGCCTGCATATCTGGCGGTTCAGCGCCGAGCGCATTGCCGAGCGGCCGCTCGCCGGCTGGGGCATGGATGCCTCGCGGCGCATGCCGGGCGGCGATCAGGCGCTGCCCAGGGGCGGCAACCTGATGAACCTGCATCCGCATAACGGCAGCCTGCAGGTCTGGCTGGAACTGGGCGGCATCGGCGCCCTGCTGCTGGCCGGGCTGGTCGGGCTGGCGGCCTTCGCTGGCCGGATGATCGACGACCGCGTCGGCCAGGCGGCGGCATTGGCCGCCTTTGTCAATGGCTTCGCCGTGCTCAACCTCAGCTACGGCATCTGGCAGCGCTGGTGGCTGGCCACGCTGCTGTTGGCCGCGGTGCTGCTGGCCACGTTCGCTACTCGCCGATCTGCAGAATCAGGCCGCGATCCCGTGCGGCTCTGAGGCAGTAGAGAAAAATGCCGGCGCCGGCGGCGAGATAGCCGAGGTTGAGCAGGCCGGCCCAGAGCATGACGTCGAGCCGCACCCAGCCGTCGATCAGGACCGCCCGCATGCCCTCGAACACATAGGCCGACGGCAGGCACCAGGAAACCAGCTGCAGCCAGGACGGCAGCGAGGCGACCGGATAGTAGACGCCGCTGATCGGCGCCACCGCCATGATCACGACCCAGGCCAACGTTTCGGCGCCCAGCCCGAAGCGCAGCACCAGGCCGTTCAGCGCCAGGCCGATGGCCCAGCCGAAGACGATGAGGTTGAAGAAGAAGGCGATGAGCGGCAGCCCCAGGCTGTAGACCGAGAAGCCATAGAACACGATGGCCAGCAACGTCGCCGGCACCACGCCCAGGACGGTGCGCGCCAGGCTGACGGCAAGGAAGCCGACGATCATCTCCCAGGGTCGGATCGGGCTGACGAACATGTGGCCGAGGTTGCGCGACCACATTTCCTCCAGGAACGGGATGCAGACGCCCAACTGCCCGCGAAACAGGATGTCCCACAACAGCACGCCCGACAGCAGCACGCCAAAGGCGTTGGCAATGTAAGAGGACTGCGTCGCCAGGAACTGCGTGATGAAGCCCCAGAGCACCATCTGCACGGTTGGCCAGTAGGCCAGCTCGGCCAACCGTGTCCAGGAACCGCGCAGCAGATAGAGATGACGCAACGACATGGCGCCAACGCGGACGAGCGAGGCGCGCGGCACGCCGCCGATCGCGGCCCAGCTCATGCCGCCGCCTCGGCCCGGCCGCGTCCGCGGGCAATGTCGAGGAACACCTCCTCCAGGTTCTTGCGGCCGTAACGCTGGATCAGTTCGGCCGGCGCGCCCGTATCGACCGCCCGGCCGCGTTTCAGCATGATCACTTCGCCGCACAGCCGTTCGACCTCGCCCATGTTGTGCGAAGCGAGCAGGATGGTGGCGCCTGCCTGCCGCTGGTAGTCGCGCAAGTAGCCGCGCACCCAGTCGGCGGTGTCGGGATCGAGGGAGGCGGTCGGTTCGTCCAGCAGCAGCGCTTCCGGCTCGTTGATCAGCGCCTTGGCCAGCGCCACGCGGGTGCGCTGCCCGGCCGACAGTTTGCCGGTCGGCCGGTCGAGGAACTCGGCGATGTCGAGGTCGCGCGCCAAGCGTTGGATCCGCCCGGAAACCTGCCTGACGCCATAGAGCAGCGCATAGACGCGCAAGTTCTCCGCCACCGTCAGGCGGTGCGGCAGGTCCACATAGGGCGAGGAGAAGTTGATCTGCTGGAGCACCTGGTGGCGGTGGTGCAACATGTCCTGGCCGAGCAATCGGATCGTGCCCGTGCTCGGCAGGATCAGGCCCAACAGCATGCCGATGGTGGTGGTCTTGCCGGCGCCGTTGCCGCCCAATAGCGCGGTGATGCTGCCCTTGGGGACGGTGAAACTGACACCGTCGACCGCCACCACCTCGCCGAACCGCTTGCTCAAGTCGGCGACTTCGATAGCGTTGTCTTTCATGCGGGCACTATGGCCAGGAACGCGATGAAGAGCCAGTCCGCCGCGCCTCAATCGACGACGGCAGCGGTTGCGGGCGGGGCGCGTGGCGGCCGGGTGCGGGTGCGGACGCTGGTGGTGATCCGCTGGATCGCGCTGGCCGGCCAGGTCACCACGCTGCTGGTGGTCAGCGAGGCGCTGGCTGCCCCAGTGCCGATGACGGTGGCCATGGCGCTGATCGCCATCTCGGCGCTGCTCAATGCCTGGCTCGGCATCCGCCAGCGCCGGCAGGCCTGGCACAGCGAACGCGAGGCCCTGCTGTTTCTTGGCTATGACGTGGTGCAGGTCTCCGCCTTGCTGTTCCTGACCGGCGGGCTCGCCAACCCCTTCGCCATGCTGATCCTGGTCCCGGTGACGGTCTCCGCGACCATATTGCGGCTGGCCAGCACGCTCAGCCTGGCGGCCTTCTCGGTCGCGGCGGTCAGCCTGTTGGCGGAGGTGCACGCGCCGTTGCCCTGGGCGGGCGGCAGCCTCGTGCTGCCGCGGGTCTATATGCTGGGCGTCTGGATCGCGCTGGTGCTCGGCATGGGCTTTATCGTGTTTTTCGTCTATCGAGTGGCGCAGGAGGCCCGCCGCATGCAGGATGCCTTGAGCGCAACGCAACTGTCGTTGGCGCGGCAGCAAGAGCTGTCCTCGCTGGGTGCGTTGGCCGCCGCCGCCGCGCATGAGCTTGGCACGCCGCTTTCGACCATCCAGCTCGTTACCAAGGAACTGGCACGCGAATTTCCGCAGGACAGCGAGACCGGCGCCGACATTCGCCTGCTCGGCAGCCAGGCGCAGCGTTGCCGCGAAATCCTGGCCCGCCTTGCGCGCAACCCTGGCGATTCGGGCGACACCACCTTCGACCGCCTGCCTCTGGGCGTGCTGTTGCAAACGGTGGCCGAACCCTATCGGCGCGAGGGCGTCGCTGTGCGCATCAAGGTCGACAGCGAGCCCGGACAGGCCCCACCGCTGTTGACCCGCACGCCGGAACTGAAGCAGGGGCTCGGCAACCTGGTGGCGAATGCCATCGAGTTCGCCCGCGCGGAAGTGGCGATCGATGGGCGCTGGTCGAATGCCGGTCTGAGCCTCGAGATCCTGGACGACGGTCCGGGCTTTTCCTCGGAGATCCTCGACCGCTTGGGCGAGCCCTATGTTACGTCCCGTCCCGGGCGGGGCGGCATGGGGCTGGGGGTGTTCATCGCCAAGACGCTGTTGGAGCGAACCGGCGCCACGGTCGGCTTCGCCAATCGGCGCCGCGGACGGGGGGCGCGGGTGAGCATCGTCTGGCCGCCCGCAGCGCTTGCGGCGGCCTGAGGCCGAAGGGGGGAAGTGGATGATCGACACGCCGTCCGGCGACGGCAAGCAGCTTCTGCTGGTCGACGACGACGACCTCTGGCTGAAGCGGCTGGCCCGCGCCATGGAGCGGCGCGGCTACGAAGTGTTGACCGCCGGCAGCGTGGCCGAGGGGCTGGAGGTGCTGCGCCTGCGCGCGCCCGGCTTCGCCGTGGTCGATCTGCGCCTGGGCGACGGCAACGGCCTGGACGTGGTGGAGGCGCTGCGCGCCCGCCGACCGGATGCGCGGATCGTGGTGTTGACCGGCTATGGCGCGATCGCGACGGCGGTGGCGGCGATCAAGCTTGGCGCGGTCGACTACCTCGCCAAGCCGGCCGATGCCGACGAACTCGACCTCGTGCTCAGCGGAGCCGACCCGGAACGTCCGACGGCGCCGGAACGGCCGATGTCCGCGGACCGGGTGCGCTGGGAGCACATCCAGCGGATCTACGAGCAATGCAACCGGAACGTCTCGGAAACCGCGCGCCAGCTCAACATGCACCGCCGCACCCTGCAGCGCATCCTGGCCAAACGTTCGCCCAAGGAATGAGCCGGGGTCGTCAGGGCGGTTCCGCCAGCAGCCGGTCGACATAGTGGCCCTGGAAGGTCGGAATGCCGAGATCGTGGCCGAAACGCACCGCCTCCGGCTCGCCGCAATGCGCCAGCACGACATGCGCCAGCACGACATGCGCCGGCCCGACCGCTTGCACCTGCTGACGGAGCCTTGCCAGCGCCCGCTGACCGACCCCGCCGATCAGCTGGGTCTGCCAGTGCAGCTTGTAGAAATCGCAGCCCAGCTCAGGATGGCACAACAGCGGGAAGGCGTCGCAGCTGAGACCGTCCAGCAGCACGCGATGGCCGCGTGTCCGCAGAAAGACCTGCGCACGATGGAACTGCGCCAGGTCGGCCAGCGCATCCAACGCCTGGATTTCGATGATCAGCGGCCGTTGCGTCTTCAGCCGGATGTCCCGGTCGAACGCGAGGAACAGGTCGCTCGTCACGCTGGCGACGTTCAGGTTGAGGGCCAAGGTCTGGCTTTCCAGATTGTTCTCTCCCGGCAGCAGCCGCAGCATGCGCCGATCGAGCAGCACGGTCAGGTACTGGAACAGCCAACGATTGGCGAACAGGTTGACATCGGGCAGCAGCCGGCGGCCGAGCGCGCCGATGGCGACGTAGATCTGGGTGAACAGCGGCTGTGGCCGCTGTTGCGCCACGATCGCAGCCGCCGACTGCCGACGCACCAGTTCGCGCAAATCGATGCTCGCCAACAGGTTCTCGACGCGCACCAGACGCGGCAGATCGACCGCCGGCTGGCGCGGCACCGTTTCCACCGAGCGATCGACCAGGACGTGGCCGGGACGCGCCATCGGCTCCGGCCCGTGGTCCGGCATGAACGAGGGTTCCGGGGACGTCGGGTAGGGGTTCGCTTCGATTGCCCGTGCGGTGTGCAGGCTTTGCGCCAGGGCCAGCAGCCCGGCATAGTCGCGTTCCAGTTCATACCAGGTGCAGAACGGGTCTTCCGGCGGCGCCTCGTCCTTGAGCAGTGGATCCTCGCTGAACAGGAAGCGCAATTGCAGCACGCCGTGGTCGATCTCGGCGACGCTCGCACCCTTCACGATGAGCACGAGGTCGCCCGTGCGCGTCTGGAAGCAGCCGCCGTCGAACTTGCGGGTCAGAGCGTCCAGCGTGCTGAAGGCGACGCGCACATACTGCTCGCGCCGATTGTAATGCTGCAGCCGGCTGATGTGCACATGGACGGCCCGACGGCCGACGGTGTGCCGAGCCAAACGCTCCACATAGTCGAGCAGACGTTCCTCTTCCTTGGGCAGATTTGCGGCCTGGCGCGGAATGTGCGTTGTCCCCGGCACTTTGCTACCGTCGATGGTATGGCCCAACGGGTGGCTCTCGCCGCTCGCGGGCGGCGACCGGAATCCTGCGGGAGATGGCGTTAGTTTTGCGTGAACGCCGGGCGACGGCGGCGCCGCAAGCGGCGGTCCGCTTTCGGGGGTGGCGCGGCGCCATCGCGCTGGCGGCTGATGCGCGCCTTTTGGCGCTGCTGGCACGCCTGGCGCCGGGCTGGCCGTCCGCGCCGGGGCGGGCGCCGGTCCGCGCCAGCGTCGAGGTGACGCGGGCCGGCAGGCGTTTTCGCATCGAGACCAGCGCCTATGCGGCGCCCGACTACGGCTTCACCCGGTATCTGCCGGCCGCCAACGGCACGCTCGGCGTGCTGATCGGCAGCTACATCGCGGCTGATCCGGAAACGATCGGTTTGCATGCGGCGGCGCTGGCATTCGGCGGGCGGGCGGCGGCGCTGCTGGGCGACAGCTTCGCCGGCAAGAGCACGCTGGCGTTGACCCTGGCGGCGGTCGGAGGCCGGTTGCTCGCCGACGACCGGCTGGCGGTTCGCCTGCAAGAGCCGCCCGTGGTGTTCGGCTTCGGCACCGCGGCGAAGTTGCGCTTGCCCTATCCGGCATGGGCGAGCGCGCGCTTCCGGGCGATGGTGGTCCGCCATGGCGCCTGCTTGGCTGCCAACCTGCTGGCGCTTGACTTGACGGCCAGCCGGAGCTGCGGCTTCGCCGAGGCCGTGCTGTTATCGGCGCTGTTCGTGCTGGCGCGTGATCCCGCGCATGTCGGGCCGCCCGCGACGGAACGGCTGGGGCGCCCGGAAATCATGCACCGGCTCATCCAGCAGATGTTCGCGCCGCACCTGCCGCCCTCGGCGGTGCTGGCGGCGGCGCGGAAGCTGGCGGAGGCCGCCCCCGCCTATCGCTTGCGCTACCGCGAGGCCTCGGCCGTGCCGGCTCTGCTGCGACGTTGCCTGGCCGAGGGCCAGCCGTGAGCCGCTATCGCCGGATCGGCCCGGCCTGCGAGACCGCGATCGATGGCGAGCTATTCCTGGTGTTGAACAACCAGGACATCGTGCATCTCGACCCCCTGGCTGCGGCGCTGTGGCGCCTGCTGGACGAGCCGATGGCCGAGGAGGCGATCCTGCGGGTCTTCGCCGCCGCGTTTCCCGCCACTCCCAGCCAGCAACTGAGCGGCGATCTGGCGACGGCAATCCGCTTGCTTGAAGCGGCCGGCGCGCTGGTGCGCGAAGACTGAGCGTCTCAGGCCGGGCTCAGTACCTTCTTGACGCCGATGCCCAACAGCGCCAGCACGGCCAGCAAACTCAGCAATGCGACATAGGGATCGCCATAGGGCAGGCCGCGAAACAGCGCAACCCACAGATCCCAGGTACGAAAAACGACGACGTCCATTGCGCGGTTCTCCCTTCGGCGGCCCCGCTACCCGCCTTGTCGCCAAGGCGGGCCGGAGGCTTTGCGTCCCGCCGTTACCGGCGGTTTGCCTGTTCGTGGCACGCTGTGCCCGCAATGCTGGTGTAATATGGATCACAGCTCTTTCCGGGGTGTTAAGGCCGTCCGTGCGGTCGGCGCGACCGGCCGGCCGGTCTGCGGACGCAGCAGTCCGTGGAGGCGGAGGCGATAGCGTGCCAGCACCGTCGAGGGCTGCGCCGTTAGCAGGGCTTCGCGCCGGATGCTGGCGAGGGTCGAAAGCGGGTGCGGGTAGAGCAGGGCGAGCTGCGCGCGCGCGCGGCGATATTCGCCCCGGCACCAGGCAGGCAAGGCGTCTGGTCGCGCGGCCAGCGACGCAGGCAGCAGGGCGGCCGGCAGGCCCAGGTCGGCAAGCAAGGCGAAAAACGCGGCGACCGGCCGGGCAACCCCGCCCGCCGCCGCCAGCCGAACCAGTTCGGCGGCGTCGATCGTCTGACCGAAGCGCGCCAGCAGTCGGCTGGCATCGATCAGCTTGGTCACCGCCGGCGGGCCGAACAGGTCGCGAGCGGCATGCGTCGCGCAGAGCAGGAGGGCGTGCGTCGGTGCCGGCACCAGGATCGTGCCTGCCGGCGTTGCCGCCGGCCGGGCGGCCGCGAACACCGCCTGGGCCGGCAGGGCACGGTGCACCGGCCAAGCATCGGCCTGCTGATGCAGGTCGATCTGGCTCACCCCATCCGCGCTGGCCAGAGGCAGGAAGCTGGAATCGTGCACGAAGCCCCAGCGCGAACGGGCGCGAGGCGGTACGAAATCGAGGCCGCCCGCCCGCAGCAGGGCCAGCAGCCTGTCGCGCTCGGCCGCCCCGACCAAGAGGTCGCAATCGCTCATGCCGCGGCAATCGGCATCGTCATAGAGCGTGTAGGCGGCCCCCATGCCTTTCAGGCAGACCACCGGAAGGCCGGCTTCGGCCGCCCGTCGCGCCCAGCCGAGCCCGCCGGTCCGGGCCAGCCGGTTGAGCAGGCGGCTTTGCCGCGCTGCCGCCGCTGGAACCATCGGGGCGCCGTCGAGCAGGGTCCAGCCCGACAACAGGTGGTCGGCCATGGCAGGCGTCAGCAGCGCGGCAAGTCGACCGGCCCACTCCGCCGGCACGGCCCCGGGGCCGACGTCGCCACCCAGCAGCGCCGCCCAGGCCGCGCGGATCGACGCCCGCACGGAATCAACCATCTGGGCGCGATTCTTGCATCGCGGATATCCGGATATCGCCCAGATGCTGAACTGGACTACACAGGAATATCAAGATGTTGCGCCTCGACATTGACACCTGGTGTTTGACAGGCCGGCGGTTTCGGTCTCATGTTGGCACAATGCGGTCGATTCGTCCGGCAAGGGCTCGCGCAGCGGCGCCATCGGTTGGCCTGTGGGCCCTGTTGCTGGGGCTGCTGTTGGCCGCCGGCATCTGGCTGAGCTTGGCGCGGGCGCAAGCGGGCGCGGCGGAGCAGGCGGCGACGGCCGCCTTGGCGGGGCAGGCCAACGCCGCGGTCATGCTGCGCGCCTATCTCGCCGGCGGCCAGCCCAACCCTACCCAAGTGGCGGAGCGGGCCGGCGCATTGATGCGCGCCCTGCAGCAGCAGGCGGGCGGCGATCTCTTGGCGTTGCAGCAGGCCCTGGTGGCGGTGGAGCATCAGGCGGCGCTGGCGCTGCGTGCCGCCGCCGTCCTGCGGGTGGGCATGTTGGACGGTTTCATCGTGCCGCCGGAAGTGCTGGCGTTCGATTTCGGCCCGGTGGCGCAGCCGGCGGCGCCCGGTTTTGAGCGGATCGGCCCCGCCGACCCACGGCTGTTGGGCGGCGCGGTACAGGCGATCGGCGGTCCCCCCGGCGATTTCCTGGCCGATGGCGTGGTCGGGCTGACCGGGCTGACCATACCGGTACCCCCCGGCGACTGGCGGGTGATCCTGCTGGTCGGCGACACTGTGCGCGGCGACAGCGCCATTCTGTTCGGCCAGCAGCTCTCGTTCAACGGCCAGCCGGTACCGATCGCCGCGAGCGGCCCGGCACAGTGGCTGAATGCCGGATATCTGACCGGGCCGGGCGGCCTTGCGGTCAGTGGCGTCAGCGAACAGGCGGGCCAGCTCGTGGTCAGCCTGCAGGGAGCGGCGCTGAACGGCGCCGCGGTGGTGCAGACCATTTCGCTTTCGGGCGCCGCGCTCAGCCTGCAATTCCTGCCGGCGCCTGGACAACAGACCGCCCTGTCGGCGCTGTTGTTGGAACCGGCCACAAGTCAGAGCGCTTTGCTGCCGAGCCCGGCCGCCGCCCAGGCCCTGGCCACGGATGAAGTCGCCATCCTGGCCGCCGAGGCACAGATCCAAGCCCAACTCGCCGGCATCCTGACCGAGGTCGCCACCGCTGCCGGCGCCAGCCCGGGCGAGCTGGCCATCCTGTTCCCGCCTGGCGGCCCGCCGCTTGCCGAACCGAATGTGGCGGCCAGCGCCAATTGACAGGGGGACGAGCGCCGGCAGCTTGGCTTGCGCCGGGGCAGCTTGGCTATTGTTCGCGGCTGCCCCTGCCGGCGCCCAGGAACTCCTGCGCGAGGTAGCCGACCTGTCGGACGAGGCCGATGCGGTGCAGGAATCGGTCGGCAAGCGCAAGCGACCGGAATTCGAGCCGCTTGGTCTAATGCTGGGCGACATTCTTGGCCGGGCCGGGCGTGGCGAGGGACCGCACCTCCTGGGCAGCTTCACCCTGCTGCCCAAGCTGGAACTTGGCGCCACTACCGACGACAACGTGTTTCGCGCCGAGCGCGGCAAGCGTTCCGATCTGGCGAGCAGCAGCGCCGTCGAATTCGATCTGAAATCGGACTTCGCCCGCCACGCCTTCAATCTGCGGGGTCGGGGCGAGTTGGGACGTTTTGTCGACCTAGCGAGCGAGAATTACGAGGATTTCCTGGTCGAAGCCAGCCCGCGCATCGACATCTCGGCGTTCGAGCAGTTGCGGCTGCGCGGCTCATACGCGCTCGAGCATCAGAGTCGGGGCGACGTGGGGCAGGATTTCGCCACGGCCGAGAGCATCCCCGTGCGCCGTGCCCGTGCCGAGGCCGACTGGCGGTTCCAGCGCGGGGCTTTTTCCAGCCGTGCCCGCTATCGCTTCGCCGATACCGACTACCGCGATGCGGGGGGCGTCGACAACGACTTCCTGGACAGCGAGTTGCACCGCATCAACCTGCGGGGCGGTTACGAGGCGCAACAAGGCGTCACGCTCTGGCTCGAACCGGGCCTGCTGTGGCAGCGCTTTCCCAACGCGGCCTTGGGCGGACTGGCGCGCGACAGCGAGGGCTGGCAAGTCCTGGCCGGCTTCACCTACGACCTGTCGGCTGTGACCTTTGTGGAACTGGGCGCCGGCTACGTCACGCGGCGGTTCGACGATCCCGGTCTGGACGAGATCGGCGACATTGCGGCCGAGGCGCGCGCGGTGTGGAATGTGCGCCCGCTGGTGACCCTGGAAGCGCTGCTCGCGCGCAATGTGCGGGCGGTGCAGGTGGGTGGCGCCTCGGCGGCGATCGATACCGGCTTCGAGGCGGCGGCGTTCTGGGACCCGCGGGAGAATCTGATCCTGGAGTTGCGCGGCGGCCTGCACCATCTCGACTACGCCACCCTTCCCGGCGCGGAACGTAGCGAGGACGAGGCGTTCGTGCGTCTGGTCGGCCGCTATCTGCTCAATCCCAACCTGCACTTGCGCTTGAAGTACGAGTATTCGACGCTGGCATCCGACATTGCCGGCGAAAGCTATGACGCCAATGTATTCACGCTCACCGCGATCCTGCAGCTTTAAGGCGCGCCTGGCGGCCTGCTGGCTGGCCGGCTGGTTGACCTGGCTTCCGGCTGGCGCCTCGGCACAGCTTTCCGACTATCTCATGGGTCCGGGCGACAAGGTTCAGGTGAGCGTGTTCGGTCACCCCGACCTGTCCAGCCAGCCCACGGTCAACGCCAATGGCAACATCGCCATGCCGCTGCTCGGCCAGGTCAAGGCGACGGGGCTTACGGTCGGCGAACTGCAACGCGACCTCGAACGCGCGCTGGACAAGGATTTCGTCGCCAACCCACGGGTCAGCATCGAGGTTCTCACCTACCGGCCGTTCTTCATCCTGGGCGAAGTGCAGAAGCCCGGCAAATACGACTATGTCGCCGGTATCAACGTGCGCATGGCCGTGGCGATCGCCGGCGGCTATACGCGGCGGGCGCAGGAGGATCCAGTAGCGATCCTCAGGGCCGACCGCGAGGGCAAGCAGCAACGCCTGTCGGTCGATCAGGACACGCTGGTATTGCCGGGCGACACGCTGGAAATCGAGCGCCGGCTGTTCTGACCAATCCGGGCTAGCTAATACGCCGCCACCTGATCGACCCGGGTGACCGCTGTCACTGCGGGGAAGTAACGAATTGTTGTTAGAATTCCCGGCGAATTGCGCGCGTATCAAGGGCAGCCGGATGGGTCTGCCCGAACGGGCGCGCCGGCAGGACTGCCAGGATCGAGAGCAAAGGAACGGGACCCGCCCCCGTGGTGACGCAACGCGCCAACGAAGAACCGATCGACAGCGTCGCCGAACCGTCGGCGCCGCACAGCGCTTTCGATTTGCGGGTGATGCTGCACGTCCTGTGGCGCCGTCGCCTGCTGGTCTTGGGTACCGCGTTGCTGCTGAGCGGCTTGGTCGCGCTGGTGCTGGCGCGCATGACGCCGCTCTATGTCGCTGAATCGCAGCTCGTCTTCGAAACCCAGCGGGAACGTACGGTCAGTTTCGAGGAAGTGCTGCAAAGCGGCAACTTCGACTACACCACCGGACAGACCGAAGCGGCCGTGCTGATGTCGCGCGACCTGGCGGAGCGTGCGATCGCCAAGCTCAACCTGGCCCGCCATCCGGTGTTCAATCCTGAACTGGCGCCCGCCAAGCCACGCCTGCTGCCGCCGCTGCCTTGGCGGCAATGGCTGGACGACTGGCTGCCGCCCTGGGCGATGGCGGCCTTGCGGGGCCAGGCGGCCGAACAGGCCGCGATGCCGAGTCCCGAGCAGCAGGCTCGCGCCAAGCACGAACGGCTGGTCGATGCGTTCCTCGCCGGCATCGAGGTTGACGTGCCCGAACGCAGCCGCGTGTTGAAGGTGCGCTATACCTCGGAGGATCACCAGCTTGCGGCACAAGTCGCCAACACACTGGCCGAGCTCTATATCCAGGAGACCGTGCGCCGCAAGTTCGACGCCACCGCGCGCGCCACCGGCTGGCTGAACGAGCAAGTCGGCGATCTGCGCCTGCGCATGGAAGCGGCACAAGCGGCGCTGGAGGAACATCGCCGGCGCATCGGGTACCTCAACGTCGAGGGCCAGGGCAGCCTGCTGGCGCAGCAACTGGCGCAGCTTTCCGGGGACCTGTTGCGCGCCCGCACCGCCCGGGCCGAGGCCGAGGCGCGCGACCGGCAGGTGCGCAAGCTGCTGCAAACGCAGGATGGCGTGCAGGCGGCCGCCGCGGTGCTGCAATCGCCCATCGTGCAGCGCCTGCGCGAACAGGAAGCGAAGGTCAGCCGCGAACTGACCGAGCTGCGCACGCAACTGCGCGATCAGCATCCCCGCCTGCTGCTGAAGGAAAACGAGCTGGAGGATCTCAAGATCAGCATCGGCCGCGAAATGCAGAAGGTGGCGCAGAGCCTGAGCAACGAACATGAGCTGGCGCTGATCCGGGAACGCTCGACCGGGCGCGAGGTGAACGAGCTGCGCCGGGCGTTCGAGGAGCAGAACAATGCGCTGGTGCGCCTGCGCTCGCTGGAAAGCGAGGCGCGCGCGGCTGGCGAGGTCTATCAGGCGGTGCTGTTGCGCTTCAAGCAGACCGACGTGCAGGAAGTCGGCCTGGAGAAACCCGACGCGCGGCTTATCTCCAGCGCGGTGCCGCCGGCCGAGCCCGCCTATCCGAAGAAGCCGTTGATCCTGGCCGCGGCCTTGGTCCTGGCCCTGGCGCTGGGTGTGCTGTTGGCCTTCCTGCTGGAATATCTCGACGCGGGGTTCCGCAGCCTGGCGCATGCCGAGAGCCTGACGGGCGTCCAGGGCCTGGGCTTGCTGCCCGCGCTGTCGCGCCGGCGCTTGCGCAGGCGCGCCGCGCACGAGGTGATGGTGGAAGAGCCGAACGCACCCTACGCCGAGTCGGTGCGCGGCATCCGCGCGGCACTGATGCTGTCGGGCGGCCGGCCGCCGAAGACCGTGCTGGTGGGCTCGGCAATGCCGGGCGAGGGCAAGACCTCGCTCGCGGTGTCGCTGGCGCGGGCAGCGGCGCGCTCGGGCCAGCGCACCCTGCTCATCGACTTCGATTTGCGCAATCCCTCGGTGCACGAGAATCTCGGCGTGGCGAACTTCAAGGGCCTGGCCGATCACCTGTCGGGAGACGCCGATCTCAGCGCCGTCACCGAGTATGACGAGCGAACCGGGCTTTCCTATGTCACGGCCGGCCATTTCGACCGACATCCGGCGGAACTGCTGGCGCCGGCGAAGTTGCAGCAATTGTGCGAGCGGGTGAAGTTCGCATACGACTTCGTGGTCTTCGACACCGCACCGGTGCTGGCAGTGGCCGACACGCTGGCACTGGCGAGGCATGTGGATCGCGTGGTGTTCACGGTCGAATGGGGCACCACTCAGCGCGAAGCGGTGCAGGCGGCGCTGCGCCAACTGACCGATGCGGGCGCCCGCATCGCCGGGGTGGTGTTGAGCAAGGTCAACACACGTCGGCACGCGGCCTACGCCTACGGCACCTACCAGTACTATTATGGCGCCTATGCCGGCGGTGCGCGACGCGGCTGAACCGGGGGGCGGCTGGTTTCGCCTCGTCCTGCCATTCACGCTGGCCGCGCTGGTGGCGGTGATGGCACTGCCGCGGCTGGCGGCGGCGGTCGCGGAACTGCCAGCCCGTGCCGTGCTGGAAGCCTTGCGCCGGGGCGAACTGCGTTCGCTGCCGGGCCTGCGGGCCGCCGCATCGGCGGCCGAGGCGGGGTTAGCCTGGCGCGAATCCGCCGAATTGTGGAACGGGCTGGCGCTGCTGCGCCAGCATCAGGCGCAGTTGGCGGGACTCGACCTGCCGGGCGGGCCGGCGCAGGCGTTGCTTGCCGACGCGGCCGCCGCCTCGGTTCGCGCGTTGGCGCTGGCGCCAGCGGACGGCTATGCCTGGGGCCGGTTGGCGGAAGCGCGGCTTGCGCTGCACGGGCCGGCCGCTGCCGCACCGGCGTTCGCCCGGGACTTGGCACTGGCGTCCAACGATCTTGGTCGGCTGTGGCAGCAGGTCGATCTGGGCTTGACGCTGTGGACGACGCTGGCGGCGCCGGAGCGCGAGGCGCTCGGCCTGCGGTTTCTCCAGGCAGGACGGCGCAACCCACATTTGTTGGCCTGGATGGCGGCGCGGCGGCATGGGCTAGGGCCGGTCCGCGACGCGCTGGCGCGGGAGGCCGGCTTGTTGAGCCGTTTCGACGCCGCCTACCGCGGCCGCCGGCTTTGACGGCTTGACCAGCAGCGCCGCGCGGCCGAAGCCGGTGCCGAGAAGGAAGGCGAAGGTCAGCCCGAGCGCTGGAATCTGCAAGGGGAAGTCCAGCGCCGCGTGCGCGGCGGCCAGCGCGCCGGCCGCCACCGCCGCCTGCGCCAAGCCATCGCCGGCGCGGGCCGCCCGCCAGCACTTGCCCAGAACCAGGGCGAACAACGCCAGCAGCAGCACCAGCGCCGGCACGCCCGCGGCCTTCAAGGTCAGGTACTTGGCGATGGCGTAGTCCTCGCGATCGCCATGCTTGTCGAAGAACTCCGCCAGCGTGGCCCAGTAATCCTCTACCCCCAATTGACGGGGTCGAGGATGTAGCGGAAGCGATTCATGTGCGCGTTGACGGTGGCCAGCTGCTGGTCGCGCTCCCGCCGGCTGAGTTCTACCACCAGCTTCTGCCAGTCGGGCGTGGGGCAGCGCGGCCCACCGCCGCCCAGGCACTCCGCGCCGGCGCGTTGGCGCTCGGCGAAATAGCGCTCCAACATGCCCGTCCATTTGGGAAACGGCGTTAGGTTGGCGTTGGCGACCTCGTTCGAGCGGAACAATGCGGGCGCCGGATTGGGCTGCAGCAGCAGGCACAACAGCAGCAGGGCGCTAAAGGCCTTGCGCACCCAACGTTCCGACACCTGATCTGGCGGCATGTCGGTCTTCCCTGTCGGATCGTCGGCAAGGCTAGCGCCCGAGCGGTTAAGCCTCTGTCAACCCGATGCGGGCATGCCTAGATTAACCCTGTTGGCGCCAAGGGACGGATGCCGTTGGTGAGCGAGACGACGACTGCGAGCACGATCGGCCAGCGGCCGGGCCAAGGCGTCTGGCTGGCTGGCGTGGCGCTGCTGGCGGTTGCTCTGGCCGGGGTCCTCGCGGTGCTGCAGTTCGTCGCCGGCGAGCGGTCGCGCGATCTGACGCAATGGCAGATCCGGCTGGGCATCGTCGCCGATGGCCGCGCCGCCGCGGTGGCCGGTTGGTGGCAGCAGCAGTTCCACACGCTGGCCGAGATCGCCGAAAACGCCTCGGTGCAGCTCTACATGAGCGAGTTGGCGCTGGCGGGCGGCGACCGTGCCAAGGTCACTGCCGAGACGGCGCAGGCCGACTACCTGCGCAACCTGCTGCAGGCGGTGGCCGAACGCAGCGGCTTTGCCGAACCGACGCCGCCGCACGCGCTGCCCGCCAACGTGCAGCGACTGAGCGGTGCCGGCTTGGCGCTGAGCGACATCGATGGCGGCTTGTTGGCCGCGACGCCGGGCATGCCGCCCATCGAAGGCCTGCTGAAACAACTGGTGCAGCGTACGGCGCGCGGCGAGCGCGGGTTTGTCGATTTGCATGCCGGCAGCGACGGCCGGCCAAGCCTGGTCTTCCTGCAGCCCGTCTTCGCGCTGCAGGGCGGGCGCAAGGAAACGGACGTGGTCGGCTTGGTCCTTGGGCTGCGCCCGGTTGGCGCCGATCTGTTCGGCCGGCTGGCGCAGCCGGGTGAGACCGAACGCAGCGCCGAGACGCTGTTGATCCGCGCCGCACCGGGCGGCGTCGAATACGTGTCGCCGCTGAAGGATGGCACGCCGCCGTTGACCCGCACGCTGGCCCGCGACACCCCCGATCTGGACGCGGCCGCGGCGCTGCGCCAGCCAGGCAGGTTCGGCGTCGGCCGAGATTATGCCGGTGCCGAGGTGCTGGCGGTGAGCCGCCGTCTGTCCGGGCCGCCCTGGCTGTTGCTCCGCAAGGTCGATCGGGCCGAAGCCCTGGCGGAAAGCGACCGCCGCTTGGCCGTGTTGCTGACCGTGCTGCTGCTCGCCATCGCCTTGGTGGCGGCGGCCCTGGTGGCGGTCTGGCGCCATGCCAGTTCGCGCCGCGCCAATGCGGCGGCCGACGCGCTCGGCCGGTCCAATGCCCGGCTGGAGGCGTTGAGCCGGTTTCTGCGCCTGGTCAGCGACGGCCAGCCCACGCGCATCGCGGCGGTCGACGACCAGGGCCGCTTCACCTTCGCCAACCGTCAGGCCGCGTTCGCCGCCGGCGCCTCGGCCGAGGCGATGCTCGGCAAGTCTCTGGCCCCGGTGCCGGGCCCGGCGGCGGCCCGGCCCTACGAGGAGATGAACCGCCGTGCCTTGACCAGCGGCGCGGCGCAGTCCGAAATCCGCACCATCGACGATGCCGACGGCCAGCGCCGGGTGTTGCGGGCCGAGCACCTGCCGTTGCCGGCGGAGGGTAGCCGGCGTGGCGTCCTGATGATCGAGGAAGACATCACCCGTCTGGTGGAGGAACGCGAGCGGCGCGAGCGAGCGCTGGGCGAACTGATCGCCACGCTGGTGGCGGTCGTCGACCGCAGAGATCCCTACTCGGCCGATCATTCCAACCGGGTTGCCGAGGTGGCCGACGCCATCGCCCGGGAGATGCAAGTGGCGGAACTCGATCGCACCACCGCGGTGATCGCCGGCCGCCTGATGAACCTGGGCAAGATTTCGGTGCCGAGCGAGGTGCTGACCAAGAACGAGCCGCTGACCGAGGCCGAGCGCCGGCTGGTGCGCGAGAGCGTGCAGGCCAGCGCCGATCTGCTGGGCAACGTCGCCTTCGACGGCCCGGTCGTGGAAACCTTGCGGCAGTTGCAGGAACAATGGGATGGCGGCGGCCCGCGCGGCCTTGCCGGGGAGGCGATCTTGTTGCCGGCGCGGATCTTGGCGGTGGCCAACGCCTTTGTTGGCATGGTCAGCCCGCGGGCCTACCGGCGGGCGCTCAGCTTCGATCAGGCAGCGCAGCAATTGCTGAGCGAGGCCGGGACCCGGCTCGATCGCCGCCCGGTCAGCGCATTGCTGCACTTTCTTGAGAATCTGGGCGGTCGCGGCCGCTGGGCGGGCTTCGCGGCCGCGCCTCAGGCGGCGCAATAGCGGGCGGGCGATGGCCAGCGAGCGGGCTTCCGACAATGCGAAACGGCAAGGCCGGGGCTGGCCGCATTGGCCCTTCCGGCGGACGCCGGCCGAGCCGGAGGCGAGCCTGCCGGCCGGGCGACGGCTCTATGCCGTCGGCGACATTCATGGCCGACTGGACCTGCTGGAGGACATGCTGGCGCTGATCGCGGCCGACCGGGCGCTGCACCCATCGGGCGACTGCGGCATGGTCTTCCTGGGCGACTATGTCGATCGTGGATCCGACAGCCGGGGCGTGGTGGAACGACTGCGGGGCCTGGCCGGCGAGACGCCGGCGCCGATCTTTCTGATGGGCAACCACGAAGCGATGCTGCTGCATTTTCTGGAGCAAGGGCAGGGCGGCTTCAATTGGCTTTACAACGGTGGCGCGGCGACGCTGCTCAGCTACGGCGTCGCCTGGCCGGCGACGGCCGACGGCGAAAGCGGAATGGCGCCGGTGCGCAGCGCGCTGGCGGCGGCGCTGCCGACCGCGCATCGCGAGTTCCTGTCCGCGCTCAGGCTTTGGCATGGCGAGGGCGACTATCTTTTCGTGCATGCCGGCGTCCGGCCGGGCGTGCCACTGGCCGAGCAGAGCGCGGAGGATCTGCTGTGGATCCGGGAGGAATTCCTGGACCACGACGGACCGCTGCCGCAGGTCGTGGTGCACGGCCACACCATCGCCCGCAAGGTCGAGCTGCGGCGGCACCGCATCGGCATCGACACCGGCGCTTACCATTCCGGCCGCCTGACCTGCCTGGTGCTGGAAGGCAGCGGCCGGCGTTTGCTTGCCACCTGAGCCGGCCCCTTGCGCCGGCTCGTGCTGCTGAAGGCCGTCAATAGCGCGGCAACCGCGCTGTTCGACCTGCTGGTCACATTCGTGTTCGTGCGCGCGCTGGGGGTGGAGGGCTTCGCGCAGTACGCGCTGCTGGCCGCCATAGCCAACTATCCCGGCATCCACCGGATGACTGGCTCTTGGGGGCAAGATTGACGCCTAGAGTGCGCATTGGCAAGCCCGAGCCCCGCCGCGGGCGGTTAGATAGCCCGGATGCGGGTAAAATCGGCGCGTCGGGTCGCGGAAGCTACGATATTGTTCTCGCCAAGACGCACCTCTGCTGTGGTTTTCGCTGGAACTCATGCGGCCGGCCTGTTTACGCCGGCGCTGGAGG
>VGEV01000010.1 GCA_016869175.1 Alphaproteobacteria bacterium
ACTGCATCGACACGCCACCGCAGACCAAATAGACCCCGCCACAGCACCCAATCCGCAGGCTGGGCCGCAGGCCATGCCCTCATCGGCGATGCTTCGTCGTCAATGATGGGGTTCTTCGAGGTGTCCGAATGGCTCGAAGTCGCGGCCGGCTCGGAGCGTGTGCTGGAACAGATCCTGGCCTGCTATCCGGCCGCCGACCTCTATGTCGTGGTCGATTTCCTGCCGCACGACCAGCGGGGCTTTCTGGGCGAGCGGCAACCGATCCCGTCCTTTATCCAGCACCTGCCTTTCGCCCGCCGGCATTTCCGCAAGTACCTGCCCCTGATGCCGCTGGCGGTCGCGCAATGGGATCTCGCGCCCTACGAACTGGTGATCTCCAGCAACCATGCCGTCGCCAAGGGCGTGCTGACCGGGCCCGATCAGTTGCATGTCAGCTACGTGCACTCGCCCATGCGTTATGCCTGGGATTTGCAGGCGCTCTATTTGCGCGAGAGCGGCCTGACGCGCGGCCTGAAGAGCTGGTTCACCCGCTGGATCCTGCATCGGTTGCGATTGTGGGATTGCCGCACCGCCAACGGCGTCGATGCCTTCGTCGCCAATTCTAGCTACATCGCGCGGCGCATCGCCAAGACCTATCGCCGGCCGGCAGAGGTGATCCACCCGCCGGTCGCGACCGACGACTTCACCTTCCGTGCCGACAAGGAGGACTTCTATCTCGCCGTCTCCCGACTGGTGCCGTACAAGAAAATGGACCTGGTCGTCGAGGCGTTTCGCGACCTCCCCGAACGCCGCCTGATCGTGATCGGCGACGGACCCGACATGGCGAAAGTCAGGGCCAGGGCCGGCGCCAACACCACGCTGCTGGGCTATCAGCCGCTGCCCATTCTGCGCGACCACACGCAGCGCGCCCGCGCATTGCTGTTCGCGGCCGAGGAGGATTTCGGCATCGTGCCGGTGGAAGCGCAAGCCTGCGGTACGCCGGTCATCGCCTTCGGCCGCGGCGGCGCGCGCGACTCGGTCCTGGATATCGACCAGGCGCGGCCGACCGGCTTGCTGTTCGCCGAGCAGAGCGCGGCTTCGCTGGTCGAGGCCGTCCGCCGCTTCGAGGCGGCAAGCGACCGGATCCGCCCGAAACATTGCCGCGAGAATGCCTTGCGCTTCCGCCCCGAGGTCTTTCGCGCCCGTCTGACCGCGCTGGTCGAACGCGAATGGACACGGCTGCAAGCGGCGCGATCGCCGGCCGCGCCCTAGAAAGCCGCGGCCACCGCCTTGCCGCAAGCCGCCGTGCCGAGCGGGCCGCCCAGATCGCGCGTGCGCAACTTCCGTTCGGCCAAGGTGCGCTCGATCGCGGCTTCGATGCCGCGTGCCGCTCCCGCCTCGCCCAGATGTTCCAGCATGAGCGCCGCCGACCAGATCTGCCCGATCGGATTGGCGATGCCCTGGCCGGCGATGTCGGGGGCCGAACCATGCACCGGTTCGAACAGCGAGGGGAACCTGCCCTCGGGATTGATGTTGCCCGAGGGCGCAATGCCGATGGTGCCGGTGCAGGCGGGGCCCAGGTCCGACAGGATGTCGCCGAACAGGTTCGAGGCCACCACCACGTCGAACCAGTCGGGGTGCTGCACGAAATGCGCGGTCAGAATGTCGATGTGGAACTTGTCCCAGCGCACCTCGGGATAGCGGCTGGCCACCGCCTCCACCCGCTCGTCCCAATACGGCATGGTGATGGAGATGCCGTTCGACTTGGTGGCGGAAGTGACGTGCCGGCGCGGCCGCCGCTGTGCCAGGGCGAAGGCGAAGTCGAGAATGCGGTCGACCCCGATGCGCGTCATCACGGTTTCCTGCACCACCACCTCGCGCTCGGTGCCGGCAAAGATGCGGCCGCCGATCGAGGAATATTCGCCCTCGGTATTCTCGCGCACCACATAGAAGTCGATCTCGCCGGGCTTGCGGCCGGCCAGGGGCGAGGGCACGCCGGGCATCAGCTTCACGGGCCGCAAGTTGACATACTGGTCGAACTCGCGCCGGAACTGCAGCAAGGATCCCCACAGCGAGACGTGGTCCGGCACCTTGGCGGGCTGGCCGACGGCACCGAAGAAGATGGCGTCGTGTCCGCCGATCCGCTGCTTCCAGTCTTCCGGCAGCATGCGGCCGTGCTTGGCGTAGTAGTCGCAGCTGGCGAACTCGAACTCGTCCAGTCTCAACTGGAAGCCGAAACGGCCGGCGGCAGCCTCCAACAACCGTACCCCCTCCGGCACCACTTCCTTGCCGATGCCGTCGCCGGCAATCACGGCGATACGGTAGACCCGGTTGCTCTGCATGCCTTGCCTTCCTTGGCTGCTGGGGTCAGCTTGCCATGCCGCACGCGGGCTAGGCCAGGGCCGGGCGCGGCGATGCCATGCCCATCGACCGATGCAAGAGCCACATCGCGATGCCGGCGTTCAGCAGGTTCCAGGCGATGCCGTGCACGAAGGCCAGGCGATAGGAACCGCTCCAGTCGAAAATCACCCCGGTCAGCCAGCCGCCCAGCGCCATGCCGGCCAAGGTCGTGGTGAGCACCAGGCCAAGACGCTGGCCCGTCTCGTGGGCCGGGAAGTTCTCGCGCACCACGATCGCGTAGCTGGGCACGATGCCGCCTTGCACCAGGCCGAACAACGCGGAAATGACGTAGAGCGAGGCCAAGTCGTCGAAGGTCAGGTACAGCCCCAGCGCCAGCATCTGCAACACCGAGCCCAGCACCAGCGTGGCCAGGCCGCCGATCCGGTCGGCGATGAAGCCGGCGGCCAGGCGCGAGACGATGCCAAAGCCGAACATCAGCGACAGCATCTGGGCGCCGCGCGCCGCGCCATAACCCAGGTCGGCACAATAGGCGACCACATGCACCTGCGGCATCGCCATGGCGACGCAGCAAGCCACACCCGCCAGCACCAGCAGCGCCTGCAGGACATTGGGCGACAGGCCGAGCGGCCGCTCGCTTTCCGCCTCTCTTGCGCCCGCCTGCACCGGCGGCTGCGCCCGCGGCGGCGGGCGGCGCAGCGCCAGCGTCAGCGGCAGCATGGTCGCCACGCAGATCATGCTCAGGCTGAAGTACGTCTCCCGCCAGCCGATCGTGTCGATGAGATATTGCAGGACGGGCGGCCAGATGGCCCCGGCCAAATAGTTGCCGCAGGCGCAGATCGCAATCGCCAGGCCGCGATTGCGCTGGAACCAGTGCGAGACATCGGCGATCAGCGGGCCAAACGTGGCCGAGGTGCCGATCAGGCCAATGGCCAAGGCCTGCACGATGGTGAACTGCCACAGGCTGCCGGCGAGCCCCGCCCCAAGATAGCCGGCCGCCAGGCCGGCAATGCCCCAGCACACCGGCAGCAGCGTGCCGCAGCGATCCGCCAGCCGCCCCATCAGCACGCCACCGACCGCGATCGCAACCATGGTCGCGGTATAGGGCAGGGTCGCATCGCCGCGCGCCGCGCCAAACTCCTCCTGCACCGCCGGCAGAACGACGACGATCGACCACATGCCGATACCGCCCATGGTGCTGAGTGCCAGGGCCGCCGCCAGCCTGAACCAGGCATAGCGCGACTCGACGCCCGCGGCGTCGTCCTCCTTGGCCGCCACCGGCGTCGGATCCCTCACTTGCCATCCCGTGATCTGGTCGAGCCGGCCCGCCGCCGGCGCTTGACCCGTCGCCACTATCGCCAGGCCGGCCCGTTGGTCAAGCGGTCGCCGTGTTCAGCGCCAGGCAGCCTAGCGCTCAAGGATCCAGCGCCTGGGCGTATTCCAGAACCTCGCGGGTGCGGGTCACGCGGCCCTGCCAGGTGGCGTCGAAATCGGCGACCAGGCGCCGGGTGCCGGGGAATTGCTGCACCGCCTCGGCCTTGGCCACGCTCGGGAACAGGTAGTAGGCGCAATGCACGGCCGGATCGTTCTTGCTCCAGCAGCGCCAAGCCCGTTCGGCGCCGAAGGTCTTCAGCGCGTCGCCCAGATGCTCGTCCTGGTACCACTTGTCGAACGCCTTGCGGTCGGCCTCCGGCACCGTCGCCCGCACCACGAGACACGCCTTACCCTTCATGCCGCCCTCCCTTGCGCGGCGCATTCTAGCGTCCGGCCGCGGCTACCGCCTAACATCCGCCGCGGCGGCTTGAGGGGAGAAGCATGGCGAGCATTGCGGAGTTCGGCCTGGACGTCGGAGTCTATGGCCCGTTGGCCACGCCCGGGATCGTGCTGGGACTGGCGCGGCAGGCGGAAGAGATCGGCTTCGGCGCGGTCTGGCTGGCCGACCACGTCGCCTTCCCGGTGCAGTTCAAGTCGCAATATCCCTACAGCGCCACCGGCGACTTCCCCACGCGACTGGCCGAACCATTGCTGGAACCGGTCGCGCTCATGGGCGTCATCGCCGGGGCGACGCAGCGGGTCAAGATCGGCACAGCGGTATTGGTGATGCCCTATCGCAATCCCGTGCTGCTGGCCCGGATGCTGGCCACCATCGACAACCTTTCTGGCGGGCGGGTGATCCTGGGCGCCGGCACCGGCTGGCTGGAAGAGGAGTTCCAGGTTCTCAACACGCATGATTTCGCCAAGCGCGGCCGGGTGACCGACGAGTATCTGGAGATCTTCAAGGCGATCTGCGGCGGCGGCGAGGTGGCATACCGGGGCGAGACCTATGCCTTCGAGCCGATCTTCTGCGTGCCCGGCTCGGTGCAGCGGCCGCATCCGCCGATCCTGGTGGGTGGCGTGGCCGATGCGGCGCTCAGGCGCGTGGCGAAGCACGCCGATGGCTGGCTGGCCGTCACCATCGGCACCCAAGCAATTCCCGAGCGGCTTGCCAAGCTGAAGCAGTTCTGCCAGCAGCAGGGCCGTTCATTCGACAGCGTGCAGCTCGCCTACAAGCTGTTCCTCAATATCGGCGAAGCCAAGCGCAGCAAGTTCGACGCGCGCGAGCCCGGCACCGGCAGCCTGGCCGAGATCATCGACGACCTGAAGGCGCTGAAGGGCTTGGGCTTCAGCCATTTCGTCGTGCGCTATCGCGGCGCCAGCGCCGCGGAACAGAGCCGCCAGATCGCCGGCTTCACCGACGAAGTGATCCCGAAAGTCTGACTCACCACCGCGCGTCGTTGACGATGCGCACGCCGGCTGCCCGCTCGTAGCGTTTCAAAAGCCGCATGTTGTCGACCCCGGGCCCTTCCGAGGCGACGCCCGCCAACAGGGTCTCGTGCGCCAGCCCGCACATCGGCATCGGCACGCCGGTGTCGCGGGCCAGCTGCGTGGCCAGCCGCACGTCCTTCAGCATCAGCGCCATGGTGAAGCTGAGACGCGAGGGATCCTTCATGAACAACGGCATGGTGTTGGTCAGCGTGTAGTTGCAGCCCGACCCCTTGCTCAACACTTCGACGCAGGTCGCGAAGTCGAGGCCGTTTTTGACGCCGAGCGCCAGGGCCTCGAACGTCACCTGGCGGGTCGTCGCCGCCACCACGTTGTTGACCAGCTTCATGGTGTGGCCGGCGCCAACTTCGCCGCAGTGAAAGACGTTGGGGCTGATTGCCCGCAACGCCGGCAGGCAGCGTTCGAAGATCGGCTTGGGCGCGCCCACCATGATGGCGAGCGTGCCCGCGGCAGCGCCGGCCGGGCCGCCGCTGATCGGCGCGTCGATCAGGTCGCGCCCGCTTGCCGCCAGTTCCGCCGCCATGGCGCGCGTCGCCAGCGGGTCGCCCGTCGTCATGTCGACGATCACGCCGCCCTTGGCCAGACCCTGGCCCAGGCCATCGGCGGCGAAGATCGCCTGGCGCACCTCGGCCGAGGTCGGCAGGCACGTCAGCACCAGATCGCATTCGGCCGCCAGCGCCGCCGGCGATTGCGTGACGATGGCGCCCGCCTGGGCGAATGGCTCCATGGCCGCGGGCTTCAGGTCGAAGACACGCAGCTTGTGGTCGCTCAGCAGCCGGCGCGCGATCGCGCCACCCATCATTCCCAGCCCGACATAGCCAAGTCGCATGACACCCCCGCCCGCTTGATCGGCCGCCGACGTTGTAGCGACTGGCCGGGAATGGAACAATCGAGGCAGCCGCGCGCCGGGAGCCGGCCATGCTGGATTTCGGCTATTTCACGCTGAGCGACAACCGCTACGCCAACAACTCGCGCTCGCCCGAGCAGTTCATCCAGGAGATCTACCAGCAGGCCTTGTGGGCCGAACAGGTCGGGCTGAACTCCGCCTGGATCGGCGAGCACCATTTCAACCTGCTGGGCGTCAACGCCTCGCCACACATGCTGCTGGCGCAAGTGGCGGGAGCGACCAAGCGGATCAGGCTGGCACCGGCGGTAGTGCTGCTGCCGGTGCACCATCCGCTGCAGGTCGCGGAAGATTGGGCGACCTTGGACCTGTTGTCGGGCGGACGCGTCGATTTTGCCGCCGGCCGCGGCTACGACCGCATGGAGTATGACCCCTTCGGCCAGCCGTTCGAGCATCGGCGGAACTCTTCGCGGAAGGGCTGGAGATCGTTTGGCGCGCCTGGACCGAGCCCGGCAGGTTCTCGCATGCCGGCCGCTTTTTTTCGCTTCCAGGACGTCGACATCCGGCCGAAGCCGCTGCAACGGCCGCTGCGTCCCTATGTTGCCTGCTTCTCGCGGCCGAGCATGGAACTCGCCGCCCGGCACGATTGGAATATCATCTACGCGCCCTTCGCCGCCGCCATGGTCTACGGCTCGCTGGCCGAGGCGGTCGCCACCTATCGCCGGCTTTGCGAGGAACGGCACGGCCGTCCCGCCCGGCGCGCCATGTGCTCGTACTTCGTGCACATCGCCGACCACGAGGCGGAAGACCGCTCTGCCCGCGAAGCGCTGATCCGCTATTTCCACGAGGCGCTGATCGCGGCGTTCCCCGGCGATCCCGCCCGCGCGCCGCCCAGCTACCGCTATTTCGTGGACATCTGCGACATCCTGCGCAAGATGCGGCCCGAAAGCCTGACCAACCGCTCGGTGCTGATCGGACCGCCGGGCAAGATCATCGACGACCTGAAGCAGGTGGAGGCCGCCGGCATCGCCGAGGTCATCCTCTATTTCAACTACGGCCTGAAGCCGCATCAGATGGTCAAGGAGCAGATGCAGCGCTTCATGGCGGAGGTGGCGCCCGCCTTCGAAGGCCGCCACCAGCGCCTTGCCGCCGCGCAGTAGCAACCCTGACAGCCGGAGCCACGCCTTGGACGAGCTGAGCATTGTCGACGCGCACCACCATCTCTGGGATCTCGACGGTCCCTTGCGCTATCCGTGGCTCAACAGCGGCGAGCACAGCTATCTCGGAGACTATTCCGCCATCCGGCGCAGCTACCTGCCGCCGGAATACCGCCGCGACACGACACTGCACAAGGTCATCGCCACGGTGCATGTCGAGGCCGAGTGCGACCGCGGCCAACAGGTGGCGGAAACTCGCTGGCTTGGCCGGATTCACACCGAGTTCGGCATGCCGAACGCCATCGTGGCGCATGCCTGGGTGGATACGCCGAATGCCGAGGAGATCCTCGCGCAGCACAAGCAGCATCCCCTGGTGCGCGGCATCCGCACCAAGCCGGTCACGGCGCACGCGCCCGGCGAGAGCGTGCGCGGGCAGCCTCGCAGCCTGCAGGACCCGAATTGGCGCAAGGGCCTGGCGCTGCTGGAAAAGTACGACCTTTCCTGGGATCTGCGCGTGCCGTGGTGGCATCTGGAGGAAGCGGCCGAGGTCTGCCGGCTCTACCCGACGATGCGCATCGTGCTGAACCACACCGGCTATCCCTGGCATCGCGACGAGGCATCGCTCGCGGCCTGGCGGCAAGGGATGCGGGCTCTGGCGCTCTGCCCCAATGTCTGGTGCAAGATCTCGGCACTCTGCGTCAAGGACCGGCCCTGGACGCTCGCCGAGAATGGTCCGCTCATCCGCCAGACCATCGACCTGTTCGGCGCCGAACGCTGCATGTTCGCGTCCAACTTCCCCGTCGATAGCCTGAAGGGGAGCTGGGACTATATCTATAGCGGTTTCAAGCGGGCGGTGGCCGACCTGCCCCGGGCGCAGCAGGCTGGGCTGTTTGCCGGCAATGCGATCCGGTTCTACCGGCTATCCGTCTGAGCCCTTGCGGCCAGTCGCCCCGGTGCGGCATTCTGGCCGCCGAACCGGATGTTAACCCTCTGTCCCTTAATCGGAAACTCAATGATCTATGCCGCCGCAGAGCCTGCCGTCCGCAAGACCGTCGAGGTCAACGGCCGGCCATACGTGATCAGCGAGTATGTCGGCCAGTCGCCGAAACGCGGCCGCTACGTCGAGGGCGCGGACGCCGAGGGCAATTCGCGGCGACCGCAGGGCTTCCTGGTGGAACAGCCGGCCGGCGCGGTAACGCCGCCGCATTTCCATGAAGTCGACCAGTTCCAGGTGGTGGTGGAAGGCGCCGCCCGCTTCGGCAAGCACCCGGCGCCGCCGCTTTCCGTGCACTATGCCAGCGGCCACACGCCTTATGGCCCGGTGGCGGCCGGGGCCGACGGCGTTGTTTACTACACGCTGCGGGCCGGTTGGGACCCGGGGGCCAAGTACATGCCCGCTCAGCGTGACAAGCTGCGTCCGCCGCCGCGCCGCGCCCGCTTTGCCCAGGCCGCGCCGGTCGCCGCGCCGAGCCTCGCCGGTCGCCTCGGCGTGCAGACCGAGACGCTGATGACGCCGGAGGCCGATGGCCTGGCCGCCTGGCGGTTGCTGGCTGGGCCGGGCGCCATGCTGGCGCCGCCGGCGCCGCTTGGTGGCGGGCAGTACATCGTCGTGGTCGAGGGCGATTTCGCGCGCGCCGGCGAAACCTTCGGCAAGCGCGCCTGCCTGTTCCTAGAGCCGGGCGAGGCGCCGCTCGACGGCGTGGTTGGCGAGCAGGGTCTCGACCTGCTGGTGCTGCAATTGCCCGCGGATACGCGGACCGCTCAATAGGCGGCCGAGTAGGCGAACGGCCGCTGCAGCGCCCGTTCCACCAGGTCGAGACGATCCTGGCCATAGAACGGGTCGCCATCCACCACATAGGTCGGCGACCCGAGGATGAAGCGGCGCACCGCCTCGTCCGTGCAGGCGCGGAAATGCGCTTGGATCTCGGCCGAGCGTGCGCGTTCAAGCAGCCGATCGGGGTCCAGGCCCTGGGATCGCGCCAGGTCCGCGAGCACCGCCGGGTCGGCGATGTCGCGGTCATCCCGCCATAGCGCCTGAAGGATCGCGTGCGACAAGCGGTTGACCGCGTCCCCCGGCAATTCGGCGGCGGCCAGCACGATGCCGGACGGCAGCGTCCGATCGCCATAATGGTGCTTGGGATCGACATGCGCCGGCAGACCCAGATACTGGCTCCAGCGCTCGATCTCCCGGCCGAAGAAATAGGCTTGGCGCTGCTTGGCGCGATCGCCGAACGGCGTGCCACCGCTGGCCGGCACCACCACCGAGAGGTCGATGGGCTTGTGCTCGATCCGCCGGCCGAACTGCCGCGCCAGCGCCGTCAGGCGGGCCGCGCCGAAATAGGCGTAGATCGACCGCGTCGAATAGAAATACTCGATCACCGCCATTGCCCGAACCCTATTCCGCCGCGGCCCGGCCCCGCCGAACGTCGAAGCCGTAGTCGCGCAACGCGGCCTCCGGACTGACCAGGCCTTCAGCCAAGTCAGAAGCGATGCGTTCGGGCGCGCGGGCGCGGGGATTGCCATAGCCGCCGGCGCCGGAATCTTCCAGCAACAGGGTGTCGCCCACCTGCAGCTCGTAACGGCCCTTGGCATGTACCGGCTGGCCGTTGATGCGGAAGACCCGCGCCATGCCGTTGCCGGCGCCCCGCATGCCGCGCGCGGGGAATTCGGTGCGCGAGCCCAGGATCATCACGGTCAGCGGATGGCCGGTATCGTTGCGCAGCTCGATCTCCTGGCCCAAGCCGCCGCGAAACTCTCCGGCACCGCCGGAATCGATGCGGAAATTGCGCCGGATGACGCGCATCCCGGTCATCGGTTCCCAGGCTTCCGCCGGCATGCACATCATGTTGGCGGGCGCCGGCGTGGCCGACATTCCGTCGAGCCCCGCCAACGCGCCGAACCCGCCGGAGGAGAAGAACAAGGTCGAGAAAGGCTCGCCGTCGCGCCGACGTCCAACCACGTTCAGCACGTTCATCATCCCAGGGTCGCCCTGCACGCGATGCGGCAAGGCATCCGCCAGCGCGCCGAAGATCATCGGCACGACGAAATGGCCGACCAGCATGCGCGCGGCCGAGGCGGCGGGCGGCCGGCAGTTCAGGATGCTGCCGTCGGGCGCCGACAGCTCGATCGGGTTGACCGAACCCTCGTTGTTGGGGATGTTCGGCAGCACTAGGCATTTCAGCGCAAAGCAGGTCATCGCCCGCGTGTAGCAGAGCGGCACGTTGATGCCGGCCCGGATCTGCGGGCCGGTCCCGGCATAATCGACATGCAGCCGGTCGCCCGCCACATCGATGCGGCAGGCAAGATCGATCGGGCCATCCAGGCCTTCGATCTTGATGGCGTTGCGATAGCTGCCGTCGGGGATCGCGGCAATCTGCTCGCGCATGGCGCGTTCCGACTGGCTGACGATGGCGTCGGCGAGCGGTGCCAGGTCCTCCAGGCGGTACTCGTCCATGAAATCGAGCAGCAGCCGCCCCCCCACCTCGGTGGCGGTGACGTTGGCCAGGATGTCGCCGATCACCTGTTCGCTCACCCGCACGTTCTTGCGGATCAGATCGACCAGTTCGCGATTGAGCGTGCCGGCCTTGACCAGCTTCAGCAGCGGGATCTGCAGGCCTTCGTCGTGGATGTCCTGGTTCACCGCCGACATGCCGCGGCCACCGATGTCGGGCAGGTGACTGATGGTCAGCGCGTAGCCGACGATGCGGCCCTTGCGGAAGACCGGGCGCACCAGGTTGACGTCCCACAGATGCCCGGTGCCCATGTAGACGTCGTTGGTGATGACGACATCACCCTCGCCGAAGCTCTCCGGCGGGAAATATCGCAGAACGTGCTTCATCGTTTGCGGACCGGTGCCGATGAACACCGGCTGGCAGAAGGTGCCTTGCGCCAGGCTGCGGCCGCGCGCGTCGAACAGCACAACCGCGAGATCGTAGCTCTCGCGCACGATCGAGGAGAACGAGGTGCGGACCAGCGTCTCCACGATCTCGTTGGTGATGGAGATCAGGCGGTCCCACAGGATGCCGAGCGTGACCGGATCGATCCGTTCTGTCATGGCCTACTCCGCTGCCTTGCCCGACTGTTCCATCGCCAGATCGAACCCATAGTCGGCCTTGGCGCGTCCCAGCGTCACGAACCCTTCGGCGATATCCTGCAACAGTTTCTGTCGCGGCCGCCGGGAGGGTTCGCCCAGACCGCCGGCCCCCGATTCCAGCATCTCCAACCGGTCGCCCGGCCGCATCTCGTGGCGACCCTTGGCGCTCACCGCCTCGCCATTCAGGCGATAGAGTCGCCTGGCGCCGGGCTTGCCGCCCTGCAGGCCGAGCGCCGGGAAGTCGGTGCGCGCGCCCATGCCGAATACCGTCAGCGGATGGCCGGTGTCGTTGACCAGTTCGACGACCTGACCCAGGCCGCCGCGGAATTCGCCGGCACCGCCGGAATCGGCCCTGAGTTCGCGCCGCACCACGCGGATGTTGGTGGTCGCCTCCCAGTCCTCGGTCGCCACCACCGCCATGTTGGAAGGGGCAGGCGTGGTGGCCGTGCCGTCATAGCCGAGCAGCGCGCCGAAGCCGCCACTGGAGAAATAGAGCGTCGTGAAGTCCCGCCCGTCGCGGCGCCGACCCATGACGTTCAAGAGGTTCATCATGCCGGGATCGGCCTGCACCCGGTCCGGCAGCGCCTCGGCCAGGGCACCGAAGATCAGCGGCGCCACGAAATGGCCGATCTGGAAGCGCGCCGCGGTGGCCGCCGGCGGCTGGCAGTTGAGGATCGAGCCGACCGGCGCCGACAATTCGATCGGATTGACCGAGCCTTCGTTGTTGGGGATGTCCGGCAACAGCAACGCCTTCATGGAAAAACAGGTCATCGCCCGCGTGTAGCAGAGCGGCACATTGATGGAGTATGGCACCGACGGACTGGTGCCCGAAAAATCGACATGCAGGCGATCGCCCGCGATGCTAACGGCGCAGGCCAGCGTCACCGGATCACCGACAGACTCCACCTGGATGCGATTGCGATAGACGCCGTCGGGACAATCGGCGATGCGCCGCCGCATCATGCGCTCGGACTGCGAAAGGATCGCCTGCGACAAGGGCCGCAGGTCGTCGATGCGATACTCCTCCATGAAAGCGACCAGTTCGCGGCAGCCGACCTCGACCGCCGTGACATTGGCCATCAGGTCGCCCACGGTCTGTTCCGGCACGCGCACGTTCTGGCGGACGATGGCGATCAGCTCCTCGTTGAGCCGCCCCTGGTCGACCAGTTTCATGATCGGAATCTGCAGACCTTCCTCGTACTCGTCGACGTTCACGGCCGAGAAGCCGCGGCCGCCGATATCGGGCAGATGCGTGATGCTCATGGCATAGCCGATCAGCCGGCCGTCGTGGAATGCCGGCCGCATCACGTTGACGTCCCAGAGATGCCCGGTGCCCATGTAGATGTCGTTGGTGACGATGACGTCGCCCGGGCGCAGCGTCTCCGGCGGAAACTTGGCCAGCATGTGCCGCATGGTCTGGGGTGCGGTGCCGATGAACACCGGCACGCTGAACGTGCCCTGCGCCAGGCTGCGACCTTCGGCATCGAACAGCACGCAGGCAAGGTCGTAGGAGCGCACGATGCTGGAGAACGACGTGCGCACAACGGTCAGCACGATCTCGTTGGTGATCGAGATCAGCCGGTCCCACAGAATGCCGAGCGTGACGGGATCGAACGTCGTCATGCCGCGGCCTCCCTGACCTGCTCCTGCGCGATCTCCGTCACCAGATTGCCGGCGGCATCGACCGTCACCTGGTCGCCGACGCCGACCACGCAGGTCGACTCGTTCTCTTCGATCAGTGCCGGCCCGCCGATCGTCACCTCCGGCCGCAGCGCGTAGCGGTCATAGACGGGCGTCGCCACATATCCGCCGGCTTCCGGGAAATAGGCTTGGCGACGGCCCTTCTCCGGCGCGCCGACCTGGTGTTCCAGCGCCAGGTGAAAATGCTGGCTCATGGCCGGCGTCGGGCCCTGCACTTCCACCTTCCAGTTGACGATCTCCAGCGGCTCCTGCAGGTAGCTGAGCGAGAAGATCCGCGCGTAGCTCTCGCCAAAGAGCTGCGGCAGCCGCTCGAAGGCGGCCGACAAGTCCAGCTCGTCCGGCAATTCCACCTCGATCTCATAGCCCTGGCCGCGGTAGCGCATGTCGAGCCGCCGCGTCACGCGGATCTCCGGCTGCGGCACGCCGGCGCGCAACAGGAAGGCGGCGGCCTCTCGGGTCAGGCCGGCGAACAGCTCGGCGAAGCGCTCGCGCGGCAGCTCGGCATAACCGACCCGGTTGGACCGCGCGATCTGGAAGGACAACGGGCTGACCAGCATACCGAACGCACTCATCACGCCGGCCCCGGTCGGCAGCACGACGCGCGGGATGCGCAGCTTGCGGGCGATCCGAAGCGCATGCATGGGGCCGGAGCCGCCGAAGGCGATCATGCTGCAGCCGCGATAGTCGAAGCCTTTCTCGGAGGCGTGCACGCGGAAGGCTCGCGCCACGTCCTCGTTGATCACTTCGTGGATGCCCCAGGCGGCGCGCGTGACGTCGACGCCCAGCGCCTTGGCCAGACCGAGCTCCAGTGCCGTTTCGGCCGCCGCCCGGTCCAGCTTCATCTTGCCGCCCAGGAAGAAATCCGGGTCGAGATAGCCGAGCAGCAGGTCGGCATCGGTCAGCGTCGGCCGCTTGCCGCCGCGGCCGTAACAGGCGGGGCCGGGGTCGGCGCCGGCGCTTTGCGGGCCGACGCGGATCACGCCTCGGTCGTCGAGTTCGGCGATGCTGCCGCCGCCGGAGCCGATCTCGATCATGTCCAGGACCGGCACCTTGGCCGGCAGGCCGCTGCCCTCCTTGAAATGGTGGATGCGCGCCACCTCGATCTCGTAGGTCTTGTGCGGCTGGCCGCCGCGCACGATCGCGCCCTTGGCCGTGGTCCCGCCCATGTCGTAGGAAAGGATGTTCGACAGGCCCAGCGTGCGGCCGTGATGCGCGCTCATCAGCACGCCGGCGGCCGGCCCCGATTCCAGCATGCGGACCGGATAGCGCTTGGCGGTCGCCGTCGTTACCGTGCCGCCGCTCGAGGTCATGATGTAGAGCGGCCCCTTGACGCCCAGCCGCTGCAGCCCCCCTTCCAGGTTGCCGAGATAGCGGTCGGCGACCGGCTGCACGAAGGCGTTCATCGCCGTGGTATTCCAGCGTTCGTACTCGCGGGCATAGGGAAACACGTCGGCCGAGGTGGAGACGTAGAGTTCGGGATAGCGCCGGGCGACGATCTCGCGCGCCTGCTCTTCGTGCCCGGCGTTGACGAAGGAATGCAGGAAGCAGATGGCGAGCGCTCGGACGCCTTCCTGCTCCACCAGTTCGGCCGCGGCCCGCTCCACTTCGCCCGCGTCGAGCGGCTGCAGCACAGCGCCCGAGAAGTCGAGCCGTTCGTCGATCTGCCGGCGCCGCCGGCGCGCCACTATGGGCGTGGGGAAGCGGATGGTGAGATCGTAAAGGTCGTAGCGGCGCTCCATGGCGATGTCGAGCACATCGCGGAAGCCCTTGGTCACCAGCATGCCGGTGACCGCGCCCTTGCGCTCGATGATGGCGTTGGTGACCAGCGTCGAGCCGTGGATGACCGCGCCGAGCTGCGCCGGCGCGACGGCGCGTCGCTTCAGCAGGGTGGCAACGCCGTCCAGCACCGCTTCCGACGGGTCGGCCGGCGTGGTCAACTGCTTGTGGATCGTCAGTTCGCCCGTTGTGTCGTCGATCAGCGCGAAATCCGTGAACGTGCCGCCGATATCGACGCCCATCCGATAGGTCATGCCACTCCCCTGCGGTCCGCCCGGGAGCCTAGGCGGTCGCCCCTAAGGCAAGCAAGGCAGGCGGGCCAATAACAGCCTTGCGGGACGCCCCTCAGCGCTTGGCTTCCAGCACGACCTCGACCAGATGGGGCCTGCCGGAGGCCACCGCGCGGGCGATCGCGCCCGCAAGCGCGTCGGCCTTCTCGACCCGGGTACCGGCCACCCCCATGCCGGCCGCCAGCGCGACGAAATCCAGCGCCGGCCGGGCCAGGTCCATGTGCGCGTAGGGCCGGTTGGAACGCGTGGCGAAGCGCTGGCGATAGGTATCCAGATTGTGTTTCAGCACCCGGTATTCGCGGTTGACGAGGACGACAAAGACGATCGCCAGATCATGGTGCGCGGCGGTCCAAAGCGCCTGGATGCTGTACATCGCCGAGCCGTCGCCCGAGATCGCCAGTACCGGGCGCGCGCGGTGGGCCACCTTGATGCCCAGCGCACCCGCCAAGCCCTGGCCGATGCCGCCGCCGCGCCCGCTGAAATAGCTGTCGGGAGTATCGAACCGGAAGGTCTTGGCCAGGTCGGCGCTGGCGGTGATCGCCTCCTCGACCACGATGGCATCGGCCGGCGCGCCGGCACGGATTTCCGCCATGGCCCGCGCCATCGACATCGGCTGGCGGTCCCAGTTCTTCTGCAGCCGTGCCGTCTGGGCGGCGGCCTCCGCTTCGCTCGCCAGCCGGTGCGCCGCGTTACGCCGGGCGGCGGCGGCGCGATAACGGGCATCCGCCCGCCGCTCGATCGCGCCGGCCACGCCCGCCAGCGTGCCGGCCAGCGACCCGGCAAGGCCGACCGCCAGGGGGAAGTTGCCGGCCAGGCGTTCGGGCGCCTCCTCGATCTGCGCCACCTTGACGCCCGGCGGAAACGGGCTGCCGGGGGTGAACCAGACTTCCTCGAAAAACGGCCCGCCCAGCAGCAGCACGCAGTCGGCATCGCCCAACGCCTTGGCGATGGCCGCGGCATCGAAGGGCAACGCGCCGCGGGCGTTGGCATGGCCCGTGGGGAACGAGGCTCGCGCCCGCAAGCCCTCCCACCACACCGCCGCGCCGGTACGTTCGACCAGCCGCAGCAACGCCTCGCCGGCACCGGCCCGCGCCACGTCGTCGCCGGCCACCACCGCCGGCCGTTCGCTGGCCAGCAGCAGCCCGGCCAATTGCTCGATGCCCCGCGCGTCGGCGGCGCCGGCGCGATGCAGCGGCGAGGGTGGCGCGGGCGCCACCTCGGTTTCCTGTTCCATCACGTCGATCGGCAGACCGACAAACACCGGGCCCGAGGGCGGGTCCTGTGCCAGCTTGAGGGCGCGCGCCAGGATCGGCGCGAACTCGTCGGCCCGCTCCACCTGCACGCTCCACTTGCAGACGGGCGCGGCCATGGCCACCAAGTCGTGGCTCAGCACCGGAGCGCGCAGCCGCATGCGGGTATCCTGCTGACCGGCGGTGACCAGCAGCGGGGAGTTCGCTTTCATCGCGCTGTACAGCATGCCGATGGCATTGCCGAGGCCCGGCGCGACATGCAGGTTGACCATGGCCGGTTTGCCGCTGGCCTGCGCATAATAGCTGGCGGCGCCCAGCGCCACGCCCTCGTGCAGGGCGACGTAATAGGCGAGCTGCGGGAATTCGGCCAAGCTGTCGATCAACGGGCTTTCCGTGGTACCCGGATTGCCGAATATGCTGTCGACACCGTGCGCCACCAGGCTTTGCATCAGCACTTGCCGTCCGCGCATGGCGCGTTCCCCTTGTTCCGAACGTCGCGCCAGATTTGCGCCGCTATTGCGCGGTCAGGCCACCATCCACCACCAAGCCGGCGCCGGTCATGAAGCCGGCATCGTCGGACGCCAGGAAGACGATGCCCTTGGCGATGTCCTCCGGCGTGCCCAGCCGGCCGATGGGGTGCGTCGAGCGCGAGATCTCCTTGGCCGCGGCGACGTCGTTGCTGCCAAGATGCGCGCGGGCGCGCGCCACGAAGGTCTGCGCGCCCATGTCGGTCTCGATCACGCCCGGATGGATGGAGTTGACCCGCACGCGGTAGCCCTTGCGGCCGAACTCCAGCGCCGCCGACTTGGTGAACAGCGTCACTCCGCCCTTGGTCATGGAATAGAGCGGGTCGAGCTGCGAGCCAACCAGCCCGGCGATGGAGGCGAGGTTGACGATGGCGCTGCCATGCGGCGAAGCCTTGCCACGCTCGCGCAAGGCCGGCAGCGCCAGCTTGGTGCCCAGGAACACCCCGGTCATGTTGATGGCCACCAGCCGGTTCCAGTCCTCGAGCGTCGCTTCCTCGATGGAGCGGCCGGTGAAGATGCCGGCATTGTTAACCAGGATGTCGAGGCCGCCGAAGACCCCGACCGCCAGCGTCGCGGCTGCCTGCCAGTCCGCCTCGCGCGTGACGTCGAGATGCACATAGCGGGCCGTGGCGCCGATCGCCTGCGCGATCTCGCGTCCGCGCTCGTCCAGCAGGTCGCCCAGCACCAGCTTGGCACCGGCCTTGGCCATCAACCGCGCTGTCTCCGCGCCGATGCCGCGCGCAGCGCCACTGATCAACGCCACCTTGCCGTCCAGGCGATTCATCCCTGCCCCCAAGCGCTCGTCGGTCCAACTACATCAGGAACACACCCTTGCCGCTGGTCTGCCTGTCGAACAGTTGATAGGCCGCCCGGGCCTGCTCCAGCTTCCAGCGATGGGTGAACAGGCCATCGACGTCGATCTTGCGATCGGCGACGAACTGCGCGCACTCCGCCTGGCCAACCGTGGAAAAGGTCCAGGAGCCGTGCAACGTGACCTGCCGGCGCAGCAGGTCGGGGCTCACATCCAGCGTGACGCTTTCGCCCTCGCCGACAAAGCAGCAATGGCCCCAGGTGCGCACGCTGCGCACGGCTTGCGCACGGGCCATCGGATGGCCAGAACAATCGAGCGTCTTGTGCGCGCCCTCGCCATGCGTCAGCTCCTTGATGGCGGCGACGGGGTCGTTGCTGCCGGGGTTGACCACCGCGGCCGCTCCGAACGCCTTGGCCCGTTCCAAACGCTGCGGCTCGGTATCGAGCGCGATCACCCGCGCACCCATGGCGGAGGCAAGCTGCGTCGCCGACAGCCCGACCGGCCCCTGGCCGAAGATCGCGATCGTATCGCTGCCCGACAGATCGAGGCGTTTCAGCGCGCCCCAGGCCGTGCCGGTGCCGCAACTGATGGCGGCCCCGGTCTCGAACGACAGCTCGTCAGGCAGCGGCACCAAGGTCGAAGCCGGCACCTTCATGTAGGGCGCGTGCGCGCCATGGCCGGTCGCGCCATAGACGACGACGCCCTCGGCGCAGAGCTGCGACCAGCCGACCTGACAATGCTTGCATACGCCACAGCCCTTGTAGTGATGCACCATCACCCGGTCGCCGACCCGCGCCCTGGCCTCGGGCACGCCGGCGCCGACCGCCGCCACCACGCCGCAAGGCTCGTGCCCGCCGATGACCGGGCCGCTCAAGGCGCCCAGGCCTAGCGCGGCCGTCGCACCGCCCTTGGGCGCACGGTAGAATTTCAGGTCGCTGCCGCACATGCCCGACGCCTTGATCTCAAGCACGACCTCGCCCAGGCCGGGCGTCGGATCGGGAAACTCCAGGAAGTCCAATTCGCGTTCACCCAGGAACACCACCGCACGCATGTTCGATCCCCCTCGTCACGTCGGGTCTTGCCATCCAGTCTAGAACAGTCCCGCAAGCCCACGACAGCCTCAGCCGCGCCGGCCCCGCCCGCGGCGCCGGAGCGCCTTGGCCAGCGCCTCCGCGCTCGCCAGCAAGGGCTGGCAATGCGCCTCGTCCATCGGCGGCAGCGTGCGCAACGAACCCGCCAACTCCGCCAGGATGTCGGCCAGCAGATAGTAGTGCAGATGCAGCCGGGCAACGCGGCGGTCCGCACTGCCCCGCACCAGCTGCAGGTGCACACCCTCGACGTCCGCCGTGGCGTCGAAGCTGGCATCGCGGACGAACGAGCCGATATAGACCTTGTCGGGGAAATCGATGGAAACTTCCGCGCCGTCGGTGATCGGTCGTGTCATGCTTTCACCCTGTTCGCCCGCCATGCGAAGCTTGCTGGCAGCATGGCTGATCGGCTTAGCTTCGCGACAGGGCAATGACAACCCCGGGGGACGGCAATGGCAAGACTGGCTGGAAAGGTTGCGCTGATCACGGGCGCCGGCGCCGGGATCGGCAGGGCGGCGGCGCAGGTCTTCGCGGCCGAAGGCGCCAAGGTGGCACTGGTCGACCTCCACCGCGCAAGCCTGGAGGAAACCGCCCGTGGTCTTGCCGACAGCCTCACCTTGCCGGCCGATGTGACCAAGCCGGAAGAGAATACCCGGCTCGTCGCCGAGACCGAGAAGCGGTTCGGCGGCCTCGACATCGCCATCTTCAATGCCGGCATCGAGGGACCGGTGGAAGATTTCGTCAGCTATCCCCTGGAAGCCTTCGACCGGGTGCTGGCGATCAATCTGCGCGCCGTGTTCTTGGGCATGCAGGCTGCCATCCCGGCCATGCGTCGGCGCGGAGGCGGCAGCATGGTGTTGACGTCCTCCACCGCCGGCTTGCGCGCCCTGGTCGGCATGGCGGCCTATACCGCGAGCAAGCACGGCGTGATCGGCTTGATGAAATCGGCCGCGGTCGACCTGGCGCCGGAGAAGATCCGCGTCAACACGGTCAATCCCGGCCCGATCGACACCCGCATGCTGCGCGCTCTCGAAGGTCGCTTCCGGCCCGACGACCCGGCCGCGGCGGACGAGGCAACCCGGCGCAACTCGCCATCCAAGCGCAAGGGCCGGCCCGAGGAAGTGGCCAAGCTGATGCTGTTCCTGGCCAGCGACGAGGCCAGCTTCTGCACGGGCGGGGTCTACATGGTCGATGGCGGCCAGTCCGCGGGCATCGCGCGGCCCTGAAACCGCGAGCGAAGAAGGAGCACGCCTTGGCACGCAAACCCATCGGCCACGAGCGCGTGGCAGCGATGACCGGCGTCAACCCCAACTGGCTCATGCGCTTCGTCAGGGATCATCCGGAAGTGCGCAAACTGACCGCCGGGGCCGAGACGCCGCATCTGGCGGGCGCTATCGACGTGCATGTGCATGCCGACCCGTGCAGCCTGATCCCGCGCGCGCAGAGCTATACCGAAGTCGCCATCGAATGCGCCAACGCCGGCATGCGGGCGGTGGTGCGCAAGGACCATAGCTATTCGACCGTCGGCGAGGCGGTGGCCATCCAGCGGCACGTCGACCATCTGGTCGAGAGCGGCCGGCTTGCTAACCGCATCGAGGTCTATGGCGGCATCCCGACGCGCTTCGGCCGCGGCCCCGAACTGGTTCGCGACGCGTTGCGGACGGGCATGCTGAAGGAAATCTGGATGAACCCGGTGGGCGGCGTGCCGCTGGTCGAGAGCACACGGGTCTATCCGGAAGTGCTCGACCTGATCAAACTGGCCGCGGAGCGCGGCATCGGCCTCAACCTGGGGCCGCCCAACCACAGCCTCGCCTATGCTGGCATCGACGATTACGATGGCCTGGCACCGCTCGTTGATGCGGTGGCCAAGATCGGCTGCGTTGCCTGCCTCGATCATCCCTTGAGCTCATACGATGTCGACGAGATCGACCGGCTGACCCCACCCGGCGTCTATGCCGGTCTGTTCTGCTTTCCCTCGCTGCCCAGCATCATCAAGGGCCCGCTCGCCGATCCGCAGGAGACGCTCGATCTCGTCCGGCGCATCGGTGCCGGGCGGTGCATCGTCGCCAGCGACGTCGGCACCATGCTGGAGCCAAGCACGATGGAATCGCTGCGCCTGATGATCCGCTTCCTGCTCGGGCTCGGCCTGCCGGGCCCGGCGGTTGACCAGATGCTGAAGGTCAATCCCGCGAAGCTGATTGGTCTGTCGACACCCTCGCTGGCAGACGAGGCGTCATTTCCCCGAGCCGCCGAATGAGGCAGGCGGCTGCGCCCAGCCAGCCGAGGAGGCCCGCTTGCTCATCGCGCAGATCACCGACATGCATGTCCGGCCCTATGCCAAGCCCTGCTATGGCCGGGTGGAAACCAATGCGCATCTGCGCCAGGCGGTGCGTGCGCTGGGCGAGTTGCGGCCGGCGCCCGACCTCGTGCTGGCGACCGGCGACCTGGTCGACCGAGGCTCGATCGAGGAATACGAGATCCTGCGCGATCTGCTGTCGCCGTTGACCATGCCGGTCTACCTGATCCCGGGCAACCACGACGATCGGGCCAACTTGCGGGCGGTGTTCGCGGACGCCTATCTGCGGCAGGACGACCGGTTCCTGCATTATGTGGTCGACCGCCACCCGGTCAGGCTGATCGGCCTCGACACGCTGGTGCCGGGCAGCCCGGACGGCGAGCTCTGCGCCGACCGCTTGCGTTGGCTGAGCCATCGCCTGGCGGAGCGGCCGGACCAGCCGACCGTCCTGTTCATGCACCACCCGCCTTTTGCCAGTGGGCTTGGCCACATGGACCGCTTCGCCTGTGTGGGGTCCGAACCGCTGGCGGCCCTGGTGCGGGCCTATCCACGGATCGAGCGGGTGCTGTGCGGCCATCAGCATCGCTCGGTGCAGATGCGCTGGGCCGGCACGCTCGCCTCGATCGCGCCGTCGACCGCGCACCAGATGACCTTCGACACCGCGCCCGATGCGCCACTTGCCTTCGTCATGGAGCCGCCCGGCTTCCACTTGCATCTGTGGCGCGAAGACACAGGCGTCGTGACCCATCAGCTTTACGTCGGGCCGCATGCCGGGCCTTACCCGATCCGGCCGGCGGCCGGCACAGGAGGCGAGACATGAACCAGCAGGACAGTCCTTATGTCTTTCGCGCAAGCGAGGCGCCCTTGGTGCAGATGGGGCTGGCGCTCAAGGTCAAGGAGGCCCGCATGCTGGACGGCATGACGGTGCGCTACCAGGAACGTGCGCCCGGCCCGCGCAACCAGGGAGCGTGGTGCGAGACCGGCCACACCGCCTTCGTCTTGAGCGGTCGGCTGGCCTACGAATTCCCCAACCACGCGGTCGAGGTTGGACCCGGCGACATCGTGCACATCCCGGCCGGCCACGCCCATCGCCATCGCCCGAGCGTGGTGGGCAACGAGACGGTCAAGTACTTCATCACCGAGTTCGAATGAGCCGGTTCACGCCGGCTTGCGCAGATGCACCAGCGTGAACAGGCCAAACGGCGCGAGCGGACGCCGCTCGACCAACCGCAGGGTGCTGCCGGCCATCAGCTCCTCGAAGCCGAAGGCTGGGCGCCAGCCAAGCCAGTCGGCCAGCGGTTCCAGCGCGCGCTCGATCCGCCGCCGGGCGACGGTCTCGCCGGCGAAGTGATTGACCAGCACGATGTCCCCACCCGGCCGGCAAACCCGCGCCGCTTCCGCCAGCACGGCCGCCGGCTCCGGCACCACGGACATCACATAGGCCGCGACCACCGCGTCGAAACTGGCATCGCAGAAGGCCAGGTTGCCGGCGTCCATCAGCGACAGTCCGGCGACTTGCCCCAGCTTGCGCTCCCGCGCCCGGCGCTGCGCCAGCGCCAGCATGTCCGGCGAGATGTCGATGCCGACCAAGCGGCGATCCGCGGGATAGAGAGGCAGGGTGAGGCCGGTGCCCACGCCCAACTCCAGAATGACCCGAGCCCGCGCCGCGGCCGTGGTGGCGGCCAAGCGGCGCCCCTGGCGAGCCAGCATCCAGCTGAAGGTATGGTCGTAGATCGGCGCGTAGCGAGCATAGGCCCGCCGGATCGCCTCGAGATCCATGCCAAACGCACTGGGCGAGCCGAGCGCCATCTTGCGACTCCAATACCTAGGATATCCGGCCGACCATGACGCCGCCATCCACCAGGTAGCGGCCAACGGTGCGGAAGCTCGCGTCGACGCTGGCCAAGAACCGCATCAGCCTAGCGACTTCCGCCGGCGTGCCATAGCGCTTGAACGGCAGGCTCGCTTGCATGGCGTTGCGGGCGGCGGCGGGAGCCCGGGCCCGCGCGCCCGCTTCCAGCGCGTGGATCATGCGCGCGTCGATGGGCGCTGGATTGACCCTATTGACGCGGATGTTGCGCTTGGCGGCCAGCGGCGCCGGTTCGTCCGGGTCAACCGGCAATACCGCCGCGCCCTCGGCCGCAAACGGCTTGCCGGTCGCCGGCCAATGCCACCGCTGCCGCCGGTGACGAGCGCCCTACGGTCCTTCGGTCTGGCCACAGCCACCCCCCTTCGGCCACAGCATTAGGCCAATGTCGCATCCTCAGGCAACGGAAATCCGGTGCCTAGCGCTGACTGTCGCCGACCGCGGTGCCGAGCGGTCCATTCAACGCCCACGCCGCCACGTCGGCCCACACCTGTTCCGCTTGCAGATCGCGCAGCAGCATGTGCCAGCCGGAGGGATAGCGGCGCAGCGTCGGCTTCATGCCGCTGTCGGCGAACGGCCGCAGGATGCTGTCGGGCGGCAGCACCTCGTCCCGCTCGCCGACCAGCACCAACAGCGGTCGGCCGACCCGTCCCGCAACGGCATGCGCCGCGTCCATCAGTCGAACAAGGCCATGCACGGCATCGAGCCGGGTCTGCTTCAGCACCAAGGGATCGTTCGCCAGGGCGCGCAGCATGGGGACGTTGTCGCTCGGCCTTCGCCGCAACTCGGCTCCGCCGGCATGGTTCCACGGCATGACATGCGCCCCCACCCAGACCGCCGCGCGGAACAGGCCGTTGAGCTCCGGCCCACCCCACAGCGCCGGAGCCACCAGGATGCCGCCCGCGGCCTCGTCACCGCCCTGGCTCAGCGCCAGCACGGCAACGGCACCCCCCATGCTTTCGCCCAGCAGGAAGACCGGCACGTCGGGGTGACGCGCCTTGACCGCCCGCAACACCGCGCGCGCATCGGCCGCCAGCACTTCGTGCGCCGCCCAAATGCCCGGTTCGGGCGCAGCCCCGAAACCGCGTTGATCATAGGCATAGGTGACGACGCCTTGCCGGCGCCACCAGGCGGCTGGCGCCTCGAAGGCGCGGCGATAGTCGTTGAACCCGTGCAGGGCGACGATGGCCGCGATCGGCGGGCCGGACGGCTGCCACACCGTGAACGGCAGGCGCGCGCCGTCGGCCGCGACGAAGACCTCGGCCTCCAGCCTCGGTGGGCCGAGCGGCGGGCCGGCGAGCTGCACGCGCGGCGCGCAGGCGGCCAGCGCCAGCCCAAGTCCCAGCACGATCGATCCGATGCGCCGCCTCATTGCTCGATCACGGCACGCACCCGTCGGCGCAATTCGGGTAGCACATCCGCGGCGAACCAAGTGTTGCGGCGCTCCCAGCCGCCGGTCCGCCAGGACGGGTGCGGCAACGGCAGGCAGCCGGGCAGGTAGTCGCGAAAGGCGGCGACCGTCTCGGTTAGACTGGCCTTGCGGGCATCGCCCAGATGCCAGGCGATGGCGTATTGCCCAATCGTCAGCATGAGTTCGACCGCGGGCAACAGCGCCATCAGTCGGTGGTGCCAGGCCGCGGCGCATTCCGGGCGCGGCGGCAGGTCGCCGCCCCGCGCGTCGCGCCCGGGGTAACAGAAGCCCATGGGCACGATGGCGATCCCGCGTTCGTCATAGAACTGCGCCGGCGAAAGGTCGAGCCATTGCCGCAAGCGCTCGCCGCTGCGGTCCTGCCAGGGAATGCCACTCGCATGCACCCGTGTGCCGGGCGCCTGGCCGGCGATCAACAGTCGCGCGCGGCGGCTCGCGCGCACGATCGGTCGCGGCCCCAACGGCAGATGCGGGACGCATAGCCGGCACCGGCGAATTTCGCTGAGCAGCTGGTCAAGGGGCGGCGACATGGCGGCGATGCTCTGACAGCGGGTTCGGCTATAGTAGTCTGGCAGAGGGGGGCAACGTGAAGGGCTTGGCAACGCGAGCGGCGGGAATGACCTTGGCGGGGATGTTGCTGGCCGTGCCCGAGGCGGGCGACGCGGCGCCGGCCGGCTTCATTGTCGATCCAACCAGCAATTGCGGCACCAGCAATCCGTTTCCGCGACCGGGCGAAAGCATCCGCTGGCAAGGCGGCTGCCGGGACGGTAAGCTGCAAGGCCGCGGCGTGTTGACTTGGTACGAGAGTAACAAGGAATACGAGCGCAACGACGGGGTGTTCGCTGACGGCGAGCTGGAGGGCGAGGCGATCGTCAGCTTCGCCAATGGCAATCGCATCTATGGCAACTATCGACGGGGCATCCGCGACGGCGAGTTCACCGTGGTCCGCCCGGACGGCAAGCGGATCCGCGCGACCTACCAGAACGGCGCCTTCGTTACCGAACGGCTGCTGCGAGCCGAGGAGGCAGCCGCGTTCGAGGCGGATCGCCAACGGCTGGAACAGCGGTTGGGCGGCGTGGCATCCACGGCTTCCGGGCCGCCAGCGGCAACCCCTTCGCCAGCCGCTCCGGCACCCGTGGCGGCCACCCGAGCGGCGGACTCGCCGCCCGGCGCCACCCCAAGTCCGCGCCCACTCGCGGCCCCACCCGCACCCGCGGCCCCGCCCCTGCCCGCGGCGGTGGCGCCGTCGATCCGCCTGCCGGCAGCGGCCGTCCCCCCAGCAACGGCAGCGCAACCGGCCATCCGCGCGGGCGCCGCCGCCCGGCGCGCCGAACCGCCGATCCGGCTCCGCCCGCCACCCGAATTGGCAAGCGCCTGGACAACGGCCGACTACGGCCCGGAGACACTGGTGATCGACAGCCGCAGCGCGCGCGATTTTCCGCGCCAAGCGGGCATGCTGCGCCTGCCGCTCGGCGGGCCGCCGTCCGCCCCGCCGGAAACGGCGGCGCAGCGCCCGACGGTGCCAGCGGCGCAGAGCGGATTGCGCTACGCTGTGCGCATCGTCGACTGGCCAGTGGCAGAGGCGGCGGCGCTGTTGTTCGGCACGGTGATCCAGCGGCCCTACCGGATCGATCCGGCGGTCAGTGGCCGCATCAGCATCACGCCGGCGCAGCCGGTCGACGGCCCCGAGGCGACGGCCGCGTTGGCCGAAGCCTTGCGGCCGCTCGGCGCCGAGTTGCTGAGCACGGCGGAGGCGCTGGCGATCGTCCCCGCCGGCCGAAGGCAGCGCTGACCGCGCCGTCGCTTGCTTGCGCCCGATCGCTGTTTCAGTAGAGTGCGGAGAGAAGCAAATCGGGGGAGTGGGGTGTTGCGCGAACGAGGCAGGGTGCGAGCCTTGACGACGCTGGCGATGTTGTCGCTCAGCGCGGGTTTGGCGCAGGCAGGCAGCCTCACCGTTGCCAGCGGCCAGGGCGGCGAAATCTTCGACATCGGCCTGAACCGCCTGATCGCCAGCCACCGCGCCGAATCGGCGAGCTATTTCAGCGGCGTCGATACCACCAGCAGCAGCCGCGAGCAGTGGTACAATCCGATCGCCGACCGCAACGGACTATACGGACCGGCGGACATGACCACCGCCGAGACCATGTGGTCCAAGGCCAACCTGCGGGTCTACGACCTGTATGAAGCCTTGGGTGGCAATGCCATTGATCTGCGCCAGGTCTATCGCCATCAATCGGGCCGCTTCTATGTGGCGCTCGACACGGTCGGCGGGCAGTGGTTCGCCACCGCCGAAGACGCCCGCGGCTATATGCTGAAGCTGCTGATCCAGCGCAGCATCGAGCTGCCGCAGGGCGTCCGTAGTGCAATGGCGCAGCTAGCCGCCAACGATCTGGAATCCGTCACCGGTGCCGCGCGCACCTCGCTGGCCAGCGCGCGTGCCTTCTTGGCGCGCGGCAGCAGCACCGCCGCGACGTTGACCGGCACCGGCTTCTCCGACGCGGACGGCGCTCCGTCGGTGCAAGGGCCACCCGGCGTGACAGTGCGCAATGTCGTTTTCGATAGCGGCAGCCAGTTGCGCTTCACCATCGATGTCGAGCCGACCGCGCGACTGGGGGCGGGGCGGCTGGCCGTATTCAACGGCGGCACGGCCATGGTGCCGGTCGATCATGCCGAAATCCATGTTGTGGATGGCGGCACCGGCTTCGCTGGCCAGGGCGGCGGAAGTGGGCCGATCGCCCTGCCGCTTGCGGTGCCGACGGCGAGCGCCATCGCCACCAAGGGCGAGGAACGGACGTTCAACCTGGTATTGCCGACCGCCGGTACGCTCACCGTCGCGTCCGTCGGCGGCACCGACGTCAGCGCGCAATTGCTGCGGGCCGACGGCACGCTCGAAGCCAGCAACGACGATGGCGGCAACTGGTACAATTTCCGCATCCAGCGGACGCTTTCAGCCGGCAATTACAGCCTGAAAGTGCGGCATTGCTGTCAGGGCGTCGGCGAATTCACCCTCACCGCGACACTGCAATAGGTCAGCCGGTTCACTCGAACAGGCCGCGCCCCAGCAAGCCGCTGCCCGGCGGCGCGAAGCGCCGGGGCTGACGCAAGCCGCTCTCTTCCTGCTCCAGGATCGCCTGGTAGCGCCGGCGGATCTCAGCGGACAGATCGCGCGCTTCGCGCTGACTGCGCACCACGACCGGACGCAGCATCACCAGAAGCTCGGTGCGCCGCAGGTCGGCTGCCTGGTTGCCGAACAGCACCCCGATCACCGGCAGGTCACCCAACACCGGCAGGCTGCTCTTGGTGTCGGTGTTGCTCTCGCGGATCAGGCCGCCCAGCACCACCGTCTCGCCGCCATGCACCGCCACCGTGCTGACGATCTTGCGCTGCTGGATGGTGGGCGAATTGATGGTCGAGGTGGTGGTGGGCACCACATCGCTCACCTCTTGCCCGATCTCCAAGGTGACGAGGCCGCTGGCATTGACCCGCGGCGTCACCTCCAGGGTGACGCCGGTGTCGCGGTATTCCACCGTGTTCACGGTGCGCGCGTCGGCGGTGAAGGTGCTGGTTGAGAACTGGGTGATGATCGGCACCTGGTCGCCAACCCGCAGCTTGGCCGACTGGTTGTCCAGCACCATGACCTGCGGCGAGGAGACGACGTTCACTTCCGTCAATTGCGACAGCGTATCCAGGATGAAGCGTGCCTGATCGGCATCGGCCAGCGTGAAGGCGAAACCCGGAAAGCTTGGCTGCAGCAAGCCGGTCGCCACCGAGGACAGCACGGCCGAGCCGTCGCGTGTGATGTTGAAGCCACCCGACTTGATGAAATACTGCAGGCCGAAGCGAAGCTGGTCGCGCAGTGTGACCTCGAAGATATTGGCTTCGATCATCACCTGCAGCGGTTGAATATCGAGCTTGCTCAGTACCTCCTCGATCAGGACGTATTCTTCCGGACTCGCGAGCACCAGGACCGCGTTGTTCTTTTCGTCCGCTATGATGCGAACGCTCTCGGCACCGCTGTTGTTCGCGCCGGCGGCAGGCCGGCTCGCCGGTTGCGGGGCGCCTTGCGGCGGTGGTGGCGGCAAACCTTGGCCAGGCTGGCCAAGCGCCGATTGCTGCGCCAGCGCCGGCGACAATTCGACGCCGGCGACCGGCGTCCTGTCTTCCGTGCCCGGCTGGAACACGCCGCGCAGGGTCTTGGCCAGATCGCCGGCTTTGCCGTTCTGCGCATAGTAGACAAACAGCCGCCGGACCTTGGCATTGCGCGTGCGGTCCAGGCGCGCGATCCAGCTGCGCGCCTCTTCCAGGTAGCGCGGTTGCTTGGCGAACACCAAGATGGCGTTCATGCGCTCGATCGGCACCAGGCGCACCTGGCCGGCAAGCGGCCCCTTGTCGAGGCCGCCGAAGACATTGTCGAGCTCGAATGCCAGCGTGCCGACATCGACATGCTCCAAGCTTTCCAGCAGCACCGATGTGCCGGCGAGCTGGTCGACGTCGAACAGCTGCACCGTCTGCCCGACCAGGCGCTGTTCGCGGCTGTTTCCGGCGACGATCAAGAGGGCGCGGGCGGCATCGGCGCGCACCAGGCGGCCCTCACCCACCAGCGGCTCTACCACCTTCTTGATTTCCTCGGCGCCGATGAAACGCAACGGATAGACCGCGACGGTGAAGCCCGCTTCGCCGGTTCCCGCGGGTCCAACGGCGCTCAAGCCCGCGCGGCGTCCGGCGGTGGCGGCGCTGGCGATACGATAGACCCCCGGCGCCCGCAGCAGTGCGGCGCCGGATGCCTCCAGCGCCACTTCCAGTATCGGCAGTAGGTCCTCGCGCGCCACGGCTTGCGCGAATTCCAGCGTCACCGTGCCGCGCACGTCGGCATCGATCGTGTAGTTGACGCCCAAGAGATCGCGCAGCACCACCTGCGCCACCTCGCGCAAGTCGGCACCGACGAAGTTGAGCGTGATGTCGCCGCGTTGCGCCGGTTCCGGCCGCCGGGCGCCGGCCAGGTCTGCCGTGCGGCCGGTGCCCGGATAGATCTCGGCGATCTTGCCCGTGTCGCGCGGAGGGTTGAGCGGCCGGGCCGCCACGGAATCGCCGACCGATGGGCTGGGCACGATGGCCGCCACCGACTCGGGCTGCCGGACGGCCGTCGCCTGACGCTTGGGCTGCACCCCGCAGCCGGCCAGCGCTGCCGCAACGCAAGCCGCCGCCAGCCAGGCGAGGCCGCATCTTACGCGTCGGTTGGAAGCAGGGGCCGGCATGGACGCACGATCATAGCGGCCGCCCCGATGCTCGGCTATTGGCCTTTGCCCTTGTTCCCGATCGGCAGTTCCTGCGGGCCGTTGCGGCCGCTCACCACGACCCGGTCCTTGGTGATCCGCTCGATGCGCACGCCTTCGATCACCTCGCCTTCCTTGACCCGACGAATGGGCCCGCCTTCGGCCGGACGCAGCAGCAGCAGCCGCTGGCCGGGGGCCACCACGACGCCGCCGAACCGGTAGCGCCCGAACAGCAGCCCGTCGGCCGGTGCCGGCGGCAAATCCGGCGGCAGCCGCCGGGTGGCGAGGAAGAGCGGCCGCCCGATGGTCGCGCGCATATCCTCGAGGCGCGGCAGGCTGGCGGTCGGATCGGCGAAGCTGGACGGTGCGGCGACGGCGGCATCCGGCGGCGGCGGGGCTGGCGCCGGCCGCTGCCATAGCGCCACGGCCAACGGCAGCAGGGCCAGGACGCAGGCCAAACCCAACAGGCGCGCCAGTCGGCGTCGACCGCCCAGGGTCATGAGCCGGCAGGGGCAAGAAAGCCCCACACGTCGAACCGGATGTCAAGACTGGGCTCGCCGGGCGCGGCGGCGGCGGTTCGCGAGCGCACATAGAGGGCATCCAGGAAGACGAACGGGCGACCCACCTCCAGCGCGCAGACGAGTCTCTGCAGGGCGCCCGTGTCGGCGACCAGCCGCACCCTCAGGCCAAGCTGCGGGCCGCCGTCCTGGCTACGGACCGGCAAGGCCTCCAAGCTGACCAAGCGGGCGCCGCCGGACGCCACGGCACGTTTCACCCGTTCCTGCAAGGCGGCCGTTGCCTGCGCCTCGCTGCCGGTCGCCAGAAACACGTTCTGCAGCGCGGGCGCGCGCCGCAAGGCCTCGACCTCGGCCCGCAACGCCTCGCGCCGGGCCGCCAGTTCGCGCAGCCGAACAAGGCCGTCCTCGGCCGTGGCCACCGCCGCCCGCAAACCGGACCGGGCGGGAAGCTGGACGCTCATCGCCAGCGACAGCAGCAAGCCGACGGCGGCCAGCAGCAAGGCGAAAGCCAGCACCCTGGCCTGCCTGTGCGGCATCAGCCGCAATCGGGCGAGCAACGTCATCGCCGGCGGACTTCCACGCTCAACTGGAACTGCTCGCGTCGGCTTACCGGGTCGCTGACCACTGGCGCCCGGAAACTCACCTTGCCGAAATGCGGCGAGGCCTCGATCACCGGCACCAGCGCGGCCGTCGACGTCGTCGAGCCTTCCAGCTCCACCCGGCCGTCGACCAGGTTGAACTGCCCGAGCCAGGCTTCATCGGGCAGCCGGTTTGACAGATCCTCCAGCAACACCGCCACGGAACCGGCGGCGGCCTTGCCGCGGAAGGCGCGTTCGCCGCCGCCGCTCAGCCGTTCGCGCTCGCGCAACAGCGCCGCCGCCTCTTCCGCCGCCGGACGCAACTGCACCGCCGCGCCGGCAAGTTCCGTCAGACGTTGACGCCCCTGCCAGAAAGGCACCGCCAAGGCGGCCAGCAGCTGGGCTGCCAGGAACGCCAGCAACAGCCCATTCAGCCAACCGATCCCACCCGGCGGTCGCGCCAGACCCGGCACCGTCAACGGCCCGGCCTCGGCCAGTTCGACCGCCGCGACCGCCAGCCCGGCCCGGCTCGCCGCCTGGAGTTCGGCGTCCACCCTCGCGCGCGGCACCGCCCAGAGAAGCGCCCGCAACCGATCGCCCTCGCGGCCAAGCAGACGATGGCCGAAATACACCTGCGAGGCCTGGAACGGCGTCAAGCGATCCATCTCGAAGCGCAGGACCTGGCCCAGATTTTCGGCCGCCGCGGCCGGCAGTTCGACCGGGCGGAGCAAGCCGGTCGCGGCCGGCAGGCGCAGCGTGACCAACGCCTGCCGCGCAGCCTCGCGCCAAGCGGACGGCGGCTCATCGCCGGCCACCGCCGGCAGGGCCTGCGTGCGGCCGGCCCGCGCCAGTCGAGCCGCCAAGCCGTCGGCGGCCGGTTCCAGCAGCAACCGGTCCGGCTCGATACCCAGGCAGCGGCGCAACCAAGCCGGCAGGCCCGCCACCAGCGTTTCGATCCACCACGACAATAGGCCGGTCAGCCGGTAGCCCATGCCCCGCTGGTCGTTCTCCGCCGCCGTCACCGTTGCGTTCCTAGCCCGTGCAACCCGTCCTCGGCGCCATCGGCCCTGGCCCTGCCGTAGCGTGCATCGCTTCGCGCCAAGCGGCGCGGTCATGCGGCAACAGGCGGCGGACGCTAGCATCGCGCCGGCCGCCCGACAACGCGCGCCTGGCCATCACTATTGCGCCCGGCCGTAGCCAGGCTCCCGCCACGCCAGCAGCGCGAACGGCGCCGGCGCATCGCCGCGCAGCCACACCACCGCTTCGCGTCGCCAGTTGGCGCCCGAAGGCAACGGCGCCTCGGCGGCGACGGTGAAGGCCAGACGGTGGCTCTGCGTCAACAGGCCCGCGGCGCCCGGGATCGGCGGCAAGGGCAGCACCTGCTGCGTCCTGGCCGCCTGCCGGCGCAGTTCCAGCAACCGTTCGATCGCCTCGCCATCCGCACCAACCCAGGCGAGCGCCCGCAGCAAGCCGGCCGGGGCGGCGCCTGCATCGATGCCGTTCAGGCCGCTATGCACGGTGACCAGCGGCGCCAGGCGACGGAACAGGTCGTCCGTCATGTCGGGCAGCAACAGCAATTCGGCGATATCGAGGAAACCGGCATCCTCCGGGCGGGCGCCACCGAGGGATTGCTCGGCCGTGCTGCCACGCCTGCCCAGCACCGCCGTGGCGAGGCGCTCGGCCGGGCGGGCGGCGACGCCGGCGGCGCGCAGCGCCGCCTCGATGAGCGGACGCGGCGCCGCGTTGAGATCGACCTTGCCGGCTTCATCGACCAGGGTGACCGCGAGCGTGACCCCGCCCAAGGCGATTTCCAGGTGCTGCGTGCCATCGCCGTCCTGCCAGCTGGGCAAGCCGGCATCCTTGGCAAAGCGCCGCAAGGCGAGATGCACGGCGCCGTCGGCCAAGTGCCGCGCGCGCGCCAGGTCCAAGGCGCCGGCGCTGGCCGCCAATTCGGAGCGGGCGGTCAGGGCCAGCGCGGCGATCAGGCCGGCGGCCAGCAGCAACGCCCAGAACACCAGCAGCACCGCGGCGCCGGCCTGACGCTTGGGGACGCTCATCGGTCCGCCGCCTTGAGCCTGGGCGCCAGCACCAGTTCCGGCCAATCGGTCCGGCCGCCCGCGAAACGCAAGCGCACCAGCGTCGGCAGCTGCCCGCGCAGGCGCCATTCTGTGGCGTCCGCTCCGTCCGCCCCTTGGAAGCGGAAATCGCCAACCCCGGTTCCGGCCGCCAGCAGGCGACGCTCGGCCCCGGCGAGGTCGAGGCTAGGCGCCGCCCCGCCGAGCGGCCGCCAGCGGAGCCACAGCGCGTCCTCGCTGGCTTCGATGCGCAGCACATGCAGCCCGCGGCCGATCGCCGCCGGGGGCAAGGCGATGAAGGTGACCGAATTGGCGGTACCAGCGAACAGCAGCAGCCGCGCGCGCTCACCGGGCACCGGCAAGGGCAGCGCCGCCTCGAGCTGACGGCGCAGGAAGTCCTGGGTAAGCCGCAACTCTTCCAGTCGCTCCGCCGTGCGCTCGCCGCGCTGCAAGGCAACGGCTCCCAGCCGCAGCCCCTGGCCCAACAACAGGGCGACCAACACCAGCAGACCGAGCGCCACCAGCACTTCCAGCAGCGTGAAACCCGACGAGCGTGTCATGGGCGCCCCGCCGGTTCGGCCGGCAGCAGTCGCGCCGTGACGAGCCGCACCTCGCCGCCTTCGCCGGTGTCGACCGCGACCTCGATCTGCACCGGCCGGACGCCCGGGCCGGGCGGCGCCAACGGGGCAAGCGAGCGGCGCCAGGACAAACCCTCTTCACTTCGCCCTTGCGTTGCTTGGATGGCGGTCGGCAGCTCCGCCGCCTCGATAAGCAGACGCTCGGCAAGGCGCAGCGCCGCGGCGCGCCGATCGCCAAGCTCCGCGGCACGCAGCGTCTGGCGCGACAGCGCCAACAACGGCTGCAGGACCAATACGGTCAGGGCGAGCGCCACCAGCACTTCCAGCAAGGTAAAGCCGCCGGGCCCAGGCTTCACGGGCGCAGGCTGACGCGGCCCGTCAACCAATCGACCGACAGCCGGACCAGCCGCTCCCGGTGGTGAAACGAGACGGCGCCGCCGCCGCTGCTGCCGTCGGCGTGGAACCGGATGGCCTTGGCGCCCGCGTTCGCCGTTTCGCCTTCGACCCGCAACACCGTGCCGGTCGGCAATCCGGGCAGGCTGCGCACCGCTTCGTCCGCCAGCCGATAGCGCCCGCCCGCGGGATCGATGCTGACCACGACGTCGTGCTGGCGCTCCAGCGCGAGCTGCCGCGCGCGCTTCAGTTCGCCGGCCAATTGCCGGGCCGCCGCAGTCGGATCGGACGCCGGGAGGCGGGCGGCAAACGGCACCAGCAGCCCGAGCGTCCCGGCGAGGATCGCCAGCACCACCAGCAGTTCCAGCAGCGTGACGCCCCGCTGAACCGGCGCAGGCGAAGGGCCGGCGGCGTGGCGGCGAGGCGCGGCCACTAGCGCCGCCAGTTAGCGATGTCGGCGGCTTCGCCCTCGCCGCCCTCGGTCGCATCGGCGCCCAGGCTGAACAGATCGTAGTCGAGGCCGTGCCGGCTGGGCCGGCGGTAGACATAGGGCCTGCCCCAGGGATCGTCCGGCAGCGCCTGAGCCTTGAGATAGGGCCCGCGCCACACCGCGACGTCGGCCGGCCTGGCGATGAGCGCCTTCAGGCCCTGCTCTTGCGTCGGATAGCCGCCGACATCGAGCCGGTAGAAATCGAGCGCGGTCGCCAGGCTTTCCACCTGCAGCCGCGCCGCATCGCCCTTGGCCCGGCCGAAATAGTCGATCACGCGCGGACCGACCAGCGTCACGATCAGGCCCAGGATCGCCAGCACGACCAGCACTTCCAGCAGCGTGAAGCCGGCCTCTGCGGGCCGGCGGCGTATCCGTCGTTCTGTCACAGCTCCCATTACGCCAGTTCGTAAAGCCCGACCACCGAGGAAATCAACGCCCAGACGATGGCGCCGACGAGACAACCCAGCAGCAAGGTGACGATCGGCACCGCCAGCGCCGCCAGCCGTCGCGCCAGCGCGCGCGCCTGTCGGCCCTGCATCTCGGCCGCGCGCTGGCTCATCAGCGCAAGGCCGCCGCTGGCCTCGCCGACGCGCAGCAACTCGACCGCGGTCGCCGGAAACCCCGGCTCAGCCAGCAGACCCGGCGCGAATGGGGCGCCGGTGCGGACCGCTTGCGCGGCCGCGGCGGCCAGTGCCGTCATGGCGCGATTGCCAAGCGCCGCGGCGGCCAACTCCGCTGCCTCGGCCAGCGTCACCCCACCCCGCAGCAACGCCGCCAGGGTGCGCAAATAGCGCTCGGCCTCCAGGCTGGCCACCAGGCGGCCGGCCACCGGCAGACGCAACAGCCAGCGGTCGACGGCCAAGCCCGCGGCGGCGCCCCGTCGCCACCGGCGGAACCCAAGCAGGGCGAGCAAACCGGCCAGCAGCACCGGCAATCCCCAGGTGCCGATGCCCTCGGACAGGGCTGCCAGCAGTCGCGTCGCCAACGGGGCGGAGCGCCCGGCATCGCGGAACAATGCCTCGAACTGCGGCACCACGAAGACGAGCATGTAGAGCAGCGAGAGACCGGCGAATACCAGCAGGATGACCGGATAGACCAGGGCCGAACGGACTTCCGTCCGCGCTTCGTCGGCGCGTTCCAAATAGTCGGCCAGCGCCTCCAACGCTGGCAGCAGACCGCCGGAAGCCTCGCCCGAGCGCAGCATGGCCACGGCAGCGGGTGCGAAACCCAACTCGCTCTCGGCCAGTGCCGCCGATAGCGGCTGGCCGCCGCGCACCCTCGTGGCGGCCACGCGTGCCGCCGTCGCCGCGCGACCGCGCCCCAGTTCTCCCGCCAATGCCAGCGCGCGCTCGACCGGCAGGCCGGCGCCCAGCAATGTCGCCAGCTCGCGTACAAGAAGCGCGCGATCGCGCCCCGCCGCGCCGCGCCGTCTGCGGCCGGTCGCGGCCGTTCTGGCCGAGCTCGATTCGCTGGGCGCTTCCGCGCTGAGCGTTACCTTCTGTTGCTGGCGCAGCCGCAGCACCAGTTCCTCGCGCGAGGCGGCGTCGAGTTCGCCTTGCTCGATGGCGCCATCCGGGGCAACCGCGCGATATCGATAGCGCGGCATGGGCGCTAGGCTCGGTCGATGACGCGGGCGACTTCCTCCAGGCTGGTCGCGCCTTCCGTCACCTTGGCCAGCGCGGCAGCGCGCAGGTCGATCATGCCGTCCGCCCTGGCCAGCCTGGCAAGCCCCGCCTCGTCCGTTCCGCGGGCGATCTGCTGGGCCAGATCGGGCGAGAGGGTCAGCAATTCGCCGACCGCGAATCGGCCACGATAGCCGGTGCCGGCGCACGCGCTGCAGCCAGCGGCAGGGTGGACCGGCCGCGTCGCCGCCGGTCCCACGGCCGCCGGGGCCGGCAATGGCGGCGAACGCGGCCCGGCGCAAGTCGCGCACAACCGGCGCAGCAGGCGTTGCGCCAACACGCCGTGCAACACCGAGGCAAGCAAGTAGTTCTCCACCCCCATGTCGGCGAGCCGCGTCACCGCGGCCACGGCGCTGTTGGTATGCAACGTCGCCAGCACCAAGTGGCCGGTCAATGCCGCCTGCACCGCGATGCGCGCGGTCGCCGGGTCGCGGATCTCGCCCACCAAAATGATGTCGGGATCCTGCCGCAGCACCGCGCGCAACACATTCGCGAAATCCAAGCCGATTTGCGGCTTTACCTGGATCTGGTTGACCCCGGCAAGCTGATACTCGACCGGGTCCTCCACCGTCAACACCTTCAGGCGGTCGCGGTCCAGCCGCTGCAAGGCGGCATATAGCGTGGTGGTCTTGCCGCTGCCGGTCGGCCCGGTCACCAGCACCAGCCCATGCGGGTTCGCCAGCAGCCGATCGAGACCGTCGACGAGCCCCGCCTCGAAACCCAGTTGCGGCAAAGTAAGCGGCGCGCGCTCGCGATCCAGCAGGCGCAGCACGACACTTTCTCCGTGCAGGGTCGGCACCACGCTGACCCGCACGTCGATTTCCCGCCCGCTTACGGCAACGCGGGTACGGCCGTCCTGCGGCAATCGGCGCTCGGCGATATCGAGGCCGGCGATGACCTTGATGCGGCTGACCACCGCCGCTTCCACCTGGCGTGGCAGGACGTGGCGTTCCACCAGCAGGCCGTCGATGCGCAGCCGCACCCGCACACGGTCCTCGAACGGCTCGACATGCAAGTCGCTGGCGGCCGCCTCGACCGCCTCGGCCAACAGCCGCTGGACGAGGCGGATGGTCGGCGCGTCGCTCGCCTGCTCGCTGAGCCGCCGCAGGTCGGCGTCGTCGACGGCGGCGGCCGGCCCGACGACCGCCAGCTTGGGCTGCCCGCCATGCAGGCGCTCGATGGCGCGCTCCAGTTCGCCGGCCGGCGCCACCACCCGCTCGACCGGCCGCCCGGTCAGAAGGGCGATCGCTTCCGCCGCGTAATCGTCGAACGGATCCGCCATGGCCAGCCGCAGCCCGCGCGGGTCCTCGCGCAAGGGCAACACCCGCGTCTTGCGCAGGAATTCCAGCGCCACGCGGTCGCCCAGCACCGGCCGTTCCGGCAGCTCCTCGGGCGTCAGGCAGGCAAGGCCCAGTGTCGTTGCCAGCGCGCGGGCAAGTTCCGCCTCGCTGACCAGACCGAGGCCGGCCAGCACCAGGTGCAGGCGCTCGCCCCGGCGTTCGCTCACGGCCTGGGCCCGGGCAAGCGCCGTGGCGTCCAGCCTGCCCGCCTTCAATAGATAGTCCGCCAGCGCCTCGGTCATCGCGTATTACCGTTGCCTTGGGGCCATGGTAGCTTCGACGGCAGGCGACCTCCACCTGCTGTCGCAAGGACGGTTCAATGGCTGAAGGCGAACGCGACAGGCACGCAACCGCCGTCGGCGGCTGGCTGCTCATCTCGGCGATGACTGCCTTGGCGGCGGTGTCGATTGCCGCCGCCACCGCGATCGCGGCGCTGATCGCAAACGAACGGCGGGCGCCCGTGCCAGTCGCCCTGTCGACGCCGGAACGCAATCCCGATCGCGAGACCATCGAGGCGCGGGTGGAGAGCCTAAGGCAACGGTTGCAGGCGGCGCCTGACGACCTCGAGGGCTGGAAGATGTTGGGGCGCTCGCTGCAGGCGCTGGGGCGCCACGGCGACGCGGTCGGGGCCTATAGTCAGGCGGCCAAGCTGGCGCCGAACAATGCGGAAACCCAGGCCGCCCTCGCCCGGCTTTCGGATATCGCCCGGACCCGCGGCGCACACCCGCAATGACGGCGTGGCAAGCATCACTGCGTCGCAGCAACGCATGGCTTTTCCCAGTTTGCGCCTTTACCTTACCATGCGGCATTCGCATAATCGGGTGGCCTGAGGGCGAGGCGCCCATCGCAGCACGTTCCGCGTCTGATGGCGACAAATGGGGGGCACATGCGTGTTCAACTGAACTTGCGGGGGGTCGCAAGGTACCTGGTCGCCACGAGTGTGGCGAGCATGCTGGGGCTGTGGTCGCAGCTGAGCGCCGCCGAAGTCCTGCCGCAATACGCGAAGGATACGCATCTGGGGGTGGTGACCTGCGCCGGCAGCACCTGCCATGGCGCGCTCGAGCCCTGGCAGCAGTCGAATGTGCTGCAGAACGAGTACATCACCTGGCAGCGGCAGGATCAGCATGCCAAGGCATATGCGACCTTGCTGAAGGAGGAATCCAAGCGGATCGCGCGGAATCTGAAGCTGGAACGGCCCGCGCACGAATCGAAAATCTGCTTGGATTGCCATTCTGACAACCCGCCGCCCAACCTTCGCGGCGCCCGTTTCCAACTCTCCGACGGGGTCGGGTGCGAAGCCTGCCATGGCGGCTCGGTGCGCTATCTCGGCCTGCACGCGACCGGCGTCGCAACGCATGCGGAGAACGTGCAGAACGGGCTCTACCCGACCGAGGAGCCGGTGGCACGGGCGCAGCTTTGCCTGAGCTGCCATTTCGGCAGCTTCGGCGAGGACAGCAAGTTCGTCACGCACCGCATCATGGGTGCCGGCCATCCGCGGATGAGTTTCGAGCTCGACACCTTCACCGCGATCCAGCCGGCGCACTACCGAATCGACGCCGATTACCGGAAGCGCAAACCGGTGTTCAGCGGTGTTCAGGTCTGGGCGATTGGCCAGGCCATGGCGGTCAGCCAGACGATGACAGCCGTGATCAGCAGCAAGTTCGGGCGCGATGGCATTTTTCCCGAACTGGTGTTGTTCGACTGCCACGCCTGTCACCATCCGATGAGCGATGTGCGCTGGCAGCCGCGCGCCAGCACGGGGCTGCCGCCTGGCGTGCCCCGGCTGGGCGATGCCAACCTGTTGATGCTGATCATCGCCGCCAAGCAGGTGGCGCCTGATGTCAGTTCAGCGCTGGGCGGCCAGTTGCGTGGCCTGCACGCCGCCGCGATCCAGGGGCCCGACGCGATGGCGAGCGCGGCGCGGGGCGTCAAGGAATCGGCTGATCGTCTGCTGGCGGCTTTCGCCAAGCATTCGTTCGGCCGGGCCGACTTGGTGGCGCTGCTGAATGGCGTGCTGGGCATGGGGCTGGGCGGCGAGTTCCTGGACTACGCGGCGGCCGAGCAGGCGACGATGGCGATGGCCTCGATCGTCAACGCCATGCGCGACACCGGCGTGACCGACGAAGCGCAGCGTAAGGCGCTCGATGCGGCGATGAACCGCGCCTATGAAGCGGTCGGCAAGGATGAGCAGTACAAGCCCGCCGCCTTCGTCGAAGCGCTGAAGCAGATCCAGGCCGCGGCGCCAAAGTCGTGAACCTCCGGATCGGCCGCAGCCGCGGGCGTGCCAGGGCTTGTGCTGTCAGTTTCACGATGCTAGCAGGTTGTTGAAGAACTTCATCGGCGGGGGGCTCCAATGAGCAAGGCTGACTTCATCGAACGCGTCGCCAAGAGCGGCAAGCTGAGCAAGGCCGATGCCAAGCGCACGGTCGACTTGGTATTCGGCGAGATCGAGAGCGGCCTGAAGGCCGCCCGCAAGGATGGCAAATACACCATTGGCGGCTTCGGCTCGTTCTCGGTCAGCAGGCGTGCCGCGCGTACCGGCCGTAATCCGCGCACGGGCGAGGCGATCAAGATCAAGGCCAGCAAATCGCTGCGCTTCCGGCCGGCGAAGAACCTGAAGGACGCGGCCGGCATCTGACGCTGGCGCTAGGCGCAATTCGGCCGGCGGCGCGACCCGAAAGTCGCACCGTCGCCATTTGGGCGGCGGCCGAGCCAAGCCGCCGCAGGCTGCCCATGCCGCAACCGCATTGCGCCCGACCGGGCAGGCGGCGGATAATCGGGTGCGAGCCATAGCCTGGGAGTCAAGCGATGCGCGAAGTCTATGTGGCGGGAATCGCCATGACGCCGTTCGGCAAGTTCCTCGACAAGTCGGTCAAGGACTTGACGCGCGAAGCGGTGCAGGGCGCCTTGCGCGATGCCGGCGCCAAGGCCGACGACGTGGACGCAGCGTTCTTCGCCAACACAACGCAAGCGGTGATCGAAGGCCAGTATCTGGTGCCCGGCGAGGTCGCGCTGCAGGCGGCCGGCATCAACGGCATGCCGATCTTCAATGTGGAGAATGCCTGCGCCAGCGGCTCGAGCGCGTTTCACATGGCCTACGCGCATGTCAAGGCCGGCCTCAGCGAGATGGCATTGGCGGTTGGCGCCGAGAAGATGTACGATGCCGACAAGGCCAAGTCCTTCGCCGTGTTCCGTGGCGCCTGGGACGTGCATGACGGCGGCAAGACCATGGCGATGCTGGGCAATCTCGGCGCCGGCGTGAGCGACCCGCAGCCGACCGGCGACAACCGCCAGCGCAGCGAGTTCATGGACATTTACGCCGAACTCGCCAAGTACCACATGAAGCGCTTCGGCATGACGCAGCGTCAGCTGGCCGCGGTGGCGGCCAAGAACCACCAACATTCCGCCTTGAATGCGCTCTCGCAGTACCAGAACGCCATGAGCATCGAGGAAGTGTTGCAGGCCCGCCGCATCGCCTGGCCGCTCACCTTGCCGATGTGTTCGCCGATCAGTGACGGCGCGGCCGCCGCCATCGTCTGCAGCGAAGAGGCGCTGCAACGGCTGGGCGGCGCCCGGCCGGTCAAGGTGTTGGCCAGCGTCCTGGCAACCGGCGGGGCGCGGGGCCCCGAGGAATTGGAGCGCCACGTCTGCCGGCGTGCCGCCGCCAGCGCCTACGAGATGGCGGGCCTTGGCCCGGAGGACATGTCCGTGGCCGAGGTACACGATGCCACGGCCTTCGCCGAGGTGCTGCAGAGCGAGAATCTGGGTTTCGCCGAGATCGGCGGCGGCGGCGCGTTGGCGGAAAGCGGCGCCACGACACTGGGTGGACGCATTCCGATCAACCCCTCGGGCGGTCTCGAATCGAAGGGCCATCCGCTGGGCGCGACCGGCCTTGGCCAACTCTACGAACTTGCCGTGCAATTGCGCGGCGAGGCCGGGCCGCGCCAGGTCGAAGGCGCCCGCCTTGCCATCGCCGAGAATGGCGGCGGCTTCCTCGGCATCGAAGAGGCGGTGGCCTGCATTACCATTCTGGCTCGCTAGGCCGTTGTCGCTCGTCAACGCGTTCGACTACGCGGCGCGCCGGTTCGCCGGGCGGGCTGCCTTTGTGCAAGGCGAGGAACGCATCGACTATGCGGCGGCCGCGGCCTTCAGCCACCGGGTCGCCGCCGGCCTGGGGCGCCAACTGGCGCGCGGCGACAAAGTGGCGGTGCTGAGCCCGAACGAGGCGTGGTCGTTCATCGCGGTGCTGGGCATCCTGCGCGGCGGCTTTGTTTGGCTGCCGATCAACGCCCGTAACGCGCTGGCCGACACCATCGCGCAGGTCGACGACTTCGATTGCGATTGCCTGCTCTACCATTCCAGCTTCGAGGCTGACGTCGCGCGCATCCGCGCCTCGGTGCCGCGCATCCGCCTGTTGCTGTGCCTCGACCGCCCGGGACAAGCGGCGCCGGCGTTGCGCGATTGGCTGGCCGACGCGCCGGCGACCGCGCCCCCGCTCGACCTCGCCGCCGACGAGGTCTGCATGATGTTCGGCACTGGCGGCACCACCGGACGCTCCAAGGGCGTCATGCTGATGCATCGCAACGTGATGGCGATGATCGGCAATTTCCTGGCGGCCATGCCCTATGGCGAGCCGCCGGTTTATCTGGCGGCGGCCCCGCTGACCCATGCCGCCGGCTTCATGTGTTTCTGGATCATGGCGACCGGCGGCAGCACGATCGTCTTGCCGACGGCCAATCCGCGCGCGGTGATGCAGGCGATCGAGCAACATCGCGTCACCACGCTGTTCCTGCCGCCGACCGTGATCTACATGATGCTGGCCGACCCCGAGGTGCGCCACTACGACTACCGCAGCCTGAAACATTTCATCTATGGCGCGGCGCCGATGGCCGCCGACAAGCTGAAGGAAGCCGTCGCCGTGTTCGGCCCGTGCATGGCACAAGGCTATGGCCAGGTGGAAGCGCCGTGCAGCCTGACCTTCCTGCCGCCCGAAGAGCACCGGCTGAATGGCGACGCCACGAGCGAACGCCGCCTGACCAGTTGCGGCCGTGCCATGCCTTACAGCGAGGTCGCCATCATGGACGACGCCGGCCACCTGCTGGGGCCGGAACAGGCCGGCGAGATCGTGGCGCGCGGCGACCTCGTCATGCTGGGCTATTACAAGAACCCGGAGGCCACCGCCGAGACCGCCGCTCATGGCTGGCATCATACCGGCGATGTGGGCCTAATGGACGCCGACGGCTTCGTCTACATTGTCGACCGCAAGAAGGACATGGTGATCACCGGCGGTTTCAACGTCTACCCCAGCGAGGTCGAGCGCGTGCTGTGGTCGCACCCGGCGGTGCAGGACTGCGCAGTGATCGGCGTTCCGGACGAAAAATGGGGCGAGGCGGTCAAGGCCATCATCGAACTGAAGCCAGACGCAACTGCGAGCGAGGCCGATCTGCTGGCGCTTTGCCGGGTTCGGCTGGGCGGCGTGAAAGCGCCCAAATCCGTCGAGTTCTGGCCGCAATTGCCGCGCAGCCCGGTTGGCAAGGTACTGAAACGGGCGATCCGCGAGCGCTTCTGGGCCGGCCGCGCCCGCCAGATCTGAGCCGTCCGGTGGGGATATTTCCGCTTGGCGGGCAGTCGCGCCGACCGGTATGATCCGGTGGTCGCGCCGAGTCCGTGCCCCTCATCCGCCCCTAGGGCGACGGGCAAGGGCCGGCAGCCGTGATGGGGTGGAGCGGGCCTTCCGGCGCGCAAGCCGTACCCGCACACGGCGCCCCGGTCATGGACCCCGCGCGACGCGAAGGAACATCGGAGCCGCCACCGGGGTTTCCCGGATTATCGGAATGCAGCATCTCCCCCCCACCCTTTCGCGTTACTTGCCGGGCTCGTGGAGCTCGCGGGCGGGTCGAGTTCGCGGCTGGCGCTTCCGCTCAACAGGGAACGGCAGGTCCGCTCCGTTCGAACGAGCGGCGCGGACGACCGTATGGACACATGACACTGAGAATGTTGATCGACGCCAACCACCCGGAAGAGACGCGGGTGGTGGTGATGAAGGGCAACCGCTTGGAGGAGTTCGACAACGAGTCCTCCACCAAGAAACAGCTCAAAGGTAACATCTATCTGGCCAAGGTAACCCGCGTCGAACCGTCGCTGCAGGCGGCGTTCGTCGAATATGGCGGCAACCGCCACGGATTCCTGGCCTTCGCGGAGATCCATCCCGACTACTACCAGATCCCGGTGGCCGATCGCGAAGCCCTGCTGCGCGAGGAAGCGCAACAGGCCCGGCACGAGGCCCAGCTAGAGGACGAGGCAGGCGCCCGGGCGGCGCAGCGCGAGGATGCCGAAGCGGCCGAGTCACGCGCCACCGGCGATGGCAACGGCAACGGCAATGGCAAAGCCGGCGAGGAAAATGGCGCCGGCGCATCGGTCGAACAGGTTGGCCAGCACGACGCGCTCGACGAAGTGCCGCGCGCCCGGCCCCGGCCGCGACGCAGCTACAAGATCCAAGAGGTGATCAAGAAGCGGCAGATCCTGCTGGTGCAGGTCGTGAAAGAAGAGCGCGGCAACAAGGGCGCCGCGCTGACCACCTATCTGTCGCTGGCGGGGCGCTATTGCGTGCTGATGCCGAACACCGCGCGCGGCGGCGGCATCAGCCGGAAAATCACCAACATGGGAGCGCGGCGCAAACTGAAGAGCGTGGTCGCCGACCTCGATGTGCCGGAGGGCATGGGGGTGATCGTGCGCACCGCCGGCATGAACCGCACCAAAACCGAGATCAAGCGCGACTTCGAATCCCTGCTGCGGCAATGGGATCAGGTGCGCGAGACCACGCTGCGCTCGACCGCGCCGACGCTGGTCTATGAAGAAGCGAGCCTGATCAAGCGGGCGATCCGCGACCTCTACGTCAAGGAAATCGAAGAAATCCTGGTCGAGGGCGAGGATGGCTATCGTGCCGCCAAGGAGGTGATGCGCTTCCTGCTGCCGAGCCACGCCAAGAAAGTGCAGCCCTATCGCGAGCACATCCCGCTCTTCCACCGCTACCAGGCCGAGCAGCAGCTTGACGGCATGCACTCGAACGTCGTGCAGCTCCGATCGGGCGGCTACATCGTTATCAACCCGACCGAGGCCCTGGTCGCCATCGACGTCAATTCCGGCAAGTCGACCCGCGAACATCACATCGAGGAGACGGCGCTCAAGACCAACCTGGAGGCCTCCGAGGAAGTAGCGCGCCAACTGCGGCTGCGCGATCTGGCGGGCCTGGTGGTGATCGACTTCATCGACATGGAGGACGCGCGCAACAACCGCTCGGTCGAACGCCGCCTGAAGGACAGTCTGAAGACCGATCGGGCGCGGGTGCAGATCGGGCGCATTTCGAATTTCGGACTGATGGAACTGTCGCGCCAGCGCCTGCGGCCCAGCCTGTACGAGACCAGCAGCGTGCAATGTCCGCATTGCGCCGGCAGCGGCTATGTACGCTCGACCGAGTCGGCGGCGTTGCACGTGCTGCGCGCCATCGAGGAAGAGGCGGTGCGCGAACGGGCGGCGCAAGTGACGGTGCACGTACCCACGGCGATCGCGCTCTACCTGCTCAACCAGAAACGCGACCACGTCAACCGGATCCACGAGCGCTATGGGTTGCGCGCGCTGATCTATGGCGCGGAGGATTTGATCCCGCCGAACTTCCGGCTTGAGATCGACATGCTGAAGTCAGAGGGCGAGAGCGCGGCCATAGCCGAACGGCGCGCCGCGGTGCCGGAGCCGACACCGGCCCCGGTGGCCGAGGAGGACATCGACGAGCCCGCGGTCGAGGAAGCCGAGCCGGAAGTGCGCGACGGCGAGGCGGCGGAACGCGAAGGCCGCGAAGTCGGCGAGCGCGACGATGGCCGGCGGCGGCGGGGCAGGCGGCGGCGGCGGCGGAGGCCGAG
>VGEV01000011.1 GCA_016869175.1 Alphaproteobacteria bacterium
GGCGATCTTCGCCTTGAATGCCGCATCAAACTTCCGTCTTGTCTTCGCCATCGCTCCCTCCGTCACAATGACGGATCAGAACGCGGCTCCACTCAAGCCCCTGGTCCCAAAACCGGGGTCCACTTCTCTACCAAGTCGTCGACGCCGCGCGCGCAGCCTATGAGGTGAACAACCTGGAAGGCGCCATCGTCAACCTGACCATGACCAACATCCGCACGGTGATGGGCTCGATGGACCTGGACGAACTGTTGTCCAAGCGCGACGAAATCAACCATCGCCTGCTGCGCGTGGTGGACGAGGCGACCTCGCCCTGGGGCATCAAGGTGACCCGCATCGAGATCAAGGACATCGCCCCGCCGCGCGACCTGGTCGACAGCATGGCGCGGCAGATGAAGGCCGAGCGCGACAAGCGCGCCTCCATCCTGGAGGCCGAGGGGGCGCGGCAGGCCGCCATCCTGCGAGCCGAGGGCGAGAAGCAGGCCGCTATCCTGGAGGCCGAGGGCCGGCGCGAGGCGGCTTTCCGCGACGCCGAAGCGCGCGAACGCGAGGCCGAGGCGGAAGCTAAGGCCACCCACATGGTCTCCGATGCCATCGCCAAGGGCAACGTGCAGGCGATCAACTATTTCGTGGCGCAGCGCTATGTCGATGCGCTGGGCCGGTTCGCGACCTCGCCCAACCAGAAGATCCTGATGCTGCCGGTGGAGGCGGCAAACGTGATCGGCGCCTTGGGCGGCATCGCCGAGATCGCCCGCGAGGCGCTGGGCGGCGATGCGGCGCGCGGCCGGCCGGCGACCGCCACCCGGCCGCCCAACGCCGGCTGAGGCAGCGCCTTGGGCTTGCTCGCCACCTGGCTGTCGGCGCTCAGCTTCTGGGGCTGGTGGATCATCGCGGCCCTGCTGATGGCGCTGGAGATGTTCTTCCCCGGCGCCATCTTCCTGTGGATTGGCGTCGCCGCCGGAGTGGTCGGCCTGTTGCTGCTGCTCATGCCGGAGCTGAGCCCGCAATGGCAGTGGGCGCTGTTCGCGCTGTTGTCGGTGGTGAGCGTGATCGGCGCCAAGCGCTTCTGGCATGGCCGCGCGGTCGAAGGCGACCGGCCGACGTTGAACCGCCGGGGCGAGCAATATGTCGGCCGCCACTTCACCCTGGAACACGCCATCGTCAACGGCTTCGGCCGGCTGCACGTGGACGACAGCATGTGGAAGATCGCCGGCCCCGACCTGCCGGCCGGCACGCCCGTTCGCATTGCCGGCACCGATGGCACCACGCTGAAGGTCGAGCGCGCCTGAGGCCGGCGGGGTCTATTCGGCGGCGCGCGGCCGGTCGGGCGGCCGCCAGCGCAGCACCGGCTTGCGCGCGGCCGCCGTCTCGTCGAGCCGTCGGCGCGGCGCCAGATGCGGCGCGCCGGTGAAACGCTCGGCGCGGCCGGCCGTGGCCTCCGCCGCCAGGTGCCTGAGCGCGGCGATGAACTCCTCCAGGCTGTCCAGCGATTCGGTCTCGGTCGGCTCGATCAGCAGCGCGCCATGCACCACCAGCGGAAAATACATGGTCATGGGGTGGAAGCCCTCGTCGATCAGGGCCTTGGCGAAGTCGAGCGTGGTCACGCCCGTGCCTTTCAGAAAACGGTCGTCGAACAGGCATTCGTGCATGCACGGGCCGGGGAAGCTGGGGCTCAGCACGTCGCCGACGCGCGCCAACACGTAATTCGCGGTCAGCACCGCGTCCTCGGCCACTTGCTTCAGACCGTCGCCGCCATGGCTCAGCATGTAGGCGAGCGCCCGGATGAACATGCCCATCTGGCCGTGGAACGCCTTCATGCGGCCGAAACTTGCCGCGGCCTCGCCCTCGCGCCGCTCGACCAGGCGCAGGCGCTCGCCCTCGCGCAGCAGGAACGGCAGCGGCGCGTAGGGCGCCAATGCCGCCGCCAGCATGACCGGGCCGCTGCCCGGCCCGCCGCCGCCATGCGGCGTCGAGAAGGTCTTGTGCAGGTTGAGGTGCATGCAGTCGATGCCGAGGTCGCCCGGCCGCACCCGGCCGACCAGCGCGTTGAAATTGGCGCCGTCGCAATAAACGAAGGCCCCGGCCGCATGCACGGCGGCCGCCGCCTCGGCGATCTCGTCCTCGAATAGGCCGCAGGTATTGGGATTGGTCAGCATCATCGCCGCCACGTCCGGGCCCAGCCGGGCCTTCAACGCCTGCAAATCGACGCGGCCGCGCGCATTGGCCGGCACCGCTTCCACCCGATAGCCGGCCATCGCCGCCGTCGCCGGATTGGTGCCGTGCGCGGAATCGGCCACCAGCACGACCTGCCGCTGATCGCCGCCGGCGCGCAGCGCCGCGCGGATGCACAGCAGGCCGCACAGCTCGCCCTGCGCGCCGGCGGCGGGCGTCAGCGCCACGCCCGGCATGCCGCAGAGGGTGGTCAGCCAATGCGTCAGCTCGTGCATCAGCCGCAACGCGCCTTGCGTCGTCTCCTCGGGCTGCAACGGGTGCAGGTCGGCGAAGCCCGGTAGCCGCGCCAGCTTCTCGTTCAGCCGCGGGTTATGCTTCATCGTGCACGAGCCCAACGGATAGAGCCCGAGGTCGATGGCATAGTTGCGCCGCGACAGCCGGACGTAATGGCGCACCACCTGCGGTTCGGCCAGGCCGGGCAGGCCAATCGGCCGCCGGCGCGCCAGCCCGCCCAGGCGCGGCGTCACCGGGGGCGGCTCCGGCAGGTCGACGCCGCTGCGGCCCTCGGCATCCAGTTCGAAGATCAGCGCCTCCTCGCGGTCCAGGCCGCGATGGCCGGTGGCGGTGACGACAGGGCTGGCCGGCGCGCTAGCGGCGCGGGCAAGATCGCTTGAATGGCTCATCGCAAGGCCTCCTTCAGGCCGTCGACCAGGGCTGTCATGTCGGCCGCCGTCGTGCATTCGCTGGCGCAAACCAGCAGCAGGTCGGCGAGATCGGCGCGTTCGGGCCAAAGCCGGCTGCCCGGCACGCCCGCCAGCACGCCCCGCCCGGCCAGGGCCGCGACCAGCGGGGCGGCCGGCCGGCCGAGCCTGAGCGTGAACTCGTTGAAGAAGCTGTCATTCGCCAGCCGCACGCCGGGCAGACCCGCCAGGCGGTCGGCCAACTGCACCGCTTTCGCGTGATTGAGTTCGGCCAAGCGCCGCAGGCCCGCTTCGCCCAGCAGCGAAAGGTGGATGGTGAAGGCCAGCGCCATCAGCCCGGAATTGGTGCAGATATTGGAGGTGGCCTTCTCGCGGCGGATATGCTGTTCGCGGGTCGACAGCGTCAGCACGTAGCCGCGCCGGCCGTCGGCATCGACCGTCTCGCCGCAAAGCCGCCCCGGCATCTGGCGCACGAAACGCTCGCGGGTCGCGAACAGGCCGAGATGCGGGCCGCCGAAATTGAGCCCTCCGCCCAGCCCCTGGCCTTCGGCCGCGACGATGTCGGCGCCCATCTCGCCGGGCGAACGCACGAGCCCCAGCGACACCGGCTCGTTCACCACCGCCACCAGCAGCGCGCCCCTTGCCTGGGCAGCACCGGCCAGCGGCTCAAGGTCGTGCAGGCGGCCGAAAACATCCGGGTTCTGCACCACGAGGCAGGCGGTGTCGCCGTCCAGGGAGGCGACAAGGTCTTGCCCGCCGTCCGCGTCCGCCGGCAAGGCGGTGGCGCGGAAGCCGGCGAAATCGGTCAGCGTCGCCACCGTGTCGCGGTAATGCGGATGCAGGCCGCCCGAGAGCACGGCCTTGTGCCGTCGGGTCAGCCGGGCTGCCATCAGCACGGCCTCGGACGTGGCCGTGGCGCCGTCATAGAGCGAGGCATTCGCCACCTCCATGCCGGTCAGCAAGGCCACCTGGGTCTGGAATTCGAACAGGTATTGCAGCGTGCCCTGGCTGATCTCCGGCTGGTAGGGCGTGTAGGACGTCAGGAATTCCGAGCGCTGGATCAGGTGATCGACCGCCGCCGGCACATGGTGGCGATAGGCGCCCGCGCCAAGGAAGAAGGCGGCGCGGCCGGCGCCCAGGTTGCAGGCCGCCAACTCGGCCAGGTGGCGCTCCACCTCGATCTCGCCCTGGTGCGCCGGCAGCGGCAGGGCCTCGCGCCGGCGCGCGGCAGCCGGCACGCCGTCATAGAGCGCATCGATCGAAGGCACGCCAATTGCGCGCAGCATATGCGCGCGGTCCCGAGGCGTCAGCGGCAAGTAGCGCATTATTGCAGCCCCTCGACGAAGCGTTGGTATTCGGCGTCGCTCATCAACGCGGCAAACTCGCGCGGATCGGCCAGCCTCAGTCTGAAGAACCAGGCGTCGCCCATGGCGGCGGCGTTGACCTTGGCCGGCTCGTCGACGATGGCCGCGTTGGTCGCCACCACCTCGCCGCCGACCGGCGCATAGATCTCGGCTGCCGCCTTGACCGACTCGACGACCGCCGTCTGCTCGCCCTTGGCGACCTTGCGGCCAATCTCGGGCAGTTCCACGAACACCACATCGCCCAGTTGCTGCTGCGCGTAATCGGTGATGCCACAGGTGCCGACAGTGCCATCCAGGCGAATCCATTCGTGGTCCTTGGTGAACCGGGTCTCGCTCATGCGGGCGTCCTTCTCTGGGCGGTCAATCGCGGTGATAGCGGTGGGCGACGAAGGGCAGGCGGGCGACGGCCGCAGGCAGCGTCTTGCCGCGGACTTCGAGGCCGAGCGGCGTGCCAGGCATGGCCAGCCCCGCCGGTACATATCCCATGGCGATCGGTCGGTCGGCGCTGGGGCCGAAGCCGCCGCTGCTTACCCGGCCGACGGCATTGCCTTCGGCATCCAGGATGACCGCGCCCTCGCGCACCGGCTGGCGGCCCTGCGGCAGCAGGCCGACGCGCCGACGCGCCGGGCCGTGCGCCAGTTCGGCACCGATCCGCGCGGCACCGGGAAAGCCGCCCTGCTGGCGCCGGCGCTTGCCGATCGACCAGGCCAGGCCCGCTTCCGCCGGGCTCGTCGTCCGATCGATGTCGTGGCCGTAGAGACAGAGGCCAGCTTCCAGGCGCAGCGTATCGCGCGCGCCGAGGCCGATCGGCTTGACTTCCGCCTGCGACAGAAGTCGGCGCGCCAGGTCGCTCGCGCTCTCGCCCGGCAGCGAAATCTCGTAACCGTCCTCGCCGGTATAGCCCGACCGGCTGACCCAGCACTCGATGCCGGCGAGCTTGACGGCGTCGGCGGCCATGAATGCCAAGCGCTCGACCCCCGGCGCCAGCCGCGCCAGCACGGCCGCCGCGGCCGGCCCCTGCAGCGCCAGCAGCGCCCGGTCGGATAACAGCTCGACCCGAACGGCCGGTTCCAATGCCGCCTTCAGATGCGCGACGTCCGCCGCCTTGCAGCCGGCATTGACCACGAGCAACAGATCGCCCTCGCGTCGCGTCACCATCAAGTCGTCCAGGATGCCGCCGCCAGCCTCGGTGAACTGCGTATAGCGTTGACGGTTGCCCGCCAGGCCCACGATGTCGCCCGGCACCAGACGTTCCAGCGCGATGTCGGCACCGGCCCCCAGCAGCCGGACCTGACCCATGTGCGAGACGTCGAACAAGCCGGCCCGATCGCGGGTGTGGCGATGCTCGAAGAGGATGCCGGTCGGATACTGCACCGGCATGGCATGGCCGGCGAACGGTACCATCCGGGCGCCAAGTTCAAGATGCAGGTTGTAGAGCGGTGTCCTAAGGGCGTTAGCCAGGGCGTCTTCGGTCATGCGAACTCCAAGGACAGCGCCGCCGGACCGGGATCGTTCCCGCTCCGTCACCCCGTCTGTCCTTGGCACCTGAGACAATCGCCGTGCCAGATCGCTCGCCTGGCCCGACTTACGCCCTTCGGTGGAGCCACCCCAGAAGGGCGCCCGCTTTCCAGAGTTCCATCCCCCCGCGGTCCTCTTGCCTGAGAGTTTCCGGGGTCGTTGCTCCTTCGGCGCCGGCCGCCGCGTCGCCCCGTTCTCGAGGTCACGCGCGCCGGTCTCTTCCGCGGGGATCGACTGGCTATGTGGCGACGACAATAGAGCGGCCGGTGGCCCTGTCAACGCATGACGGCTAAAGTCGGGGCGGGGACGGGGGTTGTCGATGCCGGAGAGCTTCACGCCGCGCCGCATGCTGGATCGCCTGGTGGCGTTCGACACGACCAGCCGCGATTCAAATCTGCAGCTGATCGAGTTCGTGCGCGGCTATCTCGGCGACTACGGAATCGAGACGACGCTGATCCCCGACGAGACCGGCAAGAAGGCCAACCTGTTCGCTACCCTGGGGCCGGCTCGCGATGACGGCATCGTGCTGTCGGGCCATACCGACGTGGTGCCGGTCGATGGCCAACCGTGGTCGAGCGACCCCTTCCGGACGGCCGAACGCGACGGCAAGCTCTATGGCCGCGGCACCTGCGACATGAAGGGCTTCATCGCCACCTGCTTGGCGCTTGTGCCGGAGTTTCTTGCACGCCGCTTGCCGGCGCCGCTGCATTTCGCTTTCTCCTATGATGAGGAGGTCGGCTGCATCGGCGTGCACGGCATCGTCGCGCATCTGAAGACGCTGGGCTTCCGGCCGAAGGCAGTGATCGTCGGAGAACCGACGGAAATGCGCGTCGTCAACGCGCACAAGGGCATGTGCGGCATCGACACGCTGATCACCGGCCTGGAGGCGCATTCCAGCCAGCAACACAAGGGGGTGAACGCCATCGTCCAGGCGGGCCGTCTGATCGCCTATCTCGCCGAACTGCAGGAACGCTTGAAGCGGGAGGGTCCGCACGACCACCGCTTCGATCCGCCCTATACCACCATCGACATTGGCGTGGTCGAGGGCGGCACGGCCCGCAACATCATTCCGCGCGAAGCCAAGCTGCGCTGGGGCTACCGCGCGTTGCCGGGCAGCGACGACGGCAGCATTCTGGCCGGCTTCCAGCGCTATGCCGAGGACAGGCTGCTGCCGGAAATGCACCGGGTGGACAAGGCGGCCAGCATTGAGAGCCGGATGGTCGTGAACGCGGCCGGCCTGGCGCCGCGCGAGGATTCGCCAGCGCAAACGCTCGCGATGTCGCTGGCGGGCGCCAACCAGACCGAGGCGGCGGCCTACTGCACCGAGGCCGGCACGTTCCAGGCCGCGGGCATCCCCACCATCGTCTGCGGTCCCGGCAACATCCGCGAGGCGCACAAGCCCGACGAGTATCTGGAGCTCTCGCAGCTCGACCTCTGCGCCGATTTCCTGCGCCGGCTGGCCGATCGCCTGGCCGCCGGGCAGGCGTGAGCCGACTGTTTGCCGGAAGGGCCGAGACGTGCGGCGCATCTTGCTGCTGATCGATGGCGAAGCCGGCTGCCGCCCGATGCTTGCCCAGGCGCTGCGCGTCGGCGAAGTGACCGGCGCCAGCCTGACCGTCGCGCATCCCGCGGTCCCGGCGCCCGGTGCCATGCTGGACGAGGTGCCGGTCGTGATCGACCGGCCGGCCGATGACAAGGCGTGGGCGGCGTTCCAGGCCGTGTGCGGCGGGCGCGGCGACGCGCGCTACCTCGCCTACCGGGCGGGCGGCGGCGACATCGTGGCCACGCTCGGTCCCGGCTACGACCTGATCCTGCTGGAACGCCTGAAGCGCGAAACGGGCGCGGAGGCAGATCTGTTGAACGCGGCGCTGTTCGAGACCGGCCGGCCTGTGCTGCTGCTGCCAACGACAATGCTGGCCCTGCCGTTCGCTAGGCCGGTGCTGGCTTGGAACGGCACCGCGATGAATGCCCGCGCCATCCGGTCGGCGCTGCCGCTGCTTCGGCCGACCGGCAACGCCGTGCTGCTGGTCGGCAGCGGCGCCGGCAAGGCCAATCCGGAACCGTTGCTGGAATATCTGCAAGCGGCGGGAGTGACGGCCGAGGTTCGCTCCTATGCTTCCGAGCGGTTGACCGCGCGCGGCCGCGGCCGCGCCCTGATCGCCGCCGCGCGTGCGCTGGAGTCCGATCTGCTGGTGACGGGGGCGTTCGGCGCGCGCGCTTCGGGCAGCCGTTTGGCCTGGGCCGTGCCACGCGCAAGCTGGTTACCGCCGCGCCGATGCCGCTCTTGCTGCAGAATTAGCGCGGTGTCCGATCCGATCGATCGGCGCCGACCGCGCCGCACTCATGGGTGTGGGGCAATGGCTTCCGGCGACACCGAACCTGCCGGTTCGCTTTGAGCGGAAATTGCCCTAACGCCGCAGCGTCGCCGGTGCGGCCGTCGGCGGGGTTGGAGACGGCTCGCTGCCGAGCGGCAGTTGCCAGCGCGCGCTGTCGAACTCGCCACAATGCGGACAACGCGCCGCCCACTGCGCCGCTTGCCAGCCACAGGCGCGGCATTGCCAGACCGCCGTCGGCGGGGCGTCGGCGGCCTTGATGTGCCAGGCATCGGCCGCCGCGCGGTCGTGTTCGCCCTTGCCCTTGATCTCGGCCATCATCTGACAGAACCTTCGGCTCTGCCCGGCTCCCGCCGCGCGCTCGAGGTGCTGGCGGGCCGTCGTCAGATCGCCCGCTTCCAGTGCCGCATCGGCCACCAGGAGGTGGCTCTCGACATGGCCGGGATTGAACCCGGCGAGCTGTCGAGCCGCTTCCAGCCGGGACTTGGGCTGCGGTTGGGCGGTGGCAAGGAATGCGGCGGCCAGTTCGGGGTGCGGTACCTTGACCCAGGCTTGACCCAGCAATTGGCGCGCCTGCTTGACGTCGCCCGCCGCCGCCAGCAGGCGGCCTGCCAGGGCGGCCGCTGGCTCCAGGTCAGGGGCCAGCGCGACCGCGCGCCGGGCGAGCTGGATCGCCCGGCTCTCCTCGCCCCGGGCGTCGCTGGCGACCGCGGCGCAGTGCAGCAGCACCGCCTGCCGACGCGTTGCCTCCGCCTCGCCGATCGCCCGCAGGTTGCGCGCGCGCTGTAGGCTGGCCTCGGCCGCCGACCATTCGCCGGCGGCGATTTCCTGGCGCAGCAGTTCGCTCGCGGACCACGGAGAATTCGGGCGCAACGACTGCGCGCGTCGCGCCTGCGCCAAGGCTTCGGCGGCATCGCCGTCGCGGTCGGCCAGCATGTAGAGGCCGCGCGCGCCCAGGAACGCGGTTTCCGGCCGCTCCGCCAGCGCGGCGAAATGCCTGCGCGCGGCATCGAAATTATTGGCCACCTGGGCCGCCTGCGCCGCCAACAGCAACGCAAGCGGATCGTTCGGCACCAGGCGCCCCGCCTTGGCGGCGAGCTTGCCGGCGGTGGCGGCCTCGCCGGCAGCGCTGGCGCTCAGGCCCTCGGTCAGCGCCACGATGGCCCGTCGGCGCCGTGTTTCGCCACGCAGGCGACGGAATGCGAATGGCCAACCGGCCAGCCAGCGCAGGCCTTCGACCGCCGACAGCAGGATCAAGAAGCCGAGCCCAAGCAGCACCGCCAACACCGGCACCGAGGATTCCACCCGGTAGCCAAGCCACGTGACCGCGACGCTCCCCGGACGTTCCACCAGCCAGACCGCGGCCGATGCCAAGACCGCCAGCGAGAGGAACAGCGCCAGCGCACGCCGCATCAGGGGCTCGCGACGCCGACCAGCGCGCGTTCGGTCAGCAAGGCCAGCTGACGCTCCAACAGCAGCCGGCGCTCGGCGCGTTCGCGCCAACGCGCCATGGCCTCCGCCGGTTTCCCCCGCAGGCCCGCCAGCGCCTCGAGGGCGCCCGCCAGATCGGCTGAAGCGAGCCGCGCCTCGGTCCGCGCCAAGACCGCGTCAGGGGTGTCGTCCGCCGTCTCACCCAACCGCCGGATCGTGATCAGGCCCGACAGTCGGTCGAGTGCGCGCTCGCGCCAGCCGGCCTCCGCCGACGGTTCGGCACGCATCGCGCGCTCGGCGGCGCCAGGAAACTCCGCGTGCAGGTCGCGCAAGCTCGGCACGCCCGTTTCCGCCAAGGCCGCCAGCGGCCGCACCGCCGACGGCCATTCGGCCTCGTCGCCCGCGGCCGCGGCAAGTGCCCGCAACTCGGTGACGAACGGCCGGCCGGTCTGCGAGGTCTCGCGCAATCCGGCCAGGGCCAGAACCACGCCGAGGCGCCGGGTCGCGTCCTGGCTGGCCGTGCGTTCCCGGGCAAGCTCGTCCAGCCGGGCCGCTAGCCGCGCCAATTCCTGCTGCCACGGCGTCTCCCGCGCCAGACGCGCCACCGCCGCCTGCTGCTGGCCTAGCGCCTCCTCCAAACGCAGCAAGCGCTGCGCCTGCTCCCCCGCCAGCTGGTCGCCCTCGGTGCGACGCTGGCCGGCTTCGGCCGCTGCCGTTTCCAGTCGCGCTAGGCGTGTTGGCAAATCGGCAGGCAACGCAGTGGTTCCGGGTCTCGCCTCCAACGCGGTCAGCCGTTCGCGCAATTCGCTCAGGTTTGGCACGCTTGGCGGCGGCCGCGCCTCCAGGCGCGCCAGCTTCTCGGCGATCTCGGCCACCCGTGGCTCGACCGCCTCGAGCCGCTGGCCGGGCGCCCGCTCGGACGGCGAAAGGCCAGAGCCGAACACCGATTGGGCCAACTCGCTCGCCGTTCGGCGCAGGCTGTCGGAAATCAGGAACGCGGCAACCAAACCGGCAACCGCAACCGACAGCGCGAGCCAGGGCGCGGCGAAGCGCGCGCGACGCTGGCCCGGCGGCTTGTTCGCCAGGGCTTCGGCCGCCGCGGCTTCGACCGCCCGCGGCGTCGGCGCTTCGCGCTCCGATTCAACCGTCATCCAATAATTCTACCATGGCCGTTTCGCTGGGTTCAGTCGCAACCCTCAGGCCATGCCAGCTTGCCGCCGCAGCCGCTTCGGCCGTTGCATCGCTGATGCAGCAGGCAACCAGCCGGGCGAGCGTCGACAGCAGGCCGGCGGCGCGGACGAGATCGACGAAAATGCCGGCACTGCGAGGCGAGAAAAACAGTGCCGCGTCGAGCGTGCCGTCGCGCAATTGCCCCTGGCAGGCCGCGCTCAGCGCTTGTGCCGCTTGCGCCCGGTAGGCGACGACGCGTGCGACGCGGAACCCCTGTCGACGGAGCCCGTCCGCCAGGTTGCCGGTCAGATCGCGTCCCGACAGGTAGAGCAGGGGCCCCTGCGATGGATCCAGTTGCCGCAGCGCCAGGCGGGCCAAGGCCTCAACGTCGCCGGCGGCGCTGACAACATTTGAGCAGCCGGCGTCGCGCGCAGCCGCGGCCGTGGCGTCGCCCACCGTCAGGACCGGCAGCGTCCGCAAGTCCGGTCGCCGGGCAAGCGCCCGGCCCGCGTGCCGGCTGGTCAGCAACACCGCCTGAAAGCGGTCTGCAAGTTCCGGCAGTTCTAGCGGAGCGATGCGAAGCACGGGCTCCAGGCTGACGACATGGCCCAGTGCCGCGAGGCGAACGGCCAGCCTCGCCGCCTCGTCCGCCGGTCGCGTCAGCAGCAGGCGCAAGCCGCCCGCCTCATCGGAAGAAGTCCGGACCGCCCAGCCGGCGCAGTTCCCGGCCAAGGTCGCGGCCCAGCGCCGCCGCCTCGTCGGCGCTCCCCCGCCGTTCGGCGCGGTGCACCTGGCGGCCGTCTGGCGTCAGGATCTCGCCCCGAAGATGGCAGCCCGTCCCGTCGAGTTCGGCCAGCGCCGCGATGGGCGTGCGACACGAGCCGTCCAGCACCGCCAGCATCGCCCGTTCGGCGGCGATGCGCGCGGCGGTGGTGGCGCAGTTCAACGGCGCCAGAAACGCCGCCAGCCTGTCGTCGTCGGCTCGGCGCTCGATGCCGATGGCGCCCTGCGCCACCGCCGGCAGCATCGTCTCGGCCGGCAACACGGCGGTGATGCAGGCGGCCAGCCCCAGCCGGTTCAGCCCGGCCACCGCCAACAACGTGGCGTCGACCTGGCCCTCGGCCAGCTTGCGCAGCCGAGTATCGACGTTGCCGCGGAAGTCGACCAATGTCAGGTCCGGCCGACGATGACGCAGTTGCGCCTGCCGACGCAGCGACGAGCTGCCGACGCGGGCTCCCGCCGGCAGCGCCGCCAAGCCCGCGAAGCGCGGCGACAGGAAGGCATCGCGCGGATCCTCGCGCGGCAACAGGCAGTCGATCGACAATCCCGCCGGCAGCACCGTCGGCACGTCCTTCATCGAATGCACGGCCAGGTCGATCTCGCCGGCCAGCAAGGCTTCCTCGATTTCCTTGGTGAACAGACCCTTGCCACCCAACGCCGAGAGCGGTTGGTCCTGGATACGGTCGCCGCTGGTGCGGATGACGACCAGGGGAACAGCTTCCTCCTCGAGCCCGGCATGCGCCGCCAGCAGTCGCGTGCGCACCGCCAAGGCCTGCGCCAGCGCCAGCGGACTGCCGCGCGTGCCGAGCCGCAATGGGGGAATGTCGACCATGCGCGGCAATCTATCGGATGCGGGCGGCTTGTGAAGCGGGCGCCGGGATGCTAGGCGGCTTCATGCGACATGTGCTCGGCATCGAGACGAGCTGCGATGAGACCGCGGTTGCTGTCGTGGCGGCGGATGGCAGCATTCTTGCCAACTTGGTGCTGAGCCAACTGGACGAGCACCGTCCCTATGGCGGGGTGGTGCCGGAGATCGCGGCACGGGCACATGTGGAGCATCTCGACGGCCTGCTGGGGCGCGCTGTCGAGACGGCCGGCCTGCCGCTCGGCCGCCTCGACGCCATCGCCGCCACCGCCGGTCCGGGACTGATCGGCGGACTGATGGTCGGGCTGGTGACCGCCAAGGCGCTTGCGCTTGCTCTCGACCGGCCGCTCATCGCGGTCAATCACCTGGAAGCGCATGCGCTGAGCGTGCGACTGACGCACGGCCTGCCGTTTCCCTATCTCCTGCTGCTGCTATCGGGCGGACATTGCCAATTCCAGATTGTCGAGGGCGTGGGCCGCTATCGCCGACTTGGCACCACCATCGACGACGCCGTGGGCGAGGCGTTCGACAAGGTGGCGAAACTGCTGGGACTGGGCTATCCCGGCGGGCCCGCGCTGGAGCGAGCAGCGGCCGCCGGCGATGCGCGGGCCGTGCCGTTGCCGCGACCGATGCTGGGCCGGCCCGGTTGCGATTTCTCCTTCGCCGGCCTGAAAACAGCCGCGGCACGCGCGGCGACGGCCGAGCCGGCGCCCAACGCCGTCGATCTGGCGGCCGGCTTCCAGGCGGCGGTCGCCGACATTCTGGCCGACCGCGCAAAGAACGCCATAAAGCTGGCGCACGTGCGCTTGCCCGATCTGAAGCACCTGGTGCTGGCCGGCGGCGTGGCGGCGAACCAGACCGTGCGCCGGCGCCTTGACGCGACGGCGCGGGAATGCGGGCTGGAACTTGTCGTACCGCCGGCGGCGCTATGCACCGACAACGCCGCCATGGTTGCCTGGGCCGGCCTGGAACGGCTGGCGCTGGGTCTGGTCGATCCGCTCGACGTGCCCGCCCGGGCCCGCTGGCCGCTCGATCCCAAGGCGGCGCCCGCGCCCTTCGCGGGGGGTCAAGGCGTGAGCCTTGCCGGGCCCCACCGCCGGCCGCACAATTGGCGCCAAGCATGACAACGGTTTCGGTCATCGGCGGTGGCGCGTGGGGCACCGCGCTGGCGGCGGTGCTGGCCACCGGCGGGCGCTCGGTCCGGTTGTGGGCGCGCGAAACGGAAGTGGTCGCGGCGATCAACCGGGATGCCGAGAACAGGCCGTTCTTGCCGGGCATCAAGTTGCCGCCTTCGGTGCACGCGGTCGGCGAACTGGCCGAGGCGGCGGCCGATCTTGTCTTCCTGGTGATGCCGGCGCAGCATTTGCGGCGGGTCGCCGGCGACTTGGCGCCGGCGCTGCCGTCCGGCACCCCCGTCGTGCTCTGCGCCAAGGGCATGGAGACGGAGAGCGGCCTGCTGTTGAGCCAGGTCTTGAGCGACGTGCTGCCGGCCGCGCCCGTGGCCGTGCTGTCCGGTCCGACGTTCGCGGCCGAGGTGGCGCGTGGCCTGCCGACCGCCGTCACCGTCGCCGCCGCCGACCGGGCGCTGGCGGAGCGCGTGGCGGCACGGGTGGGGCAGCCGCACTTCCGGCCCTATCTTTCCCAGGACGTGGTCGGCGTGCAGATCGGCGGCGCCCTCAAGAACATCATCGCCATCGCCTGCGGCATCGTCGAGGGCAAGGGCCTGGGCGACAATGCGCGCGCGGCGCTGCTGACCCGGGGCCTGGCCGAGATCATCCGCTTCGGCCTGGCGCTGGGCGGCCGGCGCGAGACCTTCATGGGCCTGTCGGGCCTGGGCGACCTGTCGCTCACCTGCAACTCGGATGCGTCGCGCAACATGTCGCTCGGCATCGAACTGGGCCGCGGCCGGCCGATCGAGGCGATCATGGCCGAACGGCGCAGCGTGGCGGAAGGCGTGAAGACCGCCTCCGCCGTGGTGCTGGCCGCCCGCCAGCGTGACATCGACGTGCCGATCTGCACGGCGGTGGATGGCATCTGCAACCACTGGGCCGATATCGACGCCAGCATCGGCAACCTGCTGGGCCGGCCCATCAAGGACGAGAACGGCTGAGCGATGGCATTTTGGCTTGTCAAGAGCGAACCGGAGACCTGGTCATGGCAGGCGCAAGTGAACCGCGGCGCGGCCGGCGAGCCGTGGGACGGCGTGCGCAACCACCAGGCCAACAACAACCTAAAGGCGATGGCGGTTGGCGACCGCGCGTTCTTCTACCATTCGGGCGAGGAACGGCGGATCGTCGGCATCGTCGAGGTGATCAAGCCGTGGTGGCCCGACCCCAAGGATGAAACCGGCAAGTTCGGCATGGTGCGGGTCAAGGCGGTGGCAAAGCTCCCGACGCCGGTGACGCTGGCGGCGATCAAGGCCGAACCGGATCTCGCGGATCTGCTGCTGGTGCGCCACAGCCGGCTGTCGGTCATGCCGGTCGCCGAGCCGCAATGGCGCCTCATTTGCCGCATGGGCAGCATGGCGTGAGGGCATCGGCGCCGGCAGGCCACGGCTGGCGCGCCGTCGTCATCATCGTCACGGCGATGACGCTGGTGCAGGCGATCGCGGCGCTGGCGGTGTTGTCGCTGCCGGCCGTCGCGCCCGAGGTGGCGCGCGCCTTCGAACTCAGCCCGTCGCTGATCGGTTACCAGGTGAGTGTGATCTACCTGGGCGGCATGCTGACGTCGCTGTTCGGCGGCCAGGTGGCGCGGCGGCTGGGCGGCATCGGCGCCAGCCAGCTGGCCATGGGCCTGGCGGCGGCGGGTGGCCTGATTGCCTGTCTGCCGTCGCTGGCGTTCCTGGCGCTCGGCTCCTTCGTCATCGGCCTGTGCTACGGCCTGACCAATCCGGCGGCCTCGCAATTGCTGGCCAAGGTGGCCTCGGCCCGCAACCGCAACCTGATCTTCTCCATCAAGCAGACCGGCGTGCCACTGGGCGGCGTGGTGGCGGGCCTCGTGGCGCCGCGCTTGGCTTTGGAGTTCGGCTGGCAAGCGGCGCTGGCCTTCGCTGTGGTGCTGGCGCTGACGCTGGCGTGCGCCCTGCTGGGCCTGCGCCGACGCTGGGACGATGACCGCGAGCCGCGTGCCCGGCTGCGCAGCGTCGGCCTGGGCAGTGCCGGCCTGGTCTGGCGGCTGCCGGCCTTGCGTGCGCTGTCCGGCTTCACGACCTGCTACGCCGCGCTGCAGCTTTGCGTGATGACCTATGTAGTGACGCTGCTGGTGAGCGAGGCGCGCATGCCGCTGATCAAGGCGGGCGTGGCGCTGGCCGTGGTGCAGACCGCGGGCGTCACGGGGCGCATCTTTTGGGGCTGGTTCGCCGACCGTTGGCACAGCGGCGGGGTGGCGCTGCTGCTGATCGCCGGTTTCGCGGTCGCCGCCGCCGGCGCCTTGACGCAGCTATCGCCCGCCTGGCCGGATCTGGCGGTCTATGCCGTGCTGGCGGTTCTGGGCGCCACGGGCATCGGCTGGAACGGCGTCGCCATGGGCGAGGTCATGCGGCTCAGTCCGCCGGGCACGGTTTCCATGGCGACGGGCGGCATCTTGTTCTTTTCTTTTGCCGGCGTCCTGGTGGGGCCGGCCGGCTTCTCGCTGGCCTATCAGGCGACAGGCTCCTATGCCCTGACCTTCGGCGGGCTTGCCCTGCTGGGCTTGGCCGGCGCGCTGTGCGTTGTCGCCATGCGGCGGCTCGAACGCGCCGCTCAGCCCTTGCGCACCACGATGTGAAAGACGTGCCAGTGCTTCGGCTTGCCGCGGGGCGTGACGCTGTCCTCCTCGACCTCCTCGAAATGTTCGAGCGAGAGACCCGTCAGCAGATCGTCGAGTTCGCCGCGCGCGAGGTGGGTCATGCCCGGGTCGCCGGCCCAGCCGTCGCGTTCGCCATAGAACTGGCCGGCAAAGCGGCCGCCTGGCCGCAGCGAGGCGACAATGCGCAGTCATAGACCGGCAAAGGCCCGGCGCGGCACCAAGGGCAGGCTGAAGCTGGCATTGACCAGGTCGCAGGCAGGCCATTCGGCGGTCTCGAACGGCCGACCTGGGTTCGCAGACGCGCCCCGGGCGGCAGGTCGGCGCGCCGGCTCAATTCCTCGATCGCCGCCGGCTCGGAATCGATCGCCAGCACCGACCAGCCGCGCTTGAGCAGTTCGATCGCGTCGCGCCCGTTGCCGCAGCCGAGATCGACCGCGAACCGTTCGGCCGGCTCGCGCCCGTCGCGGGCAAAGGCATCGAGCGCCGCCAGCAGCGTTTGCCGGGCTGGCCGGCCGGCGGTCTTGTCGTAATAGCGCCGCCAGCGTCCGCTTGCCTCGCTCAACGACGGTCCTTCTTGCCGGGGCGGAAATCCAGGGCGCCCGGCAGCGTGCGCGGATCGACATCGCGGCCCAAGATCTCGTGCTTCTGCACCTTCTGCGTCGAGGTGGTGGGCAGGCGGTCGAGGAACAGGATCCAGCCCGGCGCCTTGTAATAGGCCAGCCGCTCGCTGCACCATTGAAAGATCCGCTCGGCGGTCGCCCTTTCCCTGGCGATGCCGGCCTTGGGGACGATGCAGGCCATCACCTCCTCCTGCCGGAACTCGTCCTTGACCGCGAGTACCGCGGCCTGCGCCACGTCGGGCGAGGCCTGCAGCACGCCTTCCACTTCCGCGGCGGCGATGTTCTCGCCCGAGCGGCGCACGATGTTCTTCTTGCGGTCGACGAAATGCAGCACGCCGTCGGCGTCTTGCGTGCAGGCATCGCCGGTATGGAACCAACCGCCCTGCCAGGCCTCCTCCGTCGCTTCCGGGTTCTTCAGATAGTCGAGGAAGAATCCGCGCCGGGGCTCGGCGCCGCGCCGGCGGATCTGCAGTTCGCCGGGCGCGCCGAACGGCACGGGCTGTTCATTGTCGTCGACGATCCGCGCTTCCATGTCGGGCACGATGCGGCCGAAGGCGCGCGTGCCGACCTTGCGCGGCTCCTCGCCGGCAAAGCAGGGCACGCCGCATTCCGTCATGCCCCAGAGCTCGATGAACGGCATGCCGAAGCGTTCCTCGGCGGCGGCGTGCTGTTCGGGATCGATGCCGCCGCCCAGCGCGAACCGCATCCTGTGCTGCCGTTCCTGCGGCGAAGGCGGCAGGTTCAGCAGCGCCGGCGGCATGATGCCCAGATAGTGGCAGAGCGTGGCCCGACACTCGATGCAGTCCCGCCACCAGCGGCTGGCATGGAAGCGGTCGGGCACGATCACGCATCCGGCCACGGCCAGCATGCCGGGGGTGGAAATGGCCAGTGCATTGGCATGAAACAAGGGCAGCGGATTGATCGCGCGGTCGCGACGATCATCGAGGCGCATGTGCCCGCTCGCCTTGGCATACCAGCGCTCGGAATTGAGGAAGTATTCGTTGGGCAAGCGGCAGCCCTTCGGCCGACCGGTGGTGCCGGAAGTGTAGAGCAGCGCCGCCTCGCTGGTCTGCTCCGGCGCGCCTGGCAGAGCCGGCCCGCGCGGTCCGGGCAGGCGGCCCGCCAGCGCATAGACGTCGAACACCGGGATCGGCCGCGGTAGCGCCCGACAGACCTCGGTCAATTCCGCCAGCCGCTCCGGCACCGAGACCGCCAGATCGGCTTCGGAATGATCAATCACATAGCTGAGCTCGTCGGTGCGGTAATAGGGGTTGAGCGGCACCAGCACCGCGCCCAGCCGGTTGAGCGCGAAGAAATGCAAGAGCATCTCAGGCCGGTTCTCCAGCAGGGCCGCCACGCGGTGGCCGTGACCATAACCGGCGGCCCGATAGAGCCGCTCGATCTCGTCCACGCGTGTCGCGATCTCGGCATAGCTCCACTCGGCGCCCTCGGGCAAATAGCTGCGGCCGGCGAGCGGCGGGATGCAGATGAAGGGCCCCTTGGGATTGCGGCCAACCGCCGCCTCGAACAGATCGACCAGACGTTGCATGGTGGCGTCTCAGCGCGGTTCGGCGACGAATTTGCGGTAGTCCTCGGCGATTTCGGCGATGCCGCAGTCGTAGATGCGCTTGCCGGCCTGCGGGTTGGCAAGATAGCTGTGCGCGCCAATCCGGCCGTCCGGGAACTTGCGCCGATAGTCGTCGGCGTTGGCCCAGGGGCCGCGATGGGGCGAGGGCGGGCCCATGTCCGGGGCCTGCTTGATGGCGTCGGGAAACAGATGCTGCGTCACCGAAACCTCCGAACAGGTGGCGTGGCTGCCGTCCTGATCGGCGAACAGCTCCTTGATGAGGGCGTTGACCTTAGGCCCGTCCCACCAGTTGCGCAGCCGGCAGAGCACGCCCGGCCGGTTGCCGCCCTTGGCCAGGCTTTCGTCGGCATAGAGTTCCTGGAAGGCGGCATTGATGGTGGCGATGTTGCCGCCATGGCCGTTGACGAAGAAGAATTTCTCGAAGCCGTGATGCGCCAAGCTGGCCACCCATTCCTTGATCACCAGGATGAGCGTCGTGGGCTTCAGCGTCATGGAGCCGGTGAAAGCCATGTGGTGCTGCGCCATGCCGACGTTGATGGTGGGCGCCACCATGGCACCGGCCAGTTCGCCGGCGCCCTTGGCGAAATATTCCCCGCATAGGGCATCGGTGCCGATCAGGCCGTTCGGCCCGTGCTGTTCGGTTGAACCGATCGGCACGATGACGGCATTGGAGGTCGCGAGGTAGCGTTCCACCTCGGCCCAGGTCTGCATCTGCAGCAGCATGCGGATGTCCCTCAAGCAAACCGGTAACCGGCACGATAGATAGCACAGGCGCGGATTGCCTTGTCGCGCCAAGGGGGGCTGGCCATAATCCCGGTCCAAGTCAGGAACGGCCGCACCAAGCGGGGGGAAGGGAATGACGGGCGAGACGCTGCTGCAAGTTCCGCAGGAATGGCGCCAGCGCGCCTATCTCGACGAGGCCAAGTACCGGGCGATGTACGAGCGGTCGATCAGCCAGCCGGAGGCCTTCTGGGCCGAACACGGGCGGCGCATCGACTGGTTCAGGCCGTACTCCAAGATCAAGGATGTCTCCTATGACGCCAAGGACCTGCATATCCGCTGGTTCCACGACGGCACGCTGAACGCCTCGCATAACTGCCTGGACCGCCATCTCGCCAAGCGTGGCGAGCAGGTGGCGATCATCTGGGAGGGCGATGACCCCAAGGTCGACAAGCGGCTGACCTATCGGCAACTGCACGGCGAGGTCTGCAAGCTCGCCAACGTGCTGAAGGGGCTCGGCATCAAAAAGGGCGACCGGGTCACCATCTACCTGCCGATGATCCCGGAAGCGGCGGTTGCCATGCTGGCCTGCGCACGGATCGGCGCGATCCACTCGGTGGTGTTCGGCGGCTTCTCGCCCGACAGCCTGGCCAACCGCATACAGGACTGCGACAGCAACTTCGTCATCACCGCCGACGAGGGCCTGCGCGGCGGCCGCAAGGTGGCGCTGAAGGCCAACACCGACGAGGCGCTGAAATCCTGTCCGTCGGTCAAGAACTGCCTCGTGGTCAGGCACACCGGCGGCAACGTCGCCATGCAGGCCGGGCGCGACGTCTGGTACCACGAGCGCATGGCCGCGGCGTCGCCCAAATGCAAGGCCGAGGAAATGGCCGCCGAGGACCCGCTGTTCATCCTCTACACCTCCGGTTCGACCGGCAAGCCCAAGGGTGTGCTGCATACGACCGGCGGCTACATGGTCTACGTTTCGATGACGCAACAGTATGTGTTCGACTATCACGACGGCGACATCTACTGGTGCACGGCCGATGTCGGCTGGGTGACCGGCCACAGCTATATTCTCTATGGCCCGCTGGCCAACGGCGCCACCACGCTGATGTTCGAGGGCGTGCCGAACCATCCCGACGCCTCGCGCTTCTGGCAGGTCTGCGACAAGCACAAGGTCAACATCTTCTATACCGCGCCCACCGCCATCCGCGCGCTGATGCGCGAGGGCGAGGGTCCGGTGAAGAAGGCGAGCCGCGCCAGCCTGCGCCTGTTGGGTTCGGTCGGCGAGCCGATCAACCCCGAGGCTTGGCTGTGGTACCACCGGGTGGTGGGCGACGGGCGTTGCCCCATCGTCGATACCTGGTGGCAGACCGAAACGGGCGGCATCCTGATCACCCCGCTGCCTGGCGCCACGGCGCTGAAACCCGGCAGCGCGACGCGGCCCTTCTTCGGCGTCAGGCCCGGCCTGGTCGACAATGACGGCAAGCCGGTCGAGGGCGCCGGCACCGGCAACCTGTGCCTGCTGGATAGCTGGCCAGGCCAGATGCGCACGGTCTATGGCGACCATCAGCGCTTCATCAACACCTATTTCGTGCAGTTCCCGGGCAAGTATTTCACCGGCGACGGTTGCCGGCGCGACGAGGACGGCTATTACTGGATCACCGGGCGGGTCGACGACGTGATCAATGTCGCTGGCCATCGCCTGGGCACGGCGGAGGTGGAGAGCGCGCTGGTGGCGCATCCCAAGGTGGCGGAGGCGGCGGTGGTCGGCTTTCCGCACGATATCAAGGGCCAGGGCATCTATGCCTATGTCACGTTGAACGCTGGCGAACAGCCCAGCGAGCCGTTGCGCAAGGAACTGATCGACTTCGTGCGCAAGCATCTCTCGCCGATCGCCGCGCCCGACCATATCCAGTGGGCACCCGGCCTGCCGAAGACGCGCTCGGGCAAGATCATGCGCCGGATCTTGCGCAAGATCGCCGAGCAGGACCATGCCAACCTGGGCGACACCTCGACGCTGGCTGACCCGGGCGTGGTCAGGGATCTGGTCGACAACCGCATGAACCGCTGAGACGGCGATGGCGCGCGGCGTGTTCCTGGCCGGCGCGGCCGGCGCGGTCGGCCGGCGTCTGGTGCCGCAGCTGCTGGGGGCGGGTTTCCAGGTCACCGGCAGCACCCGCCAACCGGCCAAGGCGGAATGGCTGCGCGGCGCTGGCGCCGCGCCGGTGCTGGTCGATGTGTTCGACCAGGCGGCCTTGCACAGGGCCGTGGCGGCGGCGCGGCCGGAAGTGGTGATCCATCAGTTGACCGACTTGCCGCCGGCGCTCGACCCGGCCCGCATGGCCGACGCGGTTGCCGGCAACGCGCGGCTGCGCGAGGCCGGCACTGCCAATCTGGTGGCAGCGGCCTTGGCGGCCGGTGCGCGCCGGTTCATCGCGCAGAGCATTCTCTGGGCCTATGCCAGCGGGCCCGAGCCGCATGCCGAGGACGATCCGCTCGATCGCGGCGCCGAAGGCCGCCGGGGCGTCACCGTCAAGGGTGTCGTGGCGCTCGAACAGGCGGTGCTGAGCGCCCAGCCCATGCAGGGCATTGTGCTGCGTTATGGCGCGTTCTGGGGGCCCGGCACCGGCTTCGAGGCACCCAGCGGCACCTATCCCTTGCATGTGGATGCGGCGGCGCAGGCCGCCCTGCTGGCAATCGACCGCGGCCGACCGGGCCTCTACAACGTGGTGGAAGACGGCGGCTATGCCAGCGCCGCCAAGGCGGCACGCGAACTCGGCTGGTCCCCCGGCTTCCGTCTGGGCGAGGCGTGAGCGCCGATCAGGCGCGCCAGAAGTTGCGGGTGAACAGCACCAGCACGACGAATAGCTCCAGCCGGCCCAGCAACATGCCGACCGACAGCAGCCACTTGGCGCTGTCCGGCAACGGCGCGAAATTGCCGGCCGGCCCGATGATTGGCCCGATGCCCGGTCCGACATTGCCGATGGCCGAGGCCGAGCCGGAGACCGCCGTCGCAAAATCCAGCCCCGCCAGCATCAGCAGCACGGCCAATACGGCAACGCTGAGAACGTAAAGAAACAGAAAAGCCATCACCGCGTCCATCACCGCGTCCGGCACCGGTCGCCGGTTGAAGGTGACGCGGCCGACGCCGTGCCGGCGCACCAGCCGTTTCAGCTCGGCGCGCAGCACCGCGTGCAGCATCTGGTAGCGCCAGATCTTGACGCCGCCGGCGGTCGAGCCGGTGCAGCCGCCGACGAAGTTGAGGAACAGCGCGGCGACGATGGGAAAGCTGCCCCAGGCCGTGTAGTCGGCATTGGCGAAGCCGGTGGTGGAGGCGAGCGCCACTACCATGAACACGGCGTTGCGCAGGCTCTCGTGCGCGCCTTGACCGACCGCCAGCCAGAACCAAAGGGCGATCGCCAGGCTGGCGACTGCCAGGAAAGCGAAGAACGCCCGCACCTGCTGATCGCGATACAGCCTTTCCGATCGGCCTTGCGCCACCCGCAGGAGCAGCACGAAGGGGAGGCTACCAATTGCCATTTGCACGATGGCGATCCATTCGATGACAGCAGACTGAAAATGGCCGATGGAGGCGTCCGAGGTCGAGAAGCCGCCAGTCGAGAGCGCCGACAGCGCATGGCAGAACGCCTCGAACAGGCTCATGCCGGCAAGCCAGAAGGCGAGCGTGCCGATGGTGACCAACAGCAGGTAGACCTTGGCGATGCCGGCGCTGATGGCGGTGGCGCTGGGCAGCGCCTTCTCCGACTTGTCGGACGACTCCAGACGGAACAGCTGCATGCCGCCGACTCCGAGCATCGGCAACACGGCGACCGCCAGCACGATGATGCCGAGCCCGCCCAGGCCGTGCAGTAGGGCGCGCCAGAGCAGGATGCCGGGCGGCGCCTGATCCAAGCCGACGATGACGGTCGAGCCTGTGGTGGTCAGGCCCGACATCGCCTCGAAATAGCAGTCGGTATAGCTGAGGTCGAGGTCGGAAAAGGCGAACGGCAGGGCGCCAAAGGCTGGGAGCAGCAGCCACGAAAGGACCGTCAGGGCGAAGCCCTGGCGCAGCGTGATCTCGGCGATGTCTGCGCGGTTGCCAAGGGCGAGCGCGCCGCCGACGAAAGCGGTGGCGAATGCCGATGCGGCGAAGACCCGCCAATCCGGCTCGTCGCTCGCATAGTCGAAGATCGCCGGGAACAGCATGACGATGGCGAGCAGCAGCAGCAGGACGCCCAGCACATGCAGCACGGGCCGCAGCAGATCCGCCACCGGCGCGAAGCCCGTCGGCGACATGGGGCCGGCACTCAGTTGACGCGGCGGCTCTCGTGCGGGCTGTCCAACGAGAAGGCGGGGATGCGCACGTCGAACATCTGGCCGTCCTCGCCCTGCATCTGGTAGGTGCCGACCATGATGCCGGACGGCGTCGGCAGCGGACAGCCGCTGGTATATTCGAAAGCGGTGCCCGGCTTCAGCACCGGCTGTTCGCCGACTACGCCGGGTCCGCGCACTTCCTGCAGGCGGCCGAGACCGTCGGTGATGCGCCAATGGCGCGTCTTCAGTTGCACGGTGCGCGGACTGCGGTTCTCGATGCGGACCCGGTAGGCCCAGACATAGTGATTCTGCGCCGGCGAGGACTGCTCCTCCAGAAAACTCGGCTCAACCGATATCCGAATGCCGAGCGTCGTTTCGCTGTAGACGTCATCGCCATCGCTGCTGTTCACGGCCGGTGCCTTTCCTCGACAACGGGGGCCCGCGTGCGGCCACTATCCCGCCGGCATCGGCGGCTGTCCAGATGGCGGGGTTCGCTTCAGGCGGCGGCGCGCCGGCGCAGCAGATAGCGCTGCTGGCCTTCCAGCACGGTCTCGCCGCGCTGATTGGCGACATGGCTGGCGAAGGTCAGCACGCCGGTCGTGCGCTGCACCCTGGCCTCGCTCAGCGTCAGGCTGGGATAGAGCGTGTCGCCGGCATGGACCGGCCGCACGAAGCGCGCGGACTGTTCGAGGAAACCGAGCAGCGCCTCGCCCATCTGGTGTGCCAGGATGCCGGCGCCGGCGCAGGTCTGGATCGCCACCTGGAAACCATGCGCCAACAGGCCAGGGTGGCCCTTGGCCCGGCAATACTCGACATCGTAATGGATCGGGTGGTTGTCGCCCGAGGCAAGCTGGAAGGCGGCGAACAGCGCCTCGGTCATCGTCCGCGAGGGCAGGTTGAAGCGCTCGCCCACGCGGAAGTCCTCGAAATACCGTGCCGTCGCCACCAGATGGGCCAACGGATCCAGGCCGGCGCTCACTCCGCGGCCCGGGCGGTTTCGTTGTCTGGCAGGCGCACGATGCCGTCGGCCGCGAGCCGGGCGATCTCGCCGTCGCTGAGGCCGAGTTCGGCCAGAATCTCGCGGCCCTGCTCGCCCAGCCGCGGCGCGCGCGCCCGCGGCTCGTCGCCGCGCGCCGGCGGCAGCCCGGGAATCCGCGCGTGCGGCACCGGGCCCAGGCCCGGCTGTTCGACGGACACCCAACCCTCGGTTGCCTTGACGTGGGCATCGGCCAGCCAGTCGCCGAAATCGAAGATCCGCTCGCACAGCGTCTTCTCCGCCTGGAAGCGGGCCAGCCAGTCGTCGGTCCCGCGCTGGACGATGGCTTGACGCAGGATGGCGAACAGCGCGGTCGCGTTCTCGGCTCGCGCCTGGAAACTGCCGAAGCGCGGATCGTCGGCCAGCGCCGGCTGGCCGATGGCGCGGGCGATGCCGGGAAACTCGCTCTCGCGGACCAGGGTGACCGCGATCCAGCCATCGGCCGTGCGGAAGCTGCCGGCCGGCACGTTGGGGGCCTTGGGCTGGCCGCCTTCGAGGTGAAATTCCAGGCTCTTGGGCGCCAGCAGTGCGGAAAACGACTGCGCCAGCGGAATGTCCAGATGGCGAGCCGTCCCGCCGCCGTGGCGCAGCCGGCCCAGCAGCGCGTTCTGAACGGCCTGAAAGGCATAGAGCCCGGTCACCGCGTCCACCACAAACATGCCGACGCGATGCGGAATGGCGTCGGCGCCCAGGTTGATCGACATGAGGCCGGTATAGGCTTGCGCCACGGTGTCGGTCAGGGCGCGTTCGGCATAGGGGCCGGTCTGACCGAAGCCGCTGACCGAGACGTAGAGGATGGCCGGATTGATCGCCGCCACTTGCGCAAAGCCGATGCCAAGCCGCTGTGCCACGCCCGGCCGGTTGCTCTCCAGCATGATGTCGGACTGGCGCGCAAGTCGCAGCACGATGTCTCGCCCGGACGGTTGGCGCAGGTCGAGCGCCAAGCTGCGCTTGCCGCGGTTGTAGACGACCGACAGCACGTTCTGGCGGCCGGGGTAGCCGGTCCCCAGCGCCCGCCCCCAGTCGCCCTCCGGCGGTTCCACCTTGATCACCTGCGCGCCCGATTGCGCCAACAACAGGCCGCAATGCGGGCCCGCGACGCCTTGCGTCAGATCGAGAACCCTGAGTCCGGCTAAGGGCAGCTGGTTGTCCATGTCGGCATCATAGGCAGCCCGATTGGCCGCCGCAAAGGCGCCCTCAGGCGCTGCAACTGGCGCCGCCCAGCACGCAGAAGCGCGCGCAATGGGGATGATTGAGCGGCACCTGTCGGGCGGCCGCGGTCAGGCTGGCGCCCAATTCGAACGCCGGGTCGTAGGGCAGCAAGGTGCAGGGCAGCACGCTTGCCCGGTCGGCGCCCTTGCGCCTGACCACCATGCGCGAACTAGCGCACATCACGCTGTCGGGCGACTTGTTCAGGATGCCCCAGCAGGCTTCGGTGATCTCCGGGACATCGCGGCCGGCGTCCATCTCGGGGAACAGCACCAGCTGAACGGGGTCGCAGGCATCGAGCGGCAGGCCCAGGTCGTGGAACAGACGGCCGTAGCCGGCGCGCAACTGCGCCTCGCCTTCACGCCAAGCCAGCCGGCCGGCGACCGCGACGCGTAAGCCGCTGGCAGCCAGCCAGCGCAAGCCAGCGAGCGCGGGCGCCCAGCTCCTGGGTCCGCGCAACAGCTCGTGCAGGCGCGGGCTGTAGTGATCGAGCGAGACGCGAAAGGTGAGCTGGCCGCCATGGGATGCCGCCAGCGGCGCCAGCGCCGCCTTGAAGCGTTGCATCGGCCGCATGGCATTGGTCAGCACCAGGCAATCCAGGCCGCGCGCCAGCGCTGCCCCGAGCATGCCGAGCAGATCCGGATTCATGAACGGCTCGCCGCCGGTGAAACCGGCGAGGCGGGCGCCCTGGCCGACCGCCTGGTCGAGGAAATCCTCGACCTCGGCCAGCTGCAAATACACCAGCCGGTCGTTGCGCGGGCTCGATTCGATATAGCAGCCCTGGCAGGCGATGTTGCAGAGCGTGCCGGTGTTGAACCAGATCGTGTGCAAGGCCGCGAGGGCCACTTTCGCGCGCGGCTCGCCGCGGGCGGTGCGCTCGGCGTCGCGGAACTTCGCCGGGTCCAAACTGGCAAGCGTCACGTCCGCCATTTCACGCATGCAGGGACCGTTGGAACCGCGTGGCCATACCGCAACGGCGGCACCGGCCGCCGTCTGGCCCGGGGCAAGGTGTGGCGATCGGCTGGCGTTGTCAATGCGCGCGCGGCCGACCGACTTCACCAAGTCGTGACGGCGTGCTAACGATTGGCCCGGCTGGGCGGGTGTAGCTCAATGGCAGAGCAGAAGCTTCCCAAGCTTACGACGAGGGTTCGATTCCCTTCACCCGCTCCAATGCCAGCTGGCCGGCGCGACGCGGCGACTTGCCGCCGCCCGGCGGCCAAGCCGGCCAGGGCCAGCGCCAACCGGCGGAGGCGGACCGGCCCCGGCACGACACGAAGCTGGCCAGTCAGCCGCCCAGGCTGGCGGCGGGCCTAGAACCAGCCGGTTGGGTGTCGTCGCGGGACGAGGATCGCGTTCGGCTGGCGCCTATCGCGACCGATTGCGAAGATCGCTCCGGCCGGTTCGCCGCCGGCAATCCGCCGCTGCCGGGAAGCAAGAGCCGGCTCGCCGGCAGCAGGATGCGGGCGGTCGTGCCATGGCCCTTGACGCTGTCGATGCTGAGCGTGCCGCCATGCAGCCGGACCAGCGCCTCGGTGATGGGCAGGCCCAGCCCGGTGCCGGCCTGGGCGCGGTGCTGCACGTTGCCCCGCACCTGTCCGAATGGCGTGAGCGCGGTCACCAGTTCCGCCGCGCTCATGCCGAAGCCGGTGTTGCTGACCGCGATCTCCAGGGAGCCATTGCGCTGGCTGGTGCTGAGCGATACCGCGCCCTGCGGCAGGGTGAACTTGATCGCGTTGGACAGCAGGTTGAGCACGGCCTCGCGCAGGCGCAGCTCGTCCGCCACCAGCCGGATATCGGGATCGCAGGGCGCCGCCGAGAGGCGGACATTGGCCGACCGGGCCTGCGGCAGCACGAGTTGAAGACACGTCTCAATCACCGCCGAGAGCGAGACCTCGGTCTCCTCGAGTTCCAGGCGGCCGGCCTCGATCTTCGACATGTCGAGCACGCCGCCCACCAGCGCCGTCAGATGCTGGCCGGCCTGATGGATGTCCTCGATATACTCCGCCTGGCGCGCCGACAGCAGGCCGAAATGCCCGCCGCGCAAGGCGTCGGCGAAGCCGACGATGGCGTTGAGCGGCGTGCGCAATTCGTGGCTCTTGTTGGCCAGGAAGGCGGACTTGGCGGTCGTGGCCGCCGTGGCCTTGCGGTTGGCGGTGGCCAGGGCTTCGACCAGGCCTTCGGCCTTGCGGCTCTGCCGCCATAGCAACCAGCCGACTCCGCCGACCGCCACGACCGACAGCAGCGCGCTCAGCAGCACGATTGACGCACGCTGCCGCCAGACCGCCAGGACGCTTCGTTCCGTGGCGGCGACGACGACCAACAGGGGATAGTCGGGCAGCCGGCGGAAGGCCTTCAGGTGCGGCTCGCCGGCGAACGGGCTAGCCGATTGCGGCGGAATGCCTTCGGCAGCGTCTTCGGCGTTGCCGCCTTTCGCATCGCCCCAGGTCCAGGAGTCCCCCAACTCGCCCGTCGCGGGCGGATGGCGTGCCAGCAGGCGACCGTCCTCGCGCAGCAGAACGGCCCAGTAGCCGTTGTCCGCGGGCAGGGCGGCGAAGAAGTCCTCAAAATATTCTGGCACGACCGAGGCCAGCGCCACACCGGCGAAGCGGCCGTCGGAGGCTTCGATGCGCCGGCTCATGCCGATCAGCCAGAGATTGTTGAGCCGGCTGCGCACCGGCGAGCCGATGAACAGGCCGCCGTCGGCATGGTCGCGTTGCGCCAGGAAGTAGTCGCGGTCGTCGACCTGCAGTCGGCGCGGCGGCTCGGCGGCGGAATCGACGATCGCCCGGCCTTGCGCGTCGATGATCAGAAGCGCGCGGATCTGCGGCGCTTCGCTCGCCCGCTTGCGCAGGATGCCGTGCATCTCCCGACGCCGGGCGGCGTCGGAGAGGCCAAGCGTCTCTGCCCGTTCGGCCGCCGCTTCCAGGGCCAGGTCCACCGCCTGGATGGCCCGCGCCGCATGCCGGGCGTGCAGTTCGGCGACGGCATCGAGATGGTTGTGGGCGTATTCGAGCGCATCCTGCCGCAACAAGGCGATCACCAGGGTGGCGATGCCGCCGATGGCCAGCATCAGCGCCACGCCGGCCGCCAGCAACGCGTTGCTGGTATGCCGCGCGGGGCGTGCCGTGCCCGGCCTCGCCGATTGCGCCATGGCCGTTTCTTGCTCCTGAAAGCTTGCAACAATGGCGGAGCATCGGTTAACGGGGGTTTGCCGGGTGGGGCGCGGCGTCCCGGGCGCCGGGACGGGAGCGGTCTGTTGGCAGCGTTGACGGACGTCGTCCTGCCGATCTTTGGGGTCGTGCTGCTCGGCTATTTCGCCGGCTGGCGGGGCCTGCTGGGCGCGCAAGGGGTGGTGGCGCTCAACGGCTTCGTCTTCTACTTCTCGTTTCCGGTCATGCTGTTCGGCGCCCTGGCTAAGAGCCCGGTTTCGGTGCTGTTGAACGGGCCGTTCGCCGGCGCCTATTTGGGCGGCGTGTTCTTGACCTTCGCGCTGGCCTGGGCGTTTGGCCACTACCTCCTGCGCCGGAGCCGGCTCGAAGCGGTGGCGCAAGCCGCCAACGCGAGCTGCGGCAACACGGGCTATGTCGGCATCCCGCTGTTGGCGGCTGCCTATGGCGAAGCCGGTGTTCTGCCGGGGAGCGTCGCGGCCATCCTGACCGCTGCGGTGACGATCATGGGGCTGGTCGTCGCCTTCGAACTGGCGGTCGGCAAGGGCGCCGGATTCCGGGCCTGGCGGCGGGTGGCCAAGGCGCTGGCCCTCAACCCACTCATGTTGGCCAGCATCGCCGGCATCGCCTGGTCGCTCGCCGGCTGGGCGATGCCGGTGCCGCTGGCCGCCTTCGTCGGCCTGCTCGGCACCGCCGCGCCGCCCGGCGCCCTGTTCGCGATCGGCCTTTTTCTCGGCACCCAGCCGTTCCGGCTGTCGCTCGATGAAATTGGCTGGCAGGTCGCCTGCAAGCTGTGCTTGCAGCCGGCCATCACCCTTGCCCTTGCTTTGCTGCTGTTTCCGATGGACCCCTTGTGGACCGCGGCGGCCGTGATTTCGGCCGCGTTGCCAGGGGCCGCGACCCCGTTTCTGCTGGCGCAGCAATATGGCGCCTATGTGCAGCCGACCTCGACCGCGATTCTGGTCTCGACGGTGTTCTCGGTCGCCACCCTGGCGGCGCTGCTGACGGTCTTCCGTTAGCGGAAGCGCGGCATCACCTGTTCGGCGAACAGCCGCATCGAGGCTTCCGCGTCGGCCACCGCGATGGTGTTGAAATTGACCTGCATCGAGGCAACCTCGAAGCCGCCGACCTGCCGGTGATAGCCTGCGATCCGGTCCACCAGGGCCGCCGGCTCGCCGACCCAGGCGGCGCCCTTTTCCCGCTGGCTCTCGAAACTTTCCGCTTTCAGACCGGCGATGATCCGGTCGTAGCCGGGATAGTCGGCCGAGCGGGTGCCCCCGAGCCAATGTCCTGCGGCATCGACCAGTGACGCGAGATAGCGGTTGAGCGGCTCGCGCGCCACCGCCGCCGCGCGCGCCGGGTCGCGGTCACAAAACATGTGGAAGGCCAGCATGACCCGGCCGCGGCCGGGATGGCCGGCCTGCCCCCAGGCCTCGCGGTACAGGCCGATCAGGTCCGCCATCTGCCCGCCCGCCATGGGGATCGCCATGATCGCGTGGCCTTGCCGGCCGGCCCGCCGGAAGCTGTCCGCGGTGGCCAAGGCGGCGATCCAGAAGGGCGGCCGCGGTCGCTGGGTCGGGCGGGGCAGGGACGTGACCTCACGAAAGCTATGAAAACGTCCCGTTCGCGTCACCTGTTCCTCGGTCAGCAGCGCCGCCACCTGCTCGACGCCTTCGTCGAACCGGGCGCGGCTTTCCTCCAGGCTCACGCCGAATTGCGCGAATTCGTGCGGCAGGAAGGCGCGGGCAAAGCCAACTTCCAGCCGGCCGCCGGAGATGGCATCCAGCATGCCGATCTCGCCGGCCAGCTTCAGCGGATGGTTGAAGGCCGGCAGCACCGCCCCGGTGATCAGGCGCGCCTTGGCGGTGCGCATGGCGGCGGCGGCCAGGAAGACGATCGGATTGGGACTGTAGCCGCCATAGGGATGGAAATAGTGCTCGACCGTGCGCACGCTGCCATAGCCCAGCCGGTCGCACAGCGCGGTCAGATGCAGCGCTTCGCGCCAATAGCTCTCGGCCGACTTCTCGGCCGGGCCGACGTCGGGGAAAAACTGCAGGCCAAACTCCATGACCGGCCCGGCGCCGGCAGCCCGCGGTGACGTCGACACCTCTTTCACCCCTCGCCCGCAATACGCCGATCAGGTAGCCCGGATTCGGAAGCAGCGCTTGTCGGCGATGTAGTCCCGATTGCCAATCTGATCGGGCGGCAATCCGCGAAGCACCGCCTGCACGTCTTCGATCACCTCTTGACGACGACGATAATACTGGTGCCGAGCATGCTCGATCGGGCGGGTGTCGTCGACCCAACGGCAGTCGATCAGCGAGATCTTGTGCGGCAGGTTGCTGAGCGTGCGCGGTCCCGTGCTGCCGAGCCGATCGGGATTTGTCTTGGTCCGGTCGCTGATGACCAGCGCCTGGTCGCTCGCCGAGTAATAGACGTGCACGGCTTCGGCCAATTCCGGCAAGCGGGCAAGCTTGTGGTCGAGTTCCAGTGCGTCGTTGTCCTCGTCGGCCGCCATCAGGAAAATATTCTGGAAGATCCGCGGCAGCACCTTGCCGGGGCCCTGCGAAATGGCGGCCTGCAACGCATGGCGCAGCGCATAATTGCCCATGCTGTGCGCCACCAGATGAAGTCCCCGTCGGCAGAACCGGCGGGGTCCGAGCTCACCAAAATAGCTGAGCAGTTTGAGGAAGGCGCGGGCGATGGCGATGCCCGACCCCTTGGCGTCGTCGCGATCGCGATAATACGACAGCAGGGGAATCATCGTTCCATCGGCCGGCCAGCAGAACACGATGGCCTCGAGCGGCTTGCCGACCTGAGCATAGCGGTGCTTCAGCTCGGCGGCCCGTTCCAGCGCGGTCCGGAAATCGGCGGCGTAGCCATGGATCAGCACGATCAAGTCCGCCGCGCCATGTCGCATCGTTTGGCGCAGTTCATCGAAGATCTCGCGACTGCCGAGCTTCGGCTTGCGGCGCGGCGTGCCGTCCTCGGCCGCGATGGCCTCGGGCGCGAGATAGACCGAACGGACGCGGTATTCCGCGGTCGGCTCGGCGGGCGGCGCGACCTCGGCACTACCAAGCCGCAGGTAATGCGGGCCTTTCTGGTGGAAGTCGTCGCCGAAGGCGGGCTGTTCGTCGCTGCCGGTCTCGTTCCGGTTGGTGAGGTAGTACACCTTGATCGTCGTCATGGCTTTTCCACGGCCGAGATCGTGCCGGCCCACCCAACAGGCGGACGGGCCCCGCGGCGCCCCGCGACCGTCAGCATGCGCAACGATCTACTTTGCGCTATCGCTTGGCGATGGCAAGCGCCCTGGAATTGATTGACTTGGCCTGTGCGCGCGGCGAGCGGGTGCTGTTTCGCGGTCTGAACTTGCGCCTTGAGGCGGGGGAGGGCCTGTTGCTGCGGGGGCCGAACGGCGCCGGCAAGTCCAGCTTGCTGCGCATCCTGGCCGGATTGCTGCCACCGCTGGCCGGGCGGGTGGCTTGGCCGCGGATCGGCGACCGCGGCCGCGGCCTCGTCTATCTCGGCCATCTGGACGGGATCAAGGCGGCTTTGAGCGTGCGGGAGAACTTGGCGCAGTGGTCGGCCGTGCGCGGCCAGGCGGCGGGCGACGCCCAGGAGGCGCTGGCGGCCTTCGGCATCGCGGGCCTGGCCGATCTGCCGGCGCGCTTCCTATCGGCCGGACAGCGCAAGCGGGCGGCACTGGCCAGGCTGGCGCTGGCGCCGGCGCCGCTGTGGCTGCTCGACGAACCGGCCAGCGCGCTGGACGCGGATGGCGTAGCCCTGCTGCTCGACGCGGCGGCCAAGGCACGCGGCCAAGGCGGCATCGTGGTGGCGGCCAGCCATGGCGATTTCGCCTTGGACAACGCCCGGGTGCTGCGTCTGGGCGAAAGTCAACTGTCGTGACCGGCTTCTTGGCGGTGCTGCGGCGCGACCTGCTGCTGGCGCGGCGGCACGGCAGCGGCGGCGCCCTGGTCCTGGCGTTCTTCGTCATCGCCGCCGCGCTGTTCCCGTTGGGCGTCGGGCCAGAGCCCGGCGTGCTGGCGCGGATCGCTGGCGGCGTCGTGTGGATCTGCGGTTTGCTGGCGGTGCTGCTGTCGCTCGACCGTCTGTTCCAGGCCGACCACGAGGATGGCAGCCTGGAACAGCTCGCGCTGGCGGGGCCGTCGCTCTGGGTGATCGTGCTCGCCAAGGTGGCCGCGCACTGGCTGTCGATCGGCCTGCCGTTGGTGCTGCTGGCGCCGCTGCTGGGCCTGCTGCTGCAATTGCCGCTGGAGGCGCTGCCGGTCCTGACGCTGTCGATGCTGCTGGGCACGCCGAGCTTGTGCCTGATCGGCGGCATCGGAGCCGCCCTCACGGTCGGCATCCGGCGCGGCGGCGTGCTGCTGTCGTTGTTGGTGCTGCCGCTTTATGTGCCGCCGCTGATCTTCGGGGTGGCGGCGGTGGAGGCCGTGGTGACGGGGCTCGGGGCGCGGCCGCACCTGCTGCTGCTGGCAGCGCAGGCCCTGGCGGCCTTGGCCCTCGCCCCGTGGGCGACGGCAGCGGCCTTGCGGCTTGCCCTGGAATAGCCGGGCCGCTTCAAACCGCGCCCGGCATGCGCTAGGAAGGATCTCATGCACCGTTTCGCCAACCCGGCGCGCTTCGCGCGGCTGTCGGCCAGGGCCCTGCCCTGGGCCTGGGCGGTGGCCGGCCTGGCGCTCGGCTCGGGCCTGGTCGGCGGCTTGCTGCTGGCCCCGGCCGACTATCAGCAGGGCGACAGCGTGCGCATCATGTTCGTGCATGTGCCGTCCGCCTGGATGGCAATGTTCGTCTATGCCTTCATGGCGGCGGCCAGCGCGGTCGGCTTGATCTGGAGACACGCGCTGGCCGATATCGCGGCCAAGGCGGCGGCGCCGCTGGGCGCCGGCTTTACCTTCGCGGCCCTGGCCACCGGCTCGCTGTGGGGCCAGCCGATGTGGGGCACCTGGTGGGTGTGGGACGCGCGGCTGACCTCCGTGCTGGTCTTGTTCTTTCTCTATCTTGGCTACATCGCGCTGTGGCAGGCCATCGAGGATCCGGGCAAGGCGGCGCGCGCGGCGGCGATACTGGCGCTGGTCGGCGTGGTCAACCTGCCGATCATCAAGTTCTCGGTCGATTGGTGGAACACGCTGCATCAGCCGGCCAGCGTGCTGCGCCTTGCCGGCCCCACCATTCACAGCAGCATGCTGTGGCCGCTGTTGCTGATGGCCGTGGGCTTCAAGGCCTATTTCGTGGCGGTGCTGCTGCTGCGCATGCACGCCGAACTCAACTGGCGACGGATTCGTGCGCTTCGCCTCACGGCTGGCGAGAGCACGGACTCGAGCCACGGCTTCGCGACTTTACCGGCCGAGCGCGCCTCCCTATAAACCTTCCCCGGGGGTGGGGCAGGCAGGGTGGCAATGCCGGAAGGCCTGCGCGAGTTCTTGGCGATGGGCGGTTACTGGCCCTATGTCTGGCCGTCTTTCGCCATTGCCTTGGGCATCATGCTGTGGCTGCTGCTGGCGAGCCTTGGCGAGGCGCGGCGCAGCCAGCGTCTGCTGGCCGAGCTGAGGGCGCTGCGCAGCGAGCCGGGCGAGGGCGGCGATGCGACCTAAGCGGCGGCGGCTGTGGGCAGTGGTGGCGGGTCTCGGTGCGTTGGGCGCGGCGGCCGCACTGGTCTTGGCGGCCTTCGAAGACAACATCGTCTTCTTCCGCAGCCCGAGCGAGGTGGCGAGCAACAGCCTGCCGACCGAGCGCCGCTTCCGCCTGGGCGGCCTGGTCGAGACCGGCAGCCTGCGCAAGGCGGGCGATGGCGTGACGGTCACCTTCCGGGTGACCGACTTGGCGCATGCCGTGCCGGTCAGCTATCGCGGCTTGCTGCCCGACCTCTTTCGCGAGGGCCAGGGCGTGGTGGCCGAGGGCCAGCTGGACGCCAACGGGATATTCCAGGCGAGCCAGATCCTGGCGAAGCACGACGAGACCTACATGCCGCGCGAGGTGGCCGAGGCGCTGCGCAAGGGCGGGCATTGGAAAGGGGAAGGGGAGGGGCAATGAGCGAGGCGCGCGCGGAAGTGGTGCAGATCGCGCCGATGCCGTCGCCAACCGGCGAACGGTTGGCCGAACGGTTCACCGTGCACCGATACTGGGAGGCGGCGAATGCCGAAGCGTTCCTGGCCGGTCCTGGCGGACAGGCGCCAGCGATCGCCACGCTCGGCAACGTCACCATTGAAAAGGCGCTGATTCCGGGAATGCCGAAGCTCAGGATCGTTTCCTGCTATGGCGTCGGCGTCGACGGGGTGGATCTGGCGGCGGCCAAGGCCAAGGGCGTGATCGTCACCAATACCCCCGACGTGCTGACCGACTGCGTCGCCGACCTGGGCATCTCGCTGCTGCTGATGATCTCGCGCCGGCTGGTGGAAGCCGACCGCTATGTGCGATCCGGCCAATGGCTCAAGGCCGAATTCAAGCTGACCGCCGCGCCGCGCGGCAAGACCCTGGGGATCGTCGGCCTTGGCCGAATCGGCCTTGCGGTCGCCAGGCGCGCCGAGGCGTTCGGCATGAAGATCGCCTATCACAACCGCGGCAAGCGCGCGGAGGTCGCCTATCCCTATTACGCCACCGCGGCCGCCCTGGCGGCGGCCAGCGACTATCTGCTGTTGACCTGCCCGGGCGGTGCCGCCACGCGCCACCTGGTTGACGCCAAGGTGCTGGAGGCGCTGGGGCCGAAGGGCTATCTCATCAACGTGGCGCGCGGCTCGGTGGTGGACGAGGCGGCGCTGGTCGAAGCGCTGCAGCACCGCCGGATCGCCGGCGCGGGCCTGGACGTGTTCGCCGACGAGCCGCGCGCCCCTGCCGCGCTGTTCGCTCTCGACAACGTGGTGCTGACCCCGCACATCGCCAGCGCCACCCTCGAAACCCGCACCGCCATGGGCGATCTCATGATCGAGAATCTCAGGCGGTATTTCGATGGCGAACAGGTCTTGACGCGGGTGGCCTGAGCGGTGGCCGAAAGCCTGGACCGTTTTCCGGCCGCGCAGGTCGGCCGCCAGATCGGCGCCGTCTTCCGCGCCTGGGGCATGAGCGAGGCGCTGATCGGGGCGTCGGTCGAGATCATGGTGGAAACCGATCTGCGCGGCATCGATTCGCATGGCATCGCGATGCTGCCGCCCTATGCCCAGTTCCGGGCCGAGGGCAAGCTGAACATGACGCCGGACGTGCGCGTCGTGCTCGACGGTCCAGCCACGGCCGTGCTGGACGGCGACAGCGGACTGGGCCATGCCGCCTCGCTGCAGGCGGTCGAGCTCGCCATCGGCAAGGCGCGAAGCCTGGGCCTGGGCGCGGTCGCGGTGCGCAACTCGATGCATTTCGGAGCCGCCGGCGCCTATGCCTTGCGCATCGCGCAAGCCGGTCTGGTCGGCCTTGCCACCACCAATGCTAGCAGCCGCTCGCTGGTGCCGACGCGTGCCCGCGACAAGCTGTTCGGGACCAACCCGCTGGCCTTCGCCGCGCCGGCGGCGAACAACCGGCCGTTCGTGTTGGACATGGCCACCACCACCGTCGCGGTCGGCAAGGTGAAGCTCGCCTGGCTGAACGGCAAGCCGATGCCCAGCGGCTGGGTGGTCGACGAGAATGGCGCAGCGGAGACCGATGGCGCGAAGGCCTTCGGCCAGCAGCAGCGGTTCAGCGAGCGGCACGGCCTGACGCCGCTGGGCGGCCTGGCGGACATGGCCAGCCACAAAGGCTACGGCTTGGCGGCGATGGTGGAGATCTTGTCGGCCATTCTGCCGGGCGCATCGTTCATCGGCCTGCGCGGCCGCAAGGCCAATCCGCCCATGGGCAACGATATCGGCCACTTCTTCCTGGCGATCGACCCCAAGGCATTCCGTACCGACGACGGCTTCGGTACGGAAATGGATGCGATGATCGACCAGCTCCACGCTCTGCCGGCGGCCGATCCGGCGCTGCCCGTACTGGTGCCGGGCGACCCGGAGGAGGCGGCCAGGGCCGAGCGGCTCAGGCTCGGCATTCCGCTGCCCGCCATCCTGCTGGAGCAATTGCGCGAACTCTGCCGCGCCGCCAACGCCGAATTTGTGCTGGAGGCTTGAACGAATGTGGGTCGAGGTCGGGCATTTCGCCTTCGCCATGGCATTGGTGGTGGCCCTGGTGCAGGGCACGCTGCCGTTGCTGGGCGCGCATCGCGGCGACGCAGGCTTGATCGCGCTGGCCCGGCCGGCCGCCGTCCTCCAGCTCGTGCTCGTCGCGGTTGCCTTCGCCGGCCTGACGCAGGCCTACGTGACTTCCGATTTCTCGGTGTTGAACGTCGTCAACAACTCGCATTCGGCCAAGCCGATGCTCTACAAGATCAGCGGCGTGTGGGGCAATCACGAGGGGTCGCTGGTCCTCTGGGTGCTGATCCTGGCGCTGTTCGGCGCCGGCGTCGCGCTGTTCGGTCGCAACCTGCCGCCCGCCTTCCGCGCCCGCGTGCTGGCGGTGCAGGCGCTGATCGCCGTCGGCTTCCTGGCATTCAGCCTGTTCACCTCCAACCCGTTCCTGCGGGCGTTGCCACCGCCGGCCGACGGCAACGGCCTCAATCCGCTGCTGCAGGATCCCGGCCTCGCCTTCCATCCGCCGTTCCTCTATCTCGGCTATGTCGGCTTCTCGATCGCCTATTCCTTTGCCGTGGCGGCGTTGCTGGAGGGCCGTGTCGATGCCGCCTGGGCGCGCTGGGTCAGGCCGTGGACGCTGGCGGCCTGGTGCGCGCTCACCGTCGGCATCGCGCTCGGCAGCTGGTGGGCCTATTACGAGCTCGGCTGGGGTGGCTGGTGGTTTTGGGATCCGGTCGAGAACGCCTCGTTCATGCCCTGGCTCTCCGGCACCGCGCTGCTGCATTCGGCGATCGTGGTGGAGAAGCGCGATACGCTGAAAAGCTGGACCATCCTGCTTGCCATATTGACCTTCTCGCTCAGCCTGCTCGGCACCTTCTTGGTGCGTTCGGGCGTATTGACCTCGGTGCACGCCTTCGCGACCGATCCGACGCGCGGCGTCTTCATCCTGGCCTTCTTTGTCTTGGTCGTGGCGGGTTCGCTGGCGCTTTACGCCTGGCGTGCGCCGGCGCTGAAGCCGGGCGGGTTGTTCCAGCCGGTGAGCCGCGAAGGCGCGCTGGTGCTCAACAACCTGCTGCTGGCGACGGCCTGCGGCACGGTGTTCCTGGGCACGCTCTATCCGCTCTTCCTCGACGCGCTGACCGGCGACAAGGTGTCGGTCGGTCCGCCGTTCTTCAATCTCACGTTCGGGCCGCTGATGGTGCCGCTGATCGCCGCCATGGCGGTCGGCCCGATGCTGTCCTGGAAGCGCGCCGACTTGGCGGGCGCGCTTGCCCGGTTGAAATTCGCCTTCGCGGCCGCGCTGCTGGCGACGCTCGCGGCGGCGGCGCTCGCCCATCGCGGGCCTTGGCTTGCCATTCCGTTGCTCGGGCTCGGCGTCTGGGCGATCACCGGCAGCCTGGTCGAGCTGGCGGAGCGGCTGAAATTGTTCCGCGCTCCGCTCTCCGACAGCCTGTCGCGCGCCGGCCACCTGCCGCGCGCCGCCTGGGGCATGAGCCTGGCGCATGCCGGCATGGGGGTCATGCTGTTGGGCGTGGTCGGCGCCAGTGCCTGGCAGCAGGAACAGCTGCAGGTGATGAGACCGGGCCAGCAGGCGACCCTTGCCGGATACAGCTTCACGTTTCGCGGCGCGCGACCGGTCCAGGGCCCCAATTACAGCGCCATCGAGGGCAGCTTCCAAGTGACGCGGGACGGCCGGGAGGTTGGGCTGCTGGTGTCCCAGAGCCGAACGTTCCGCAACCCGCCGATGCAGACCAGCGAGGCGGCGATCCGACCGCGCCCAAGCGGCGATCTTTACGCGGTGATCGGCGAGCCGGCGGGCGACGGCGGCTATGCGACGCGGCTCTATCACAAGCCCCTGGTGCACTGGATCTGGGGCGGCGCAATGATCATGGTGCTGGGCGGCCTGCTGTCGCTGTCCGACCGCCGGCTGCGGGTTGGCTCGCCGGTTCGGCGCCGGGCGCCGGCCGGCGTGGCGTTGGCCGGCGCCGGGGATTAGCGGCATGAGCAATGTGAGCCGGTCCGCTGCCGCCGCCGGTTGGCTGCGCCTGCGTTGCATCCTTTGGGCGCTGGTGCCGCTCGTCCTGTTCGCGGCGGTCGGCGGCTTTCTCTATCAGGGCCTCTATCTCAAGCCGCGCGAGCTGCCGTCCGCCCTGCTCGGCAGGCCGGCTCCGGCGTTCGACCTGCCGCCGCTGCCGGGCAAGCAGCAGTTCCGGCATGCCGACCTCAAGGGCGAGGTCTCGCTGGTCAACATCTTCGCCTCCTGGTGCGCCGCCTGCCGGGTCGAGCATCCGCTGCTGATGCGCCTGGCGGAAGACAAGGTGCTGCCGGTGTACGGCTTCAATTACAAGGACGACAGCGAAGCGGCGCTCGGTTGGCTGAAGCGTTTCGGCGATCCCTATGGGCGCATCGCGGTCGACCGCACCGGCCGCACCGGCATCGACTGGGGGGTCTATGGCGTGCCGGAAAGCTTCCTCGTCGACCGCGAGGGGCGCATCGTCTGCAAGCATATCGGCCCGGTCATGGAGCGCGACCTGGCGGAGAAGCTGCGGCCGGCGATTGCCGCGGCGCGCGCCGGGCAGCCGGTCAAGTGCTGATGCGCTGGCTTGCCATCCTGTTGCAGCTGCTCGTTCTGGTTGGTCCGGCGGCGGCGTTCGAGGTGGACCGACCGCTGGCCGATCCCGCGCAGGAAGCCCGTGCCAAGAGCCTGCAGAAAGAACTGCGCTGCTTGGTCTGCCAGAACCAGTCGATCGACGACAGCAACGCGCCGCTGGCCCGCGACCTGCGGCTGCTGCTGCGCGAACGCATTGCCGCCGGCGACAGCGACGCGGCCGCACTTGACTACATGGTGCAGCGCTATGGCGACTGGGTGCTGCTAAAGCCGCCGTTCAAGGCGGGCACCTATGCCTTATGGCTGGGTCCGCCGATGCTGGTGCTGGGCGCGGCGTTGGGCGTTCGGCTGTGGCTGCGCCGGCGCTCCGGCGCCGAACCGATCGACACACCCCTATCAGCGGACGAGCGGCGGCGGTTGCAGGCCTTGCTGGCGGGCCGGGACGACCGCTGATGCTTTGGCTCGCGATCGCGGCGATCATCGCCATCTGCCTCCTGGCGTTGCTCTGGCCGCTGCTGCGCGCCCGTCCGGCCCAGGCGTCTCGGCTGGACTACGATCTGGCGATCCACTTGGCCCAGTTGGCGGAACTGGAGGCGGACCGGCAGCGCGGGTTGTTGAGCGAAGAGGCCGCCGTCAACGCGCGCAGCGAGATCGAGCGGCGGATGTTGCGCGCGGCCGAACGCGCGGCGCCGGCCGAGCGTCCACGCGCGAGTTGGGCACTGGTCACCGCTGGCGGCTTGGCCATCGCGCTGCCGTTCGCCGCGGCGCTGCTCTATGCATGGCTTGGTCAGCCGTACGAGCGGGACCGGCCGCTGGCTTCGCGGGGCGATCTGCCGGTCCAGGCGGAACAGGCCGCTGGCGGCGACCTTGATGACGCGACGGCGGCGCTGGAGGAACGGCTCAAACGGCAGCCGGACGACCGCCAGGGCTGGCAATTGCTCGGACAGGGCCGCTGGCAGCAGGGCCGCTTCGCCGATGCGGCCGAGGCCTACGCACGCGCGGCCGCCCTTGGTCCGGTCGATGTCAACGTGCAGATGGCGCTGGGCGAGGCGCTGACCTTCGCGGCGCAGGGCACGGTCACGCCGGCCGCGCGCACGGCCTTTGCCAAGGCCCTGCAGGTCGATGCCCGCAATCCTGGCGCCCGCTACTATCTGGCGCTGGCGGACTTGCAGGCGGGCCGTCGGTCCGAGGCTTACCAGGCATGGCTGGCGCTGGCCCGCGACACCGCCGCGGACGCACCCTGGCTGCCGGCATTGCGGCGCCGGTTGATCGAGACCGGCAACGCGCTGGGCCGCGGCACGATGGCGGAACTGCCCGAGCATTTCCGCGCCGAACCGGCACAGCCGGCGCAGGCCGCCACGGCGCCGGGTCCCAGCCGCGAGGACGTGCAGGCCGCGATGCAGATGGCGCCGGAGGATCGCCAGCAATTCATCCGTTCCATGGTGGAGCGGCTGGCCGAGCGGCTGCGTCAGCAACCGGACGATTTCGAAGGCTGGATGCGGCTTGGCCGGGCGCACGCGGTACTGGGCGAGACGGCGCAGTCCGAGGAAGCCTACGAGCGCGCCGCCGGCCTGCAATCGAACGACGTCGCGCGGGCGACCCGCGTGGCCGAGGCGCTGATCGCGGCGACGCCGCCAGAGGCGCCGCCCACCGACCGGGCCGTGGAAGCCTATCGGCGCCTGTTGGCGCTGTCGCCGGAACATCCCGAAGCGCTGTGGTATGCCGGGATAGGCGACCTGCGGCTTGGCAACGTGGTGGCCGCCAGCGAGAAATGGCGCCGTCTGCTGACCCAGCTCGACCCCAACGGCGCCGACCACGCCGCAATCAAGCAACAGATCGAGGCGCTGACCCGGCGCTGAGATCGTCGTGTCGCCGGACGCAACCTTAGGATATGTTATAATCTTCCAGGTGTCGGGATGAGGGCGGAGCATGTTGTCGGCTGCGGGCATGTGGCAGCGTGTGGCGGGCGCCGGGGCGGCCGCGCTCGGCCTTTGGCTGATCGTCGTCTGGCTGCTGTCGAGCGTTTGAGGAGGCTGGCATGCCGCCCGCCCTGGTGCTCGACAACCTGACCGTCGCCTACGACCGCCATTCGGCGGTGCACCACCTGAGCGGCCGGTTCGAACCGGGGTCGCTGACCGCGCTGGTCGGGCCGAACGGAGCGGGCAAGAGTACCCTGCTCAAGGCGCTGACCGGGGAGTTGCGCGCGGCCGAGGGGCGCATCGACCTGGGCGGTCTGAAGCCCGGCGATCTCGCCTATCTGCCGCAGCATTCGGCCCTCGACCGCACCTTCCCCATCGATGTGCTGGAGATGGTGCTGCTGGGCCTGTGGGGGCGTGTCGGTCCATTCGGCCGCGTGACAATGGCGATGCGCGAGGAGGGGCGACGCGCCCTCTCGGCGGTCAAGCTTGCGGGCTTCGAGCGACGGTCGATCGCCAGCCTGTCGGTCGGCCAGTTGCAGCGCGCGCTGTTCGCCCGCGTGCTGCTGCAGGACGCGCCCATCATCTTGTTGGACGAACCGTTCAACGCCATCGACGCCAGGACGACAGCCGATCTCGTGCAGCAGATCTACCGCTGGCATGGCGAGCGCCGCACGGTGGTTGCCGCGCTGCACGACCTGGGCCAGGTGCGCGAGCATTTCCCGCAAACGTTGTTGCTGGCGCGGCGCTGCGTCGATTGGGGGCCGACCGCCAGGGTGCTGACCGCCGAAAATCAGTTCCGCGCGCGCGGCATGGCCGAGAACTGGGCAGCCTCGGCGGCGATATGCCGGTCGGCGGTCGCCTGATGGCGCTTTACGAGCTGTTGCTGCAACCGTTCGCCGAGTTCGCCTTCATGCGGCGCGCGCTGGTGGCCAGCCTGGCCTTGGCGTTCGGCTGCGGGCCGGTTGGCGTGCTGCTGGTGCTCAGGCGCATGAGCCTGGTCGGCGATGCGATGAGCCATGCCATCCTGCCGGGGGCCGCCGTCGGCTTTCTGATGGCGGGCTTGTCGCTGGGCTGGATGAGCGTGGGCGGGCTGTTGGCGGGCCTCGCGGTGGCGCTGGGCTCGGGCCTGCTGTCGCGGGCCACCGTGCTGCCCGAGGATGCCAGCTTCGCCGCCTTCTATGCCGTGGCGTTGGCGGCGGGCGTGCTGCTGGTGTCGTGGAAAGGCAGCAATGTCGATCTCATGCACGTGCTGTTTGGCAGCGTCCTGGCCGTGGACGACGACGCCCTGCTGCTGATCGCCGCCGTCGCCACGCTGACCTTGCTGCTGGGCGCGGCGATCTATCGACCGCTGGTGACGGAATGTTTCGACCCTGGCTTCCTGCGCCAGGTGGGCGGCCGCGGCGGCTTCTACCACATGGCCTTCATGGCGCTGGTGGTGCTGAACCTGGTGGCCGCCTTCCAGGCACTGGGGACTTTGATGGCGGTCGGCCTGATGATGCTGCCGGCGGTGTCCGCGCGGCTCTGGGCAACACGCCTCTGGAGCCTGATGGCGCTGAGCGTCGCCTTCGGCATCGCCGCCGGCTATGGCGGCTTGGTGCTGTCCTTTCATGTCGACGTGCCGAGCGGTCCGGCCATCGTGCTGGCGGCGGGCGCGCTCTATGTCTCGTCGCTGTTGCTGGGGCGTGAGGGGCTGCTGCGGCGGCACCTCGCGCGGTTCCGCCATCTCGAAGCGTGAGGAGGGCGAGGATGCGCCGTTCGATGTTGGTGCTTGGCTTGCTGCTGCTGTTTCCGACGCTGGCCCTGGCGCAAGATCCGGTGCGCAAGCTGAAGGTAGTGGCCTCGTTCAGCATCCTGGCCGACATGGCGCGCGAAGTGGGCGGCGAGGCGGTGACGGTCGACAGCATCGTCGGCCCGGACCAGGACATGCACGTCTATGAGCCGGCTCCGGCCGATGCCCGACGTCTTGCGGATGCCGGACTGGTGCTGGTGCTGGGTTTGGGCTTCGACCGCGGCGTCCAGCAATTGGCCAAGTCGGCGGGCTTTCGTGGCGAGTTGGTGCCGGTCAGCGCCGGCATCCCGACGCGCAAGGAGCACGACCATGGCCACGGCAAGGCGCAAGGCCACGCGCATGGCGCCTTCGATCCGCATGTCTGGCAGGACCCGGAACGGGCGCGTGCCATGGTGCGCAATATCGAGGCAGCCCTCGCCAAGCGCGACCCGGCGCGGGCTGCGCTCTATCGGGCCAACGCCGAACGCTATGACGCGGAGCTGTGGCGCCTGCGGGACTGGGCGTCGGCCGAAGTCGCGAGCGTGCCCAAGGACCAGCGCAAGGTCGTCACCAGCCACGAATCCTTCGGCTATCTGGGCGAACGGTTTGGCATCCGGTTCGAGGCGCCGCAAAGCTTCGGCACCGACAGCGAACCATCGGCCAAGGCGGTCGCCCGGCTCATCCAGCAACTCAAGCGCGATCGGACGCGGGCGATCTTCCTGGAGAACATCGCCAATCCGCGCACGCTGGAACGGATAGCGCAGGAGGCCGGCGTGCGGATCGGCGGCCGGCTCTACTCGGACGCGCTTTCGGCGCCGGACGGACCGGCGCCCACCTATCTCGCGATGATGCGGCACAATATCGGCCAGCTCGTCGCCGCGCTGCGCCCGGCAAGTTGACGGCCGGGCCGCGGGGCGAGGTCCGCTCGGTCATCTGCGCCTTTTGGTTGTATTACTAGTAATGTGTTCGTATTGTTAGATGTGGGTGCGGACTATAGTCAGCGCGACTGCGGCGGTTCTTCGACGTTATTGACCCAGCATCCACCGGATGACTGGCTTTTGGGGGCAAGATTGACGCCTAGAGTGCGCATTGGCAAGCCCGAGCCCCGCCGCGGGCGGCCAGATGGCCCGGATGCGGGTAAAATCGGCGCGTCGGGTCGCGGAAGCTACGATATTGTTCTCGCCAAGACGCACCTCTG